>QHSQ01000497.1 GCA_003221615.1 Candidatus Rokuibacteriota bacterium | reverse complement strand
CCGCCGCCGCGGCCTCTATCTCGATCTTCCGGCCTGGGGTTCCCACGTCTTCGAAGTCACCGCGCGCCAGTGACGAAACCCCGGACGGCGCAATTCGGCTCGCCGGCAGAACTCCCTCGCATACAAGGAGCGCCATGAGACATCTCATTCGGGTGGTCACCACGGCGGTCGTCTGCCTCAGCGCCTTCGCCGCTGGAGCGGCAGAGCCGCTCACCGCCGAGACGGCGAAGGCGGTCGCCGAGGAGGCGTACATCTACGCGTACCCCATGCTGGAGAACTACCGCACGATGTACGTCCAGGCCATCGACCGAAGCTCGAAGGCTTACGCCGGGCCCTTCAATCAGCTTCATCACACCACGGCGCTGATCGGCCCTGAGTTCAAGGCGATCGTCCAGCCGAACAACGACACGCTCTATTCGCTCACGTGGCTCGACCTGCGCACCGAACCGATGGTGATCGGCGTTCCGGAGATCAAGGACCAGCGATACTACACCGTTCAGCTCGTCGATCTGTACACCCACAACGTCGGCTACCTCGGCGCCCGCACCACGGGCTTCAGCAAGGGCTACTACTTGATCGCCGGCCCGACGTGGTCAGGGGAGAAGCCCGCGAGGATCACGGCCGTGGTGAGGAGCGAGGGAAATCTCGTGCACGGCATCGTCCGCTTCGCGGTTCAGGGCCCGGCGGATGTCTCCAACGTGCGGGCCCTACAGAAGCGGTTCAGCCTCGCGCCGCTCAGCAAGTTCCTGGGGCGGCCGGCGCCGAAGCACGTCCCGATCGATTCCCCTCCGTTCCTTCAGAAGTGGGCGGATGGCGCCGGATTCATCGGCTACGTCAACTTCCTCCTCGGCCAGGTCGAGCCGCATCCAAGCGAGCAAGCCTTGCTCGAGCGATTCGCGACGATCGGGATCGGACCCCATCGCAAGCTCGACGCCGCACAGTTGCCGCTGGAGATCCGGAAGGCGATCGAAGAAGGCGTCGGCGCCGCAAAGACCAAGATCGCCGAGCAGAAGCTGGGCGAGGAGAAAAATGGGTGGACCCTGGTCGGCGGCGCTTTCGGCGATAGGAATCGAATGCAAGGCCAGTATCTCGTCCGGGCCGCCGCCGCAAAGCTCGGCCTCTACGGTAACGACCGGGAAGAAGCCTACGACTGCGCGACGCGGGAAGACGTGAGCGGGAAGCTGCTCGACGCGTCGAAAAATGGTTACGTGATGCGTTTCAGCAGGGATCAGCTCCCGCCGGTCAAGGGATTCTGGTCGATGACCCTGTACGGCTTACCGTCCCAGCTCATGGTCACCAACCCGCTCAAGCGGTACTCGATCGGCGATCGTACCGAGGGAGTGAAGTACGGCCAGGACGGCTCGCTGACGATCTACATCCAGAACCGGTCGCCGGGGCCGAGCCGAGAGGCGAACTGGCTGCCGGCGCCCAACGGGCCATTCGCGCTCCAGGTGCGGATGTACTGGCCAAAGCCAGAAGCGTTCACGCCGCAGACGTACGCTCCACCGCCGGTGGAGGCTATCGAGTAGGGGTGGAGCGCGCGGACGCTCGCCCGCGCGCTCGGTCGACCCCCGTCTTCCTCAGCGCTCTTTGATCAGGAACATGTCGCGACGGTTCTTCGCCCAGCACGCCTCGTTCGACTCACGGCACAGTGGCCGCTGCTCACCGAATGAGACGATCGTGATGCGGTCGCTCTTAACGCCGTGCGCCACCAGATAGTCCATCGCGGATCTGGACCGCCGGTCGCCGAGGGCAAGGTTGTACTCGTCCGTACCCCGCTCGTCACAATGGCCCTCGATGAGGAGAACATAGTCACCGTTCTTGACGAGCCAGGCCGCGCTCGCGTCGAGGATCTTGGCGTCCGCCGGCCGGATCGCCGCCGAATCGAACGCGAAGTTGATCGGCTTGAGCGCATCGTCCGGACGATAGTCTTTCGGTGCTGGACGCGGCGCGGCCGGCGGCGGCGCGACGGCCGCCGGGGGCGGAGCGGGAGCGGCGGCCGGCGGTGGTGCGGGAGTGGGCGCTGGCCTCGGCGCCGGAGCAGGGGCAGGGGCGGGCGCCTGGCTGACGGTGGTGGCGGGGCGCTTGGCGCAGGCTGCGACGAAGAAAAGCCCGACGATCATCGACGCGAGGATTGAACGGCTAAAGATCGTGCGCACGTTGGTCCTCCGCTCAGGCAATTTTGAAGCGTAACGCCAGGAGGCGGGTTTCATAGAACGGTAGCATGTTTTCACGGTCGGATCCTCGGATCGCCTCGGATCCCGGTGCCACCGTCACACCCCGTCAGGACCGGCCCTCGCTTGCCAATGACGATAGAATCGCTCCCGTGACCCTTTCCGGGTTGGGGAGATAGACCAGCCATGCCCTGGGACCCACGAATCGAGGCGCTCGTCGGCCGCTATCCGTCGCTGCGGGCCGTGGGCGACACGCCACTGGTCCCGGTGGACGTCCTGCGGCGCGAGCTGCCCGACGTGGAAGTGTTCGCCAAGATGGAGTCTCTGAATCCCGGGGGCTCGCTCAAGGACCGGCCGGTCCTGAGGATGCTGCTGAGCGCCGTCGACGACGGACGACTCAAGCCCGGCAAGACTGTGCTCGACAGCTCGTCCGGGAACGCCGGAATCGCCTACGCGATGATCGGCCGG
>QHSQ01000127.1 GCA_003221615.1 Candidatus Rokuibacteriota bacterium | reverse complement strand
GTGAGCAGAGCCAGAGGACCACGCCGTCGGCGATCTCGCCGGCCAGCTCGAGCATGTTCCTGGACAGCGCCGCGAGGTAGATCGCCGGCGCCGGGGGACGCTCCGGAACCGCGAGGCTCCACTTGACGCGGTAGTGCCGGCCGTCGAAGGCGGCGGTGCCGCCGACGGCGCCGCGGAGCACGGCGACGTACTCCCGCATCACGGCGAGGGGCTCGTGCAGGGAGAGGCCGAGCATCCCTTCCATGCTGGCCCGGTGGCTCACGCCCAGGCCGAGCGTGAAGCGCCCGCCCGTCAGCTCCGAGAGCGTGAGCGCCGCCTGGGCCATCGCGACCGGATGCCGCGGATAGATCGGGACGACGCCGTTGCCGAGCCCGAGCCGCGTCGTCGCGGCGCCGTAGGCGGCGAGGACGAGGAACGAGTCGCGCCCGGAGCCGTGGGTTACCCAGACGCTTTGATAGCCGAGCGCTTCCGCGCGCCGCGCGAGGTCGACCCCACCGGCCAGATCGCGCCCCGGGTTGAGGAAGGCCGCCCGCCTGAGCGTTGCCATGTCAGTCCCGGATCCAGGACTCGGCGAGCGGGATCCGGGCGCGCCGCGCCGGGGCGCGGAGCGGGATCACGTTCGAGCTTCGAGTCGCGCTGGGCGCCAATCTCAGGAGTCCTTCGACTTCCGCCCTCCGGTAGAGCCGCTGGCGCTTGATGCCCTGCCGGTAGCTCCGCAGGACGCCGCGGCTCACGTAGGCATAGAGCGTCGCCGGCTTCACGCCGAGCAGGCGGGTCGCCTCTTTGACCGTCAGGTATTCCTCGCCGTTCACGGTGACCATGGCGCGTACGCCTCCGACGCTAACAGGCCCGGCCGGCCTCGTCCAGGGTCGACTAGTCCAGTCAACTGTAATCAAGTATAATCAATATTGATCAATCAACGGAGCTGCCGTCCGCCGCCGAGTCGGCCCGGTTCGCGTCACGGCTCCAGGCGGCGCGCGGTTTGCCCCCTGCCGTCGCCGATCTGCTCCAGACCCTTCCACACGATGCGCACCCGCTCGACGCCCTGCGGACGGCGGTGTCGCTGGCCGCGACGCGCGATCCGGACGCGCGCTCGAACGAGCCCGACGCCAACCTCGCGAAGGCGTTTCGCCTGATGACTTTGGTGCCGGAGACGGTCGCCGCCTGGCAGCGGATCCGCACCGGCCGCGCCGCCGTGAGCACCGCGGCCGCCACGTCGCACGCAGCGTACTTCCTGGAGCTCCTCGAGGGCCGGGCACCATCGCGTGAGGTCGCGCGGGTCCTGGACCTGGTGCTCACGCTTCACGCCGATCACGAGCTGAACGCGTCGACGTTCGCGGCTCGAGTCGGCGTCGCCACCTTGACCGACCTGCACGCCGCCATCGTGGCCGCGGTCGCGACGCTCAAGGGCCCGCGGCACGGCGGCGCCAACGAGGACGTTCTGGCGATGCTGCTCGAGATCGGCGAGCCGTCGCGCGCCGAGAGCTACATCGAGGCGCGTCTCGGGGCGCGGGCCGGACTGTCCAAGCACGAGCGCGGCAATCCGCGAGTGCGCGTGCCCGGCTTCGGTCATCGCGTGTATCGCGTGGACGACGCGCGGGCCCGGGTGCTCCGCGGGATGGCGAAGTCGATGGCCGAGGCGACCGGCCGGCAGCAGCTCTTCGAGGTGGCCGAGCGGGTCTACGACGCGATGCGGGCCCGCACGACCTTGCCGGTGAACGTCGACTTCTTCTCGGCCGTGGTCTACGACGCGCTCGGGATCCCGCCGGACTTCTGCACGTCGATCTTCGCGGTGGGGCGGATCGCGGGCTGGTGCGCCCACGCGCTCGAGCAGTACGCCGACAACCGGCTCATCCGGCCGCGCGCCGACTACATCGGCTCCGCGCCGCGGCCGCTCGCGGCCGATCAGCGACGGAGGATGGAGACCTCCATCGCGTCGTCGTCGAAGTCATAGCCGCGACTATCGTAGCGACCGCCGGTCCGGACGTACTCGAGATAGGGCGCCACCTCGCGGCGCGCGATGCCCGTGTTGTCGGCGACGATCACCGCGCCGGGCACGAGCTTGGGCTCGAGCTGTCGGAGGTAGTCGAGATAGTCTTCTTTCTCGGCGTCGATGAAGGCGAAGTCGAAGCGGCCGGGCAGCAGCGGGATCACCCGCAGCGCGTCGCCGGCGACCACTTTCACCCGCCGGGCCAGGCCGGCCTCGGCGGCGTTCGCGCGCACCAGGTACGCCAGGAACGGGTTCGCCTCGATGCACGTCAGCCGTCCGCGCGGCGGCATCGAGCCGGCGATCAGGATCGCCGAGTAGCCGAGCAAGGACCCGAGCTCGATCGCGCGCGTGGGCCGGTGGCGGTCGAGCAGCCGGCGCAGCACGCGTCCCTTGGCCCGCCCCACGTTCGGGATGTGCCAGGAGGTGGTGGCCCGGTCCATCAGCGCCAGCATCCGGCGCGCCTGCTTCGTCACGCGCGGGCAGCCGGGACGCGACCCGCGACGGTGTCGGGCACCGGGTAGCGCCGCGTCGACTTCCCCGCCTTGACGATCTGACCGGGGAGCGCGCGGCCGATGATCTCCTGCACCCGGCGCGAGACCGCGATCAGACGGTCGAGATCGATCCCGGTCTCGACGCCCATCGCAGCCAGACAGTGCACCAGATCCTCGCTGCAGACGTTGCCCGACGCGCCCGGGGCGAACGGGCAGCCGCCGAGGCCGCCGATCGAGCCGTCGAGGTTCGTGACCCCGTACTCCATGGCGGCCAAAATGTTCGGGATCGCCATCGCGCGCGTGTCGTGCGTGTGCAAGGTCCACTCGATCCCCGGGAACTTCGGCGTGAGGTGCTCGAGGACGCGCGCGACCTGACGAGGGTTCGCCATGCCCGTGGTGTCGGCCAGGCCGACCGCGCGCGCGCCCATGTCGGTGAGGCGCCGCACCACGCTTTCGAGCTGCGCCAGCGGCACGTCGCCTTCGAACGGGCAGCCGAACGACGTGGAGATGCCGCACGCCACCGCGACCTTCGCGCGCTCGGCGACCTGCATGACGGCCCGCAGCTTCTCCATCGACTCGGCGATCGTCATGTTCACGTTGGCGAGGTTGTGGCTTTCGCTGGCCGAGACGACCGTGTGAATCGCGTCGACGCCGGCGTCGAGGGCGCGCACGGCACCCTTGTCGTTGGGAACGAGCGCCGCATAGCGCGTGCCCGGCCGCCGCGCGATGCGCGCCATGACCTGCTCAGCGTCGCGCAGCTGGGGGACCACCTTCGGGTGGACGAACGAGGTCACCTCGATCCGGGGCACGCCCGCGTCCGACAGGAGATTCACGACCTCGACCTTCTGCTCGGTCGGAATGAAGTCGGGCTCGATCTGGAACCCATCCCGGGTCCCCACCTCACAAATCGTGACACGCGCCGGCAGCTTCATGGCATCCTCCAGACCTCCGGGATGTGGAGAACTGTAGCATGGTGGAAGGCGAACCCATCGAGCGGCGGCCGGCATCCTAGGTAGAGGAGGTCCCGATGAATCCCAATCTCGGTATCAACGACAAAGACCGCGCGGGCGTGGTCAAGATCCTCAACGCACTACTCGCCGACGAGTACGTGCTGTATACGAAGACCCGCAACTATCACTGGAACGTCGTCGGTCCCCAGTTCAATGACCTGCACAAGTTCTTCGGCGAGCAGTACGAGGCGATCGACGACTTCGTCGACGACGTGGCCGAGCGCGCGCGTACGCTCGGCGGCCACTCGGTCGCGACGCTCGGCGAGTTCGTGGAGGCGGCGCGACTCAAGGAGCATCCCGGGCAGTACCCGAGCGCCGAGGACATGCTCGAGAATCTCCTGGCCGACCACGAGGCACTCATCCGTCAGCTACGCGCCGACGCGGACGCCACGGCAAGCAAGTTTCACGACATGGGCACGAACGACTTTCTCACGGGCTTGATGGAAGAGCACGAGAAGATGGCGTGGATGCTCCGCTCGTTCCTGGACGGCAAATCCTCCGGTCGCTCCCGCTAGCGTCACCTCTCGGTGGGGGGATTGGGGGAGCGCTGAGCTCCCCCCAATCTTCAATCAAATTCGCGCGGCGGCAACGGCCCCGACTCGACGCCCTGGGTCCCCGCGGAGCGGCGCCGCTCCCCCCGATCTGAATCAATAGCTTCTCGGCATCCCCAGCACGTGCTCGCCGACGTAGGCGAGGATGAGGTTGTTGTTGATCGGCGCCGTCTTGTAGAGACGACACTCCCGGAACTTCCGCTCGACGTCGTACTCCTCGGCGTACCCGTAGCCACCGTGACAGTCGATGCACGCGTTCCCGGCTTCCCAGGCCGCCTCGGCGCCGAGGAACTTCGCCATGTTGGCCTCGCCCCCGCACGGCTGGCCCGCGTCGAAGAGCGCCGCGGCCTTGTCGCGCATCAGCTGCGCCGCGTCGGTGGAGATGTGCGAGCGCGAGATCGCGAACTGCACGCCCTGGTTGGCGCCGATGGGCCGGCCGAAGATCACGCGCTGGTTCGAGTACGCGACGGCCTTCTCGATGAACCAGCGCGCGTCGCCGAGCGAGTCCGAGGCGACCAGGATGCGCTCGGCGTTCATCCCGTCCAGGATGTAGTGGAAGCCCTTGCCTTCCTCGCCGATCAGGCTCGTGGCCGGGATCTCGACGTTGTCGAAGAACAGCGCGTTCGTCGAGTGGTTCATCATCATCCGGAGCGGCCGGACCTCGAATCCCTTCAGGTCGCGGATGTCGATCAGGAAGACCGACAGGCCATCGGTCCGGCGCTTGACCTGGTTCACCGCAGTCGTCCGCGCCAGGAGCAGCATCAGATCGGACTGGAGCACGCGCGAGATGAAGATCTTCTGGCCGTTGACGACGTAGCGATCGCCCGTGCGGATTGCCGTCGTCTGAAGCTTCGTCGTATCGGAGCCCGAGTTCGGCTCGGTGACGCCGAACGCCTGGAGTCGCAACGCGCCCGTCGCAATCTTCGGCAGGTACTCGCGCTTCTGCGCCTCGGAGCCGTGCCGCAGCACGGTCCCCATGATGTACATCTGGGCGTGGCAGGCACCGGCGTTCCCCCCCGAGTAGTTGATCGTCTCGAGGATCAGCCCGCCCTCGCGAATGCCGAGCCCCGCGCCGCCGTATTCCGGCGGGATCAGCGCCGCCAGATAGCCCGCCTCGGTGAGCTCGGTCACGAACTTCTCGGGGTACTCGCGGCGGGCGTCGAGGTCGCGCCAGTACTCGCCGGGATACCGCTTGCAGATCTCCAGCACGCCCGCGCGGAGCGCGCGCTGCTCGTCCGTCAGCGACAGCTCGATCGAGGCCATCGTCACTTCCCCTTGAACTCGGGTTTCCGCTTCTCGTTGAAGGCGCGGACGCCCTCGAGGCGGTCCTCGGTCACGACCGTCGCATTATAGGCCTCGATCGCGAGGATCATCGCGGTGTCGAGGTCCGTCTCGGCGCCGTAGGCGATGGCCTTCTTGGCCTGGCGCACCGCGATCGGACCGTTCTTCGCGATCGTCGCGGCGATCTGGGTCGCGGTCGCGCGCGCCTGGCCCGCCGGCACGAGGTGGTTGATCAACCCGGCCGCCTTGGCCTCGTCGGCCTTCATCCGGCGCCCCGTGAAGATCAGCTCCTTGGCCAGCGGCGTGCCCACGATCCGCGGCAAGAGCTGCGTGCCGCCGATACCCGGAAAGATGCCGAGCGTCGTCTCCGGCACGCCAAAGACCGCCGTGTCGCCGGCGACGATGAAGTCCGAGAGGATGGCGAGCTCGCAGCCGCCCGCGAGCGCGAATCCTTCGACCGCCGCGATCACCGGCACCGGACACCGCAGCACGCGGAATGCCGCGTGCTCGAAGATCACGTGCTGCGCGCGCCACGCCTCGTCGGTCATGGCGTTGCGCTCCTTGAGATCACCGCCGGCGCAGAACGCCCGGTCGCCCGCGCCGGTGAACACGATCGCGCGCACGTCCGCATCGCGCTGGAAGCCATCGAAGCAGGCGAGCAGGTCTTCACCCATCGCGGTGTTCATCGCGTTCATCTGCTCGGGACGGTTCAGGGTCACCGTGACGACGCGCGCGTCGTCCGAGCGAGTGACCAGGAGATGGCGGAAGCTCGTCACTGGATGACGCCTTTTCCCTTGAGGCTCCGCACATCGTCGAGCGTGTAACCGAGCCAGGTGAGGACGTCGCCGCTGTGCTCCCCGAGGAGCGGGGGGACGCGACGCACGGCCGGCCGAACGCCGTCCCACGTGAGCGGCAAGCCGATGCTCCGGTAGTCGGGCAGGCGGGGATGGGGCGCGCCGACGATCACGCCGCTCTCGCGCGTCTGCGGCTCCTGCAGCATCTGATCCACGCTGAGGATCGGCGCCGCCGGCACCCCGGCGACGCGAAGCGCCTCGACGAGCTCGGCCGCCTTGCGCTCCCGCGTGCGGGCGGAGAGCGCCGCGACGAGCGCCACCCGGTTGCTCACGCGCGCGGGGTTGTCCTTGAACCTCGCGTCCTCGACCATCTCGGGGCAGCCGAGCGCCGCCGCCAGCCGGGCGAACAACGCGTCGGACGCCGCGCCGATCATCGCGAAACCGTCGGCGGTGGGGAAGGCCTGATAGGGGGCGATCATCGCCGTCCCCGAGCCCTGCGGCTGAGGCACGGCGCCCGAGGCGAGGTAGCCCATCGCGTGATACGACATCCACATCAGCGCGGTCTCGAAAAGCGCAGTCGTGACCTCGATGGCGCGCCCGGTCGTGTCGCGCTGGCGAAGCGCGGCGACGACGCCCAGCGCCGCCCACATCCCGGTGCCCATGTCGACGATCGATGTCCCCACGCGGGCCGGCTCCTGGTCCGGGTGACCATTCACGGACATCAAGCCGCTGTAGGCCTGCATCAATGGGTCGTACCCGGGCAGGCGGCTCAGTGGCCCACGCGCTCCGAACGCGGTGACGGAACAGTAGACGATCCGTGGATTTATTCGGCTTGCGCCCGCGAAGTCGAGCCCGAGCTCGTCGATCGCCCCCGGACGGAGGCTCTGGACGAAAACATCGGCGCGGCCGACGAGTCGGTGCAGGACCTCGAGCCCGCCCGGGGACTTGAGGTCGAGGGCGAGGCTCTTCTTGTTGCGATTCAACGAGATGAAGGTGGCGCTCTCCCGGCCCCAGTAGGGCGGCGCCCACGCTCTCGCGTCGTCCCCGCGGCCGGGCCGCTCGATCTTGATGACCTCGGCGCCCATATCGCCGAGGGTTTGGGTGCAGAAGGGCCCGGCAACGTTCTGGGTGAGATCGGCGACGACGATGCCTTCCAGAGGGTGCGCCACGCCAGGAGTCTATCACCGCGGAAGCACGATAAAACCCGGCCCTTCCGGGGCGCTTGGGGGCATCCGCCTGTTTTTGACAGGTCCCGGGACCCCCGCGTTAGAATCGAGTTCACCCCATGGCTCTGAACCTCGAGGACTTGGGCAAGCGTCTGGCAGCACTGAGTGAACGGTTCACGACACTTGCCGCAACCCTCACCCAGGCAACCCAGCAGCTTCAGGCCTCCGGGACCCTGCCGCCCGAGACGCTCGTCGATGAAATCGCCAAGATCCGCACGGACTTCGTCGACGTCCGTCACCGCGTGCTGGAGGCAGCTCGCTCGCTCTCGGTCAATGTGCCGGCGATATCGGAGATCGACAGCATCAAAGCGCTCGAGCCCGTGCTCCAGACCGTCGCCCAGGCTCTGGCGGCCGAAGAAAAAAAGGCGGCCCTATCCGAGGCGCGTGCCCGGGTCATGGCGGTCCTGGATCGGGTCCTGACGGTTACCCATATGGACGGTCCCAACTTCGCGGCGCTGGTCCAGTGCCTGACGAAGGCGAAGGAGATCCGTCAGGCCGCCCAGGACCCCAAGGCGTTCGATACCGAGAACGCGCCGGCCTTCCTGGAGAGCATCCCGTCATTCGCCGCGCTGCTGTCGATCATTGAGGGGCGCGACGCACTCGACGACGAAAAGTTCGCGGTCCTGGACGAGGCGGTGACGCAGTCGTTTGGGCGAACCCTGGCGGTTGCGGCGGCGCGCGGCAAGCTCGCGATCGGTGCATCCGCACCCGCGGCATCGCGGGCCGCCCCGGCCGCGGCGAAGGAGCCCGCGCCGCGGCCCGCAGCGGCTGCTCACGCTCCGACGTCGGCGTCGGTCCCCACCGGCGCTCCCTCGAGAAACCTCATCACCGAGCCGCGTGAGCCCGGGCCGACCAGGAACATCATCACGGAGCCGCAGCCGCGAGAGGTTGCTCCCGCGCGCAACATCATCATGGAGCCGCGCGACGCGACGCCGCCGCGCGAGTCCGCGCCCCAGTCCCAGCCGGCCGAGCAGGGGACGCCGGACGAGGCGGCGCAGTGGTGGGTTTCGGCGTGGGCGCGCTGGACGAGCTGGAAGGGCACGCTTTCCTTCAACGACGCGGTGAAAGAAGAGCTCGGCAAGTACAACTACGTCCTCAGCGTGCCGATCCAGAAGAGCACGGACTACGAGGAAGGCCTTCTCGCCTACGGCTACTCGATCCTGCTCGATCACATCGAGCACCGGTTCTCGGGTTTCGTCAACAAGGCGCTGAACAGCCTGAAGACGTTCCAGCCGGGCTCCGGCAGCGGGCCGAAGTCGGTCGGCGCCCACCTGTACAACGTTCTCGTGAGCGAAGGGCGACTGCAGGAGATCTACCCGGAGTTCGTCAAGAGCGTGCTGCTCGCCGCCGTGCCCGAGCCCGGTCTCTGGACCCACGCGCGGATTCTCGAGTCGACGACCGAGACGCGAATTTTCACGCATCCGAGCAACCGGATCGGCGATCCCGAGCACAACTCCCAGCGGCTGACCCAGGAACGACAGCGCTTCGCGGACCATCGCTTCCCGGTCGTCGTGGCGCCGATCACCGCGCGCTTCTTCGCGATCGCCGCCGATCTGCGCGAGCCGCGGTCCATCGACGTGAAGCTGGCGGACGGGCGCAGCGACTCCGATCACGCGTGGCTGATGACGATGCCTCCTGTCGGACGGGCGGATCTCAAGTCGGAAATCCTACGGCTCTTCCCGGAGGGGACGTCGGTGCCGGGGCTCGGGCGGGACTACGCGACCTTGTGGGTGGCGGTCTTCAATCCGGATCCGAACACCGAGAAGAAGTACGAGCTGACACTGAGCCTCAAGCAGTCGGCCGCCACCAAGCAGTCGGCCGGCACCTTCCGCTCGGCGCGAAGCGCCTGAGCCCTCAGGGCTTCGCGGGATCGGCGGCCTTCGGCTCCGCGGGCTTGGCGGGCTCGGGGGACCTGGGCGGGTCGGGCGAGCGCGGATGCTCCCCGGGGGCGGATCGGTCGAAGGGACTCCGGCGCGGCGTGATCCCGAGCTTCGCGGCGATCTGTCCCATCGCCTGAGCGATCTCGTCCTTTTCGAGCCTGAGCAGGTGATTCTCGCGCTTCAGGTCCTCGAGGTCCTTGTGAAGCTTGTCCACTTCCTTCTGCGCGGAGGCGCCCGCGTGGTGGTCGGCCGGTATGAGCTCGGGCAGCAGGCTGAAGATCTGCCGAGTCTCCTCGATCCACTTCGCGACTCGCTCTCGCGCTTCAGCAGCGGATGTGGGGTCCATGGCCATCCTCGTCTGCTCCGGGGCGCGGTCCGTCGCCACAAGTCAACGGCCGGGAGGCCGACGGCAGCCTGCTAGCCCTGGGAGGTTGCTACATTCGTAGGATAGCAGCGTAGCATCGGGGTTCTGAATTACCAAACCTGGCCCCCGAGACGGGGTCAGGGCGTTGCGGCGCCAGCCTGTACGGCCCTCGATAAAGTGGCGTCCTTTCGGACTATCCCACCCTCTCGCCCCGGCGGCCCGTCTAACCAGCCGGCCCAGCCGGTCGGTCGGCGGACCCCAGACCGGTAGACCTTCCCGCTGCCTGCGGCTATTTCGATCCCGCGAGCGCCTGCACGACGCGCTCCGGCGTGATCGGCTGGTCGGTCAGCATCACGCCGAGCGGCGCCAGCGCGTCGTTGACGGCGTTGAGAATCGCGGCGGGTGCTCCGGTTGCGCCGGCTTCGCCCGCCCCCTTGAAGCCGCCGGCAATCGTGGGCGCCGGGGTCTCGATGTGGTGCGTCTCGATCGGCGGGACGTCCGCAAAGGTCGGCACCGCGTAGTCCATCAAGGTGGTCGAGAGGAGCTGGCCCGCGTCGTCGTAGACGCACTGCTCCTTGAGAGCCCCGCCGAGCCCCTGGGCGACGCCGCCGGCGATCTGACCTTCGACGAGCGCGGGATTGACGATCCGCCCGCAGTCATCGACGGCGACGTAGCGCAAGACGCGCACCCGGCCGGTCTCGACGTCGACCTCGGCCACGGCGAGGTGCGCACCGTTGGTGAAGGTCCACGCGGCCGGATTCGTGTAGTGCACGGTCGCTTCGAGGCTCGGCTCGACGCCTCGGAGCTCGTTCGATCGGAAGTGTGCGGCGCGCGCGATCTCCGAGTAGCTCAGACCTCGCCCCGGGCTTCCACGGACCACGGCGCGGCCCCCGCCGAGCAGGATGTCGGCGGCGTCCGCCTCCAGGAGCGCCGCGGCGACCGACCGGATGCGCTCCCCGAGCGCGCGCGCCGCGAGCAAGGTCGCGCCGCCGCCGATCGGCATGCCGCGACTGGCCCAGGTGCCTCCGCCGTACGGCACCACCGCCGTGTCCCCGGACAGCACGGAGACGTCGTCGAGGTCGACGTCGAGCTCGTCGGCGATGATCTGCGCGAGCGCCGTGTGAGTTCCCTGACCCTGGTTGGTGACGCCGACGAGGGCCGTGATCGCGCCCCCGGGCTCGAGCCTCAAGGTCGTTCCCTCCTGGCCCGAGATCGGCGCGCCGCCGACGCCGTAGAACTGCGCGCCCGGGCCGGTCAGCTCGACGAAGCACGAGAGCCCGAGTCCCACGTAGCGCCCTTCGGCGCGGGCCGCCTTCTGCTCGCGCCGCAGCTGGTCGTAACCCGCAACCTCGAGAAGCCGTGCCAGCGCGGCCTGGTAGCTGCCACTGTCGAAGACGTTGCCGGTCACCGAGGTGTACGGAAGCTCCTCGGGGCGTATGAGATTGCGGCGGCGCACCTCGGCTGGATCGAGTCCCAGATTGCGCGCGACGAGATCGATCATGCTCTCCGTCACGGCGGTGGCGATCGGATGTCCGACCGCGCGATATTGCGAGGTGACGACCTTGTTCTGCGCCACGACGCGCAGGGCCGCGTCGTAGTGTCGCAGGCGATAGGGCCCCGGCAGGAGTCGAAGCACCTGGCCGCCCTCGACCACGCTCGAACGGGGATAGGCGGAGTAGGGCCCGACCGCGGCGGTGATCGAGGCCCGCATCGCGGTCAGGACGCCGTCGCCGTCGGCCGCGACCTCGACGTGGATCGTCTGCTCGCGCGCGTGGATGTCGGACAGGAACGACTCGCGCCGGCTCGCGATGAACTTGACCGGGCGGCCGAGCGTCATCGCGAGCGCGCAGACCGCCATGTCGTCCTGGTAGACGTGGATCTTGATGCCGAAGCTCCCGCCGACGTCGGGCGCGATCACGCGCACGCGCGGCTCGCGAAGGCTGAAGAGCTCGGCGAGCACGGCTTGCATCATGTGTGGAACCTGGGTCGAGATCCAGACCGTGAGCGCGCGCGTCGCGGGCTCGTAGTCGGCGATCAGGCTCCGCGGCTCGAGCGGTACGCCGGTGTGACGGCCCGTGGTGAACGTGCGCGTCCACACGCGCCCCGCGCCCGCGAAGGCGCGCTCGACGTCCCCCGCGGCCAGGCGCGTCTCGTAGAGGATGTTGTCGCCGAGCTCCGGATGGATGAGCGGCGCGCCGGCGCCGACCGCGGCGTCCGGCGCGAGCACCGCGGGCAGCGGCTCGTACTCGACATCGATCAGCGTCGCGGCGTCGTCGGCCGCGGCGCGGCTCTCGGCGGCGATCGCGACGATGGGCTCACCGACGTAGCGCACGCGCTCGACGGCGAGCGGCAGCATGGCGCCGGTCTTCATGCCCTTGTAGTGCAGGAGGACGCCGCGGTAGGGCTTGCAGAGCCTGGCGACGGCGTCGCCGGCGAGCACACCGACGACACCCGGTGCGTGCCGTGCCCGCTCGAGATCGACTCGGGCCAGGCGCGCGTGGGCATGCGCGCTGCGAACGAAGGCGGCGTGGACCATGCGGGGCAGGGTCAGATCGTCGACGTAGCGGCCGCGGCCGGTCAGCAGGCGTGGGTCGTCGCCGCGTTTGACACGCGTTCCGATTCGGCCCGCCGGCGCCGACACGGCCGGAATCTATCACGATTGACACTCGCTGACCGGCCCCCCTATCATCGGCGCCACTCGAGACGTCAGACCTCACGGACCGACGGAGGGAGCCATGCATCGACGCCAGTTCCTGACGACCGCAACGGCCGGAGCGACCATCCTGGCCTTCCCCGCCGTCCTGCGTGCCCAGAGCAAAGATCCGATCCGCATCGGCTTCCCGCTTCCGTTGACCGGCACGTTTGCCGCGATCGCCGCCGACATGCACCGGGGTGCCCAGCTCGCGACGGAAGAGCTGAACGCCAAGGGCGGGATCATGGGGCGGAAGGTCGACGTCATGTTCCGCGACGACGAGCTCAAGCCCGCCGTCGGGGCTCAGCGCACCAAGGAGCTGATCGAGAACCAGAAGGTCGACTTCGTCGTGGGCGGGCTCGCCGCCCACGTGCAGATGGCCATCAACGAGCAGACCAAGGCGGCCGGTAAGCTCTACATCTCGGTGAGCCAGTCCGACGAGATCAGCGCCAAGCCCGACACGAGCCCGCTGACATTCCACGAGGCGCTGAACCCGACGATCACCAGCCGAGCCGTGGCCAGCTTCGGCATCAAGGAGCTCGGCAAGAAGTGGTGGATCGTCTACGCCGACTACGCGTTCGGCAAGCAGAACACGGCCGTGTTCACCGCGATCGCACCCAAGCTGGGCGGCACCCTGCTCGGCAGCACGCCGTATCCGCTCGGCAAGCCCGAGTTCTCGGCACACCTGCCGAAGATCCAGGCCGCCAAGCCCGACGTGATCTACGCCGTCACCCCGGGCGCCGACGCCGTCCCGTTCCTCAAGCAAGCGATCAGCTTCGGCCTGAAGAAGGACGCGAAGATCGTCGTGCCGCTGCACTTCCTCGACTACACGAAGGAGGGCGGCGCCGAGGTCTGGCAGGACATCTTCGGGGCGACCCACTTCTGCCACGAGCTGGCCGAGACTCTGCCGCAGGCCAAGCGCTACGTCGACGCGTACACGAAGAAGTTCAACCGCCCGCCCGACTCGTACTCCGGCTACGGCTACAGCGGCATCATGGAGGTGGCCCGGGGCGTCGAGCTGGCGAAGTCGACCGACTCCAACGCGGTCGCGAACGCGCTTCGTAAAAACCGCGAATACGACCACTACAAGGGCAAGCAGTGGTGGCGCGCTTGCGACAACAAGTCGTTCCAGGATCTCTGGATCCTCAAGGTCCGCCCGCCGCAGCAGGTGAAGGGCGAGTGGGGCTTCTTCGACATCGTCGGGAAAGTCGCGGCGAACGAGGAGCTCGACCGGACCTGCGCCGAAAAGGGACACGCCTAGCCCCGCGTGCTCGACATCCCGCTGCAGGCGCTCGCCGCCCAGGCCTTCACCGGCCTCGTGCTGGGCGGGATCTACGTCCTGATGGCCATCGGGCTCAGCCTGATCTTCGGATTGATGACCGTGGTGAACTTCGCCCACGGGTCTTTCTACATGCTGGGCGCCTACGTCGCCTTCTCGCTGATGGGGCTGACGAAGAGCTTCTGGGCGGCCCTGGTCCTGGCGCCGCTGGTGGTGGGGGCGCTCGGTTTCCTCGTCGAGCGCTTCCTGATCCGGCGGCTCTACGGACGCAGCCCGGACGATCCACTATTGCTGACGTTCGGGCTCTCGCTGGCCATGGTCGAGGGCGCGAAGCTTCTGTGGGGGAAGATCGGCCTCACCGTCGACCCGCCCAGGCAGCTGGCCTCCGCCGTCAACCTGGGCTTCATGAATTTCCCGGTCTACCGGCTGTTCGTCATCGCGGTGACCGCCGCCGTGCTGGTGGCGCTCTGGCTCTTCCTCGAGAAGACCAGGATCGGGCTCATCATCCGCGCCGGCTCGCGGGACGCGCTGATGGTGCGCGCGCTGGGCATCGATCTCAACCGAGTCTGGCTCCTCGTCTTCGGGATCGGCATCGGCATGGCCGGACTGGCCGGAGTGCTCGCGGGCCCGATGCGCGGCGTGTACGCCGAGATGGGCGTCGAGATCATCATCGACTCCTTCGTGATCGTCGTCGTCGGCGGTATGGGGAGCCTGGCCGGCGCGATCATCGCCGGTCTCCTCATGGGTGAGATCGTCAGCCTCACGACGTTCTTCGCGCCCAAGCTCGCCGAGCTGATCATCTTCATCGTGATGGCCGTCGTGCTGCTCGTGCGGCCGAGTGGACTCTTCGGCGAGGCGGGCCTGGCGGCGTGATCTCGGGAGCGCTCCGTCCGATCACGGCGTGGGTGTCGGCCCATCCCGTGGCGTCGTTCATCGTCTTCTTCGCCGCGTTCCCGTTTCTCGTGCCCTACCAGTCGCTCGCCACGCAGGTGCTGATCTTCGGCCTGTTCGCGCTGGGCTTCAATCTCCTCTACGGCTACACCGGGCTCCTCTCGTTCGGCCACGCCGCCTACTATGGGCTCGGCGCCTACGGCGCCGGCATCGCGCTGGCCAAGCTCAAGCTGACGTCGCTGTGGCTGGCGCTCGGCATCGGCCTCGGGGCCGCGGTGATCGGCGGCGCGCTGATCGGATTCTTCTGCCTGCGCCGGCGCGGTATCTACTTCGCGATGCTGACGCTCGCCTTCGCGCAGATGCTCTACTTCATCGCCTTTCACGCCTCCGATCTCACAGGGGGTGACGACGGCCTGCGCGGCATTCCCGTGCACGCGCTCGGGCTGCCGGGCGGATCCGTGTCGCTTCGCACGCCGCTGGCGTTCTACTTCTTCGCCTACGTGCTGGTCGTGCTCGCGGTCGCCGCGCTCAAGCGCATTCTCGACTCGCCGTTCGGCGCGGTGCTGCAGGCGATCCGCGAGAACAGCGACCGCGCCGTGGCCTGCGGCTACGACATCAACCGGATCAAGCTCCTGTCGTTCGTGTTCTCGGCGCTGTTCGCCGGGCTGGCCGGCGCGCTCGACGCGCTCCGGCTCACGGTCGTGCCCGTCGACTCGCTCTACTGGACGACGTCGGGTCAGGTGGTGATCATGACCCTGCTCGGAGGCGCCGGGACGTTCTTCGGACCCTTCGTCGGCGCCGCCACCTTCCTGATCCTGGCCGATCGTCTGAGCCTCTTCATCGAGGCCTGGCCGCTCGTGATCGGCGTCATCTTCATGGCCTTTGTCCTGTTCCTTCCGCGCGGAATCTGGGGCACATTGACGGCGCGGGGGGTGGAGCGATGAGCCAGGTCCAGGACACGGTGGTCGAGCGCGCCGAGCGGTTGACCCGGGAGCGGATCGCGCCGCGGGCGGGAGAGTATGACGCCGCCGGCGCCAACCCGATCGAGAGCTGGCGCGACCTCTGGCGCGAGGGCCTCCTCGCCGGCGCCATCCCGAAGACCCACGGTGGGCTCGGGCTCGACATGGCGACGTACATCGCGGTCATTCGGGCGATCGCCCGCGGCTGCGCCAGCACCGCGATGACCGTCCACATGCACTCGACGGTCATGCGATTCATCGACGCGGTCGGGACCACCGAGCAGAAGCGACGCTACTTCGACGAGGTCGTCCGGCACGGCAAGCTCTTCGGTAGCTGGGGCAGCGAGCCCGCGGTGAGCCTCTCGCGCACCTTGCTCATGGAGACCGTGATCCGCCGCGACGGGTCGGGCTACGTCATCGACGGTGTGAAGCACTTCTGCACGATGGCCCTCGGTGCCTCGTACTACATGATCTGGTGCGCGCTCGAGGGCGGCACCGACATGGCGAAGGCGCTCCAGCTGGCACTGGTGCCCGCCGACTCGCCGGGAATCACGACCGACGGCAAATGGGACACGCTCGGCATGCGCGCGACCTTCAGCCCGTCGGTCACGTTCACCGGCGTGCGCGCTCCCGACGAGGGGATGCTCGGAGATCCCGGCGCCGCCATCCGCATCGGCGTCATCGAGAGCTTCGCGCTCGGCTACGCGGCGGTCTACCTCGGCATCGCCGAGTCGGCGCTCGCGTTCGCGCTGGACTACGCGAAGAAGCGCATCGTGAAGCCCGAGAACGTCGCGGTCGCGGCCGATCCGGCCGTTCAGCGCCACGTCGGCGAGCTGGCCGCGCATCTCGACGCGGCCGCGCTGGTCCTGGCCGACTCGGCCGCGCGCTGGGACGGGGCCGACCTGGCCGAGCTCGGCCCGCTCGCCAACCGTGCCAAGTATCTGGCGACGGAAGTCGGCCTTCACGTCACCTCGAAGGTCATCCAGGTCGTCGGAGGCCGCGGCGCGTACAAAGACTATCCGGCCGAGCGGGCGTTCCGCGATCTCAGGACCTGCACCTTGATGCCACCGACGGTCGATCGCATGCTCGAGGCCATCGGCAAGAGCGTGCTCGGCCTCGACACGGCGATGTTCAACGTGTCCGGACGCACGCCTGCCTGATCTTGTTTAGAGGCGGGGCCCCCGCTCCGCGACGGCCTGCAGTGCGCACTCCCCCCCGAAACAGTTCGCCTGCCGGGTCCGTCCAATCGGCCAGAGGGAAGGAGCAGTTGGCCCCCTCAGGAGGGACCGACAATGAGAAAGCTTACTATTTTGGCAATGTTGTTCGCGCTGCTCGTCCCCGGCGCAGCATTCGCGGGGTCTTCGACCGACGCGGCGCTCGGGCTCGGCGCCTTCGCCGTCTTCAACCAGATCATTTCGGGCACCGGCGTTTTCGGCGCGTTCGCGCCGGCGCCCCGTCCGGTGTACCTGCCCGCGCCTGCGCCGCCCGTGGCGCCGGTGGTCGTGCAGCCGCAGTACTACCCGGTCTATGCTCAGCCGCCGGTTTACCACGCGCCGGTTCACTATCGGCCCGTCTATCACGCGCCGGCGCGCGTCATCGTGATCGAAAAGCGCGTGGTTGTCCCGTCCGGCCGCGGCTTCGTGCCGCCGGGTCACTTCCGCAACGGCCACGGTCACGACGGCCGCGGCTGGCGTTAGTCCGCCTGACGTTCGTCCGCCGGGACGCCGACCTCAGATTTCGAGGAAGCGCTGCTGAATGGTCGGGTCCCGGCGGAGCTCGGCCGGAGTGCCTTCGAACTGGATCTGCCCCTGGTCCATCACGTACACCCGATGCGAGAGGGCCAGCGCGACTTCGAGAGTCTGTTCGACCAACAAGATCGTCGTGCCCCGCCGATTGATGGCCGCGAGGATCTCGGTGAGGTTCTGAACGAGCATCGGGGCGAGCCCTTCCGTCGGCTCGTCGACGAGCATGACGGTCGGCCGGCTCACCAGACCACGCGCGATCGCCAGCATCTGCTGCTCGCCGCCCGAGAGGAAGCGACCGCGGTGCGCGATGCGCTCGCGCAGCCGCGGGAAGTAGCCGAACACCTCTTCCAGGACATCCCCGCCGCCGTTCGGTCTCGAGCCGCCGAGCATGGCCAGCCGGAGGTTCTCCAGCACGGTCAGATTCGGGAGCACGCGACGCTCCTCGGGAATCCACGAGATCCCGCGCCGGGCCACCTCGTGCGTTCCCAGGCCTGTGATGTCCTCGCCTCGCAACCGCACGTGACCGCGGCGAGCCCGCACGATACCCATGATCGACCGCAAGGTGGTCGTCTTGCCGGCACCGTTGCGCCCGATGAGCGTGACGACCTCGCCCTCGCCGACCGTCACGGACACGCCCTGTAAGATATGGGCTTCGCCGTAGTAGGTGTGGACGTCGTCGAGGACGAGCAAGCTCACCGGCTCGCTCCCAGGTACGTCTGCTGCACGCGCGTGTTGGCGCGGATCTCTTCCGGCGTTCCCTCCGCGAGCACCTGGCCCTGGTGGAGCACCGTGATGCGGTCCGAGATGCCCATGACGACTTTCATCTTGTGCTCGACCAGCACCACCGTGCGCCCAGCCGCGAGCTCGCGGATCAACCCCATCGTCGCGTCGGTCTCCTCCGGGCTCATGCCCGCGGTGGGTTCGTCGAGCAGGAGCAAGATCGGATCGGACGCGAGCGCGATGCCGAGCTCGAGGTGGCGCTTCTCGCCGTGGGACAGGTGTGCCGCGAGCATGTCGATCTTGGTGCCGAGCCCGACCGAGTTCAGGGTGGCGACGGCCCGGTCGCGCACGTCGCCGAGCTGGTCGGCGCGCGACCAGAAGTTGAAGGACCGCGCGTAGCCCTGCACGGCGACGCGCACGTTCTCGAGCACGCTCAGGTGCGGGAAGACGTTCGTGATCTGGTAGGACTTCGCGATGCCGAGGCGCGTCGTCGCGTGCTGCGGCATCCCGGTGATGTCGGCGCCGTTGAACCAGATGCGGCCGGACGTCGGCACCGTCTCGCCGGAGATCAGCCGGAAGAACGTCGTCTTGCCGGCGCCGTTGGGCCCGATGATCGAGAGGAGCTCGCCCCGCCGGACGCTGACGTCGACGTCGGAGACCGCCAGCAGGCTCCCGTACGCGCGCGTGAGACGCTCCGTGCGCAGCAGGACGGCGTCGGGCATAGCGCGAGATAGCATGCGGCCTTTCGTCGTGTCAAGGCGGCCGAGCGTGTGCTATCGTGCCGCGCGACTATGGCCGGACACGTCGTGCCGACGCGGTGGAAAAGCGGGATGATCGAGGTCGGCGCCAAGGTCTTCGCCTACGTGCAGGCCTCGGGCATCGACCCGAGCGGCGATACGGGCGTCGCCAACTCCGGGCTCATCGTCGGACCCTCGGCGGCGGTGGCGATCGACGCGCTGATGGTCCCGTCGATGACGAAGCGGCTCGTGACGGCCATCAAGAGGACGACACGCAAGCCGATCGCCCAGCTCATCAACACGCACCACCACCTCGATCACACCGGCGGCAACCGGTTCTTTCGCGGCGCGACGATCGTGGCCACCGAGAAGTGCCGGGCGGCGCTCGCGCCCGGGTTTCCGCCGGTGCCGCTGCTGCAGCGCTTCATGCCCAAGTTCGCCGCGGAGTTCCCGAAGCTCCGGGTGGTCCTGCCGACGGTGACGTTCGAGGACCGCATGGTGCTGCACGACGGTGAGCGCGAGATCCAGCTCTGGCACCCGGGCTTCGCCGCGCACACCGTCGGAGACGCCGCCGCCTACCTGCCGAAGGAACGGATCCTGTTCGCGGGCGACATCGCCTTTCTCTACGTCACGCCCCTCGCGTTCCAGGGCCACGTCGGCAACTGGATCAAGGCGGCCGATCGCCTCATGCGATTCGACGCCGACGTGATCGTGCCCGGCCACGGGCCCATCGGCACCAGGAAGGACCTCAAGCACATGCGCGACTATCTGGCGCTGGTGCGCCGCGAGGCCAAGCAGAGGTTCGACGCCGGCATGCCGGCGGAGGCGGCGGCCGCGGACATCAAGCTCGGGGTGTACGCGTCGTGGAGCGACGCCGAGCGGATCCTGCCGAACGTGATGCGCTGCTACCAGGAGTTCCGCGACGAGCTCGACCAGCCGATGGACCTGCCGCGCATGCTCGCGGGGATGGAACGGCTGCGCGGGAGGGTGTCGGGGCACGCGTGCGTCTGATCGCCGCGCGATGCGCGGGGCGCGACCGGCGAAACGCGGTTCAGCTTCGGCCTGACAGCTCCTTTCGCACCAGGGCCGCGCCGGCGGCCAGCGCCGCGAGCTTCTGATTGCACATGGAGCGCGGCGACCAGCCGAAGCCGCAGTCGGGATTCACGGTCAGCTTCTCGGCGGGGCACACCTGGAGCACCCGCCGGATCCGCGACGCGACCTCCTCGACGGTGTCCTGGTTGAACCCCTTCACGTCGATGACGCCGGCGCCGAGCTCGCGCCCTTCGCCGTACTTCTTCCACAGGTCGACCTCGCTGAGCTCGCGGCCGGCGAACTCGAGGACGAACTGCTCGGCGCGCGCCTTCAGAAGACCGGGGAAGTACGGCGCGTACGAGCGGCTGAAGCGCGAGCGCCCGAAGCGGTTGCCGAAGCAGATGTGGAAGGCGAGCTTGGCCTTGATGCCCTCGGTGGCCAGGTTGAAGAGCCGGGCCATCTCCTCCCCGGAGACGTTGCCTCGGGCCGGCTCGTCGAGCTGGATGAGGTCCGCGCCGGCGGCGACCAGGCCTCGGAGCTCGGCGTTGATGACCTCGGCGAAGCGCTCGGCGACGTCGACGACGCCCTTGTAGATCGTGCCCGGGTGGATTCGCGAGCCAAACGTGAGCGGTCCCGCGCACGTGGCCTTGACGTGATGCATCGTGTGCGAGCGGAGGTACTCGAACTCCTTCACGATGCCGAGCCCGCCGGGGGGCGTCTCGATGCGGCCGACGGCCTCGTAGCGCGTCTGCTGGTCGTACCCCCACGGACCGGCCTTGCGCCGGACGGGCAGAGGCTCGATGCCCTTGATGATCGCGTAGTACGAATCGACGTAGCCGTCCAGACGGCGGACCTCGCCGTCCGTGATGATGTCGATCCCCGCCCATTCCATGTCGCGGATGGCGGTGTTGGCGGCGTCGTCGAACATCTCGTCCATGTCGCCTGGGCCGAACTCGCCCTGCTCGAGGGCCTTGACCGAGGCGAACCACCAGCTGGGCTTTCCGTGCGAGCCGACGACCGCGGTCGGGATCAGGGGCAAGGTCATCGCGAAGGTCCTCCGATTATCCGTGAAACGCTCGCGTCGCGCCAGGCGTCGTCGGGCGGGCCGCCGAAGATGATCTCGCCGCGCTCGATGACGTAGAGCCTGGTGGTGTACTCGGGCACGTGGTGGATGTTGGACTCGGCGATCAGGATCGCGCGGCCCAGGCCGGTGATGGCCGCGATGCCCGCGCTCACGTCCGGAATGATCGCGGGCGAGAGCCCCTCGAACGGCTCGTCCAGGATCAGCATCTCGGGATCCAGGGCGAGCGCGCGAGCGATCGAGAGCATCTTGCGCTCTCCGCCGCTCATCTCGGGGCCCTTGCGCGCCGCGTAGCGGCGGAGCACGGGAAACACGCCGTAGGCCAGGTCGACGCGCTGGGCGGCGGGGCGGCCGCCGGGCCGCGTCCAGGTCGCGATCTCGACGTTCTCGGCGACGGTGAGGTCCGAGAAGATGCCGGAATCTTCCGGCGCCCAGCCGAGCCCGAGCCGGGCGATCTCGTGAGTGCGGTGGCCGTGGATGGGCCGCCCGCGGAACTCGATCGTGCCCGCCCTGGGATGGAGATAGCCCATGATCGTTCTCAGGGTCGTCGTCTTGCCCGACCCGTTGCGACCGACCAGACAGACGACGTCACGGGCCCCGACCTCGAGCGACACGCCGCGCAGGATGTGACTGGTCTGGATGAACACGTCGATGCCGGTGAGGCTCAGCACGCCGAAGCTCGCGAGGTCCCGGCCCTGCGGCCGATCACGGTGTCCATGACCCGCTGGTCCGCGAGGATCGCCGCGGGCGCCGCGTCGGCCAGAACCCTGCCTTGATGGAGCGCGATGATGCGGTCGGAGTACGCGAACACGATGTCCATGTCGTGCTCGACCTGGACGATGGCCTTGAGCCCGACCCGCTTCGACGCCGCCACCAGCGTGTCCATGATCGCCGTCTTGTCCGCCGTGCTCACCCCCGAGGTGGGCTCGTCGAGCAGGATGATCTCCGGCTTGAGCGCGAACGCCGAAGCGACGTCCAGGAGCTTCTTGTCTCCCTGCGGCAGCTGTCTCGCCGGAACGTGTCGCTCGTCCCCGAGCCCGAACAGCTCGGCGACCTCGAGGGCGCCCTCCTGAACCGCACGGTCGCGCGCCAGCGACGAGAAGAGGCGGCGCCCGCGCCCGAGTCGCGCGACCACGGCCGCCTGCAAGGTCTCCAGCACCGTGAGATCGGGGAAGACCTGCACGAGCTGGAACGAGCGAGCGACGCCGAGCCGCGCCAGGCGCGCCGGGCCGACGCCACCGACGTCGCGATCCTTGAATCGGACGTTGCCCGCGCTCGGCCGCGTCACGCCCGTGAGGATGTTGATCAGGGTCGACTTGCCGGCTCCGTTGGGCCCGACGATCGAGACGAACTCACCCGCGGCGACCCCGAGGCTCACGCCGTCGAGCGCGCAGAACTCTCCGTAGAGTTTGGTGAGCCCGGTCGCCTGGAGGATCATGCGCGCGCCGGCGAGCCCGGCCGCCGACGGGACACGAGACCCACGAGCCCGTCCGGCGCGAAGATCACGATGACCGCCAGCATCGCGCCGAAGACCAGCCGCCAGTAGGGCACCACCGACATCACCCAGTTCTGGAGGTAAATGAACACGAAGGCCCCGACCACCGGGCCGAAAAAGCTCGTGAATCCGCCGAGGAGCGTCATGAACACGATGTTTCCCGAATGGGTCCAGTAGGCGAGGGTCGGGTCGACGTTGCCGGTCGGCGGACCCAGGAGCGCGCCGCCGACAGCGGCGTAGACCGCGGAGATGACGAAGGCGTAGAAGCGATAGCGGGTGACGCCGATGCCGAGCGTCTCGGCCTTGGTGGGGTTGTCGCGGATTGTCTTCAGGCACAGGCCGAACGGCGAGTGGACGATGCGCCACATGCCGAACGCGGCCAGCGCGAGCACGCCCAGCGAATAGTAGTAGTACGGGCCGACCAGGTAGTCGATCTTCGGCACCGTTTCGAGACTGTGGCCGAGGAGCGACGGCCGCAGGAACGGCGTGCCCTCGTCGCCCCCGGTGAGCCGGTAGAACTTCAGGACGAACGTGTAAAAGACCATGCCGAAGGCGAGCGTGAGCATGCCGAAGTAAATCTTCACGTAGCGCACGCAGAGCGCGGCGACCGGAACCGCGACCAGCGCGCCGAGGGCTCCCGCCGCGATCAGGATGACCTCGAGCGAGCGGATCTTCGCGTGGGTCGTGAGGAACGCCCCGGTGTAGGCGCCGAGCCCGATGAAGAGCGCGTGGCCGAACGAGACGAGCCCCGTGTATCCGAACAAGAGGTTGAGCCCGAGCAGGACGACCGCGTAGGCCATGAACGGCAGCATCAGGAGGACGTGGTAGGTCGAGGCCACGAGCGGCGCGCTGGCGATGGCCACCGTGGCCAGGGCGACACCCAGCGCGCCCTTCATGCCTCGGCTCCGCCGAAGAGGCCGCGCGGCCGCAGGACCAGCACGACGATCACGATGAAATAGATCAGGAGCATCTCGAGCTCCGGGTAGACCGAGATCGCGATCGAGCGGAGGATGCCGACTGCGAGCGCGCCGACGAAGGCGCCGCGCATCGAGCCGAGTCCGCCGATGACCACCACCGCGAAGGCCTCGACGATCAGCTCGATACCCATCTCGCTCATCGCCGCCGTCGTGGGGATGACGAGCGCTCCGCCGAGGGTGCCCAGGGCGGTGCCGAGCGTGAAGACCTTCGCGTAGACACGGCGCATGTCGACGCCGAGCGCCTCGGCCATGTCGCGGTTGTCGGCGGTGGCGCGGATGATCCGGCCGAACGCGGTGCGCGTGAGCAGCCAGCCGATCGCGAGCGCGATGGCCAGGCTCGCCGCGATCACGATCAGGTTGTAGATCGGCGCGGTGGCGCCGAGGATGCGGACCTGGCCGTAGGCGAGGTAGAGCCCGCCGGTCGAGCGCGGGGCGGTGCCCCACGTCATGCGGATCGCGTCCTCCATCATGAGCACGACCGCGAACGTCATCAGGAGCTGGAACGTCTCGTCGCGGTCGTAGACGAAGCGCAGGAGCCCGCGCTCGACCACGACACCCACCGCGCCGACCGCCAGGCCGGCGAGCGCGAGCGGGACGATGAAGAACGCCGGGGGCCCGCCGGCGCCCACGTACCAGCCGACGGCGGAAACGCCGACGTAGGCGCCGAGCGCGTAGAACGAGCCGCAGGCGAGGTTGAAGATCTTCTGCACGCCGAAGACGACTTGGAGCCCGGCCGCGACGAGGAACAGGACGGCCGCGTGAAAGAGGCCGCTGAGCAGGACGTTGACGACGTGGGTCGTCAGACTTTCCAGCCGTTGATCCAGTCGAAGAGCTTCGAGCCGGCGGGCTTCATCGCCTGCTTGGTGGAGACGATCTCGATCGGGCTGATCGTCACGAAGTCGTAGGCGTTCTTGTGCGTCGTGATCCCCTGATAGAAGTTGCACATCTGGACGTGGTCCTCGCGCCAGCTGCGCTTGCCGGAGAGCGACTCGATCTCGAGGCCTTCGAGCGCCTTGACGACCTGAGCCTTCTCCGGCCACTTCTTGCCGGCTCCGGCGGCCTTCTCCACCGCCACCTTGTAGGACTCGGCGTTGAAGAACGCGTGGTCGCACTCGTAGGGGGGATACTCGTTGTACTTCGCCTTGTACTCGCGGACGAACTGCTTGAGCAGGAGGCTCGATTTGGGGTCGTCGAAGTACATCGTGTTGTAGCCGAGCAGTAACCCCTCCGGCGTGAACTCCTTCTTCAACGAGTCGTGGACGCCGCCGGCGGTCGTGAAGACGCCCTTCATCGTCTTGAAGAGGCCGACCGCCGCGGCCTGCTTCATGATGATCGTCGCGTCGCCGGACCAGAACGAGCACATCAGGAGGTCCGCCTTCGACTGCTGGATCGCGGCGATGTGCGAGGTGAAGTCCGTCACGCCGAGCTTGGGGAAGAGCTCGAGCACGAATTTCACGTCCGGCACGTAGCGCTTGAGCACGGCCTGGTAGGACTCCCAGCAGTCGTGGCCGTAGGAGTAGTCGTTGCCAATGCCGGCGACGGTCTTGACGCCCTTGAAGTACTTCGGGGTGAGGATGCCGGCGACGATCGCCTCGACCTCGTTGTCGACGCTCTTGAACGCCCACTTGGGATTCGGCATCGTCTCTTCGACGCCCTTCTGGGTCGTGCCGTCCCAGGACAGCCACGGCGTGCCGAGATCCTCCACGACCGGGCCGAGCGCGAGCGTGACCCCGGTCGAGATGCCCCCCAGGACGACCTCGACCTGATCTTGAAGGATGAGCTTGCGATAGCGCTCGACCGTGTCCTTCGGATTCGACTCCTCCTCGACGATGAGCTGCACCTGCCGCCCGAGGATCCCGCCCGACTTGTTCACGCGCTCAGCCCACCATTCGGTGGCGCGCAGGCCGGCGGCGCCGACCGGCGCCGCGACCCCGACCCGGATCGTGAGGACACCGATCTTGACCGGGCCCGTCGCCTGGGCGGACGCGGGCGGCCCCTCGAGCCGGGTCGCCGCGGCGGCGCCGGCCCCGGCGCCCATGAGCTTCAGAAACTGCCGTCGTGAGGTGTCGTGACGCGTCATCGCGAGGCTCCTGCGGTCATGACCGCGGCGAAATATCGTTGGCGCCCGGCACGGACAGCCCCAGCCGGCGGCGCGCGAGCCGGGTGCCGGCGACGAGGCGCTTCAGCTTCTCGAAGGCGACCCAGCGCGGCACCGGGAAGAAGCCGCAATCGGGCACGGCCGACAGGCGCTCGACCGGAATGAACTTGGCGCAGAGCTCCAGACGCTCGGCGACGTCCTCCGGGCTCTCCATGTAGAACGACTTCACGTCCACGACGCCGCAGGCCACGTCGCGGTCGACGCCGATCTCTTTCCAGTGCTCGATCTCCGCCATCTCGCGGTTGGCGTACTCGAACACGAACTGCTGACACCTGGCGTCGAGCAGCGCGGGAAACATCCAGCGATAGGAACGCTTGCCCCGCGGGCGCGACAGGAGATTGCCGAAGCAGATGTGATAGGCGATTCGCGCCCGGACGCCCTCGACGCACGCGTTGAACATCTTCACGTACTCGTCGACCTGCCCGGGCACGATCGCCGCCGAGGGCTCGTCGAGCTGGATGTAGTCCGCGCCCGCCTCGACGAGCGCACGCAGCTCGGCGTTGATGGCCGGGACGAAGTCCCAGCAGAGGGCGAGGCGATCGTTGTGGTACGCGTCGCCGGGCCGGAGCTGCACGTGGATCGAGAGCGTGACCGGGCCGGGGCAGGTCGCTTTCACCGGCTTCTCGGTCTGGCTTTTCAGGTACTGGAACTCCTCGACCACGCCGAGCCCACCCGGCACCGTGATGCGCTCCCGCGGCCGGTAGCGCGGCGCCGAGTCGTACGCGTAGAGGCCGGTCTTTCGGAGCGGCTCTACGGGCTCGAGGCCGTCCATCTTCGCGTAGAACGTCTGGACGAAGAAGAAGCGTCGCATCTCGCCGTCGCAGATGACGTCGACGCCGGCGCGCTCCTGGTCGCGGATCGCCAGCTGGGTCGCGTCGTCGAACGTCTCCTTCGCGTCGGTCTGGCCGTAGTCGCCGGCCTTGATCTTGTCGAGCGCGGTCCAGAACCATCCCGGGAAGCCGTGGCTTCCCATCACGTGAGTCGGGATCGGGGGCAGGGCGGCGGTCACGCGCTGTTGTTTATCAGAGGGCGCGGGTGGGACGCAAGTCGGGGCTCCGCCGGACCTTTCGTCTGGTCTCCGTGGGCCGTGAGTTCCGGAATTTGTTGGAGAAATACAACCAGTAGCGCACGGTATGATAGGACTATCCGCCATGCAGGTTCGCTTTTGGGGCACCCGTGGGTCGATCGCCGCGCCCGGGCCGAGCACCGCGCGCTTCGGAGGCAACACCTCCTGCGTCGAGGTGCGAGCCTCCGACGGCACGGTGATCATCCTCGACTGTGGCACCGGCGCCCGCGAGCTCGGCCTGCACCTGGCTCAGACGATGCCCCAGCCCATCCGGCTCCACCTCTTCATCGGCCACACCCACTGGGATCACATCCAGGGCTTTCCCTTCTTCGTCCCCGCGTTCTTGCCCGGCTCCGAGCTGAACATCTACGCGCCGATCGGCTTCCAGCGCGGTCTCGAAGAGGCGATGGCCGGTCAGATGGAGTACTCGTATTTCCCGGTCAAGATGCGCGACCTGCGCTCGCGTATCCACTTCACCGAGCTCGACGAGGGATTCTTCCGCGTCGGCGGCGTGCTGGTCGAGACGCAGTTCCTGAACCACACCGCGCCCACGATCGCCTACCGCATGACCAGTGACGGCGCGACGATCGCCTACGCGACCGATCACGAGCCCTTCTGGAACGCCTCGGGCCGAGTCTCCCAGCATCCGGGCGACGAGCGCCACATCGCCTTCCTCAAGGGCGCGAATCTGGTGATCCACGACGCCCAGTACACCGACGCCGAGTACCGCGACAAGGTCGGCTGGGGGCATAGCAGCATCGAGTACGCCGTGGACGTGGCACTGGCCGCCGGCGTCGAGCGCCTCGTGCTCTTCCATCACGATCCGGCGCACGACGACTCGATGATGGAGCAGATGGAGACGATGGCCCGGGCTCACGTCGGCCGGCGCGGCCAGGCGCTGGAGGTGCTCGCGGCTCGTGAAGGGCTCGAGCTCCAGGTGCTCGGCAGCAGCGCCGTCCCCGACATGGCGGAGGCCTCCGCGCTCCAGCACCGCCGCATCATTGGCGGCCGCGTGCTGCTCGTCAGCGCGAACGACCAGGAGGTCGCCGAGATCGAAGAAGTCCTGGGCGACGACGGCCTGGTCTTCCTGCGCGAGTCCGACATGCGCGCGGCGCTCTCGCGCGGCCCGGAGCTTCTGCCCGACATCGCGATCATCGACCGCGAGCTGCTGGACGGCGACGGCGACGCGGTGCTCGACGTGCTGCGCGACCGCCTGGGCCGGCGCAACTTTCCGATCGTCGTCCTCGCCGACAGCTCGATTCCTTCCGACGCCGTGTACCGCGGCGAGGCCTCGTGGACCGACTACCTGTCGAAGCCCTTCAGCCCGCCGATGCTCCGGACGCGCGTACGCGCGTGGCTCGCTCGCACGTTGATGGTCTTCGATCCGGTCGAGCGCGTCGCGCCGCGCGGCGAGCCGGCGGCGAGCGTTGGCGACAGCCGGGCCCGGCGAGCGAATCTCCTGGCCACCGTGCCGATCTTTCGGCAGCTGAGCGCCGAGCAGCGCGACCTGCTCCTCGCCGGCGCGAGCGAGCAGACCTTCGCGCCGGGCCAGGTGCTCATCCGCGAGAACGACCCGCCGGATCGCCTCTTCGCGATCCTCGCCGGCCGCGTCCGGGTGCTCGAGATCGCGCCCGACTCCCCGGTGGAGCTCATCGTCGGCGAGCTCGGCGAGGGCGAGATCCTGGGAGAGCTGAGCGTGCTCCGCAACCAGCCGCGCTCGGCAACGGTCGTCGCGGTCGAGCGCACGCACTGCCTCGTGATTCCACAGAGCGAGTTCCTGAAGGTGCTGCAGGGCTCGGCGGAGCTGGCGGTGTCGCTGCTGCGGATGCTCGCGGGGCGACTCTACGAGACCGACCGGCGCCTGTCGCGCTTCGCGCCCGATCCAGTCACGGGCCTCGCGGGCCGCCGCGCCTTCCACGACCAGTATCGCCGGCTGGCCGCCGTCGCGCGGCGCCGCAAGACCGGCGCGCTGCTGCTCGTGATCGACGTGCTGCAGCTCAGATCGTTCAACGACCGCTTCGGCTATGGCGTGGGCGACGACGTGCTCAGGACGGTGGCCGACGCGCTGGTCGAGGCGACGCGCACCACGGATCTGATCGTTCGCCACGGTGGTGACGAGTTCCTCGTGTTCTTTCCCGACGCGAGCTCCGGCGACGTCGACACGGTCATCGCGAGGGTCAACGAGAAGATCAAGGGCCTCGCGGGCAAGCGGGGGATTCCCGTCGCCATCACCTGCAACTTCGGCGTCGCCTACGCGCAGTCGCCTCCGGAGAGCGCGGAGGATCTGCTGCGCGTGGCCGACCAGGACATGGTGCGGCGCAGGCGGTAGACGCCTACTTCTTCTTCCGGCTCGCGAATTGCCGGATCCTCTCGCGCGCCGCCGGGCTCGTCCTCAACGCCGCGGCGTAGCCCTCGGCTTCTCGGCCCGGGCCTCCCGAGCGAATCGCCGCCACGATCTCTTTCGTCGCGCTCAAGCCGCTCCGCGGCGAGCGCGCGATCTCGGCGGCCAGGCTCGTGACGCTCGCCTCCAGGGTGGGCGGGGCGACCACCCGGTTGACCAGCCCGATCCGCAGCGCCTCGGTCGCATGGAGCGTGCGGCCGGTGAGGAGCAGGTCGCGCGCGTGACCGCCGGCGACGACGTCGAGCAGGCGCGCGATCCCGTAGGCCGGCGGAAAGCCGAGGGTGACCTCGGGCAGCCCGAAGCGCGCCCGATCGGACGCGACACGCAGGTCCTGGGCGATCGCGAGCATGAGCCCGCCGCCCAGCGCGTAGCCGTCGACGGCGGCGATCGTCACCTGCGGCAAGCTCGAGAAGCGCTGCACGATCGCCGCGTGGCGCCGCGCGAGGGCTTCGGCCTCGTCGGGCGCGACCGTCTGCATTTCCTTGATGTCGTTGCCGGCGCAGAAGGCACGGCCCCGGCCGGCGACCACGAGCACGCGCACCTCGTCCATCGCGGCGACACGCTCGAGCGCCTCCTCGAGCGCGCTCGTCAGCGGGCGATTGAGCGCGTTCAGCGCCTCCGGGCGGTTGAGCCGGAGCCAGGCAACGCCGTCTTGCGCGTCAACCTCGACGATCGGATCTGGGGCCATCGGTCCGGCTCCGGCCGAGCGCGGAGAGGGCGAGGGAGGCCACGGCGCCGAGCGCGATGCCGGCCGCCGCGGTGGCGGCGAGGGGCCAGAAATCCGTCCTGAAGAACGGAAGGACGAAGAACGGAGACCGGCCGACACTCGGCGGGATTCTCCCGTCGAGGAGCCCCTCGACGAGGTCCATCGTCTCCGCCATCAACACTTCGGAGGCGGCCTTGGCGAACGCCGGGTCCGCCAGCGCCGGATGCCCCACGTAGCCCCGGCCCCCGTTTCGAAGCGGAAAGTTCGGCACGGCCCGCTCGGGAAGCGAATAGCGCGCCGGCGGAAGCGTGCGATAGGACTGGTCGACCAGATCGGGACGGATCATCAGCATCAGCGACGTCTCCCACCAGCCGCCGTGGGCGTCCTCGTTGAACGCCTGCCGCTCCTCGTCGGTCAGCGGCCGCCCGAGTGCGGCCGCGATCTTGTCGACGTAGCGGCCGCGCAGGAACTGCCAGGCCAGGTGGCCGGAGACCGACGCCATCATCACGCGATGACGCCGCGAGACGATCGCGGCCGCCTCCTCGAGCGCCGTGAGGTGGCCCGGCCCGCCGTGGCCGTTGGCGATGAGGATGTAGCGGAACCCGGCGCGAGCCAGGGAGCGGCCGAAGTCGACGACCGCGTCGCGCACGACGCGTTGCCGCACGCTCACCGTTCCGACGGCGTCGAACGTGAACGAGCCGAGGGGGAGAGTGGGCGCCAGCAGCGCCGTCCAGCCCGGTCGGGTGACGGTGAGCCGCTCGCTCAAGACTTCGGCGAAGTGTCGAGCCGCGATCGCGTCGACGCCGACGGGCAGGTGCGGCCCGTGCTCCTCGAGCGGGCTCACGGTCAGGACGACGACGGTGCGCGCGCGGTCGAGCGCGTCGAGCGCGGGCGTGGACATCTCTTCCAGCAGGCGAACGCTCAAAACGAGCTTCCTTTCGTTGCGGTCAGGTAGTCGGTCTTGGCGCGCTCGAGCTCGGCGATGAGCGCCTGGCGCTCGGTCGTCAGCCGCCGGGCCGCGTGCGCTCGGGTCAGCGCGAGCGCACCGAAACGCAGCCGGCTCCGGAGCCGGCCGGCGCCGACCCAGTAGCGGTAGGCGATCACGCCGGAGATCGGCAGCGACAGCGCGAAGACCAGCGCGACGGCGGGGCCGGCGACCCGCACGACGATCCAGGTCTCGAGTCCCCAGAAGAGCGGCAGCGCGAGCATCGCGGTGAGGAACCGCCAGGTCGCGTAGTCCGTCTCCTTGCGCGACATGTGGCGCGCCACCCGGCGCGGGATCCAGTACGGCAGGAAGTTCACCGTCGCGCCGTACAGGAAGAACGGAAAGCCCGCGATCGCCTCCCAGCCGCGGCGGATGCGCTGGCGCGGGCGACGTCGCTCGAGCCGCGCGCGCACGGCCTCGTCCTTCACGCGGTACTCGGCCAGGAGCGCCCGGTAGCTCTGGATGCTTTGCCAGATTCGCTCCACCCGCTCGGGGTCGTGCTGCTTGAAGTAATTGGTCGAGTCGACGATCGCTCGCGAGAGGCGGACCAGATCGATCTGTCGCTCGGCGAGCCCGCGCTGCTCGCGGAGCTCGCGCACGAGCTCGTCGCGATAGAGCTCCTGGATCGCGTTCACGAGGCGGCTCTCGTCGATCCGCTCGACGTGGACCACCTCCGCCTCGATGCCCCACTGGATCGCGTCGGTCAGGGCCTCGACCGCCTTGACCGGATCTCTGCGGTACGCGTCGAGGTACGGGGTGACCGGAATGGCGGGGCCGAAGGACACGAGGACGCGCCCACGGAAGGATTTCCGCGCATCGAAGTTGAGCCCGACGGGGATCACGCGCAAAGCGCCCGGCCGCTCGGCCTCGTAGCCGAGCGCCAGGCGCGCGGCGCCGGTCTTGATGCGCTGCACGCGCGCCTCGGCGTGCGTCGTGCCTTCCGGATAGATCGCGACCAGCCGCCCCTGGGCGAAGGCCTTGAAGCACGCCTCGAACGTCCCGGCGTTCCGCTCCGCGGTCGTCGCAGGTGGAGCGAGGCCGGCTTCCGCAGAGGGTGGTCTGCGAAGCGAGCTCGGGTCATCTTGTTTGCGGTAGACCGGGATCGCGCCGCACGCCAGCAGGAAGCGCGCGCCGACGCGGTTCTTGAACAGCGCGGCCGTCGCGAGGTAGTGCACCTTGCGCGGGATGGCGCCGCCGACCAGCAGTGAGTCGATGAAGTTGTTGGGGTGGTTGATGCAGAGGAGCACGGGGCCGTCGGCGGGGACGCGCTCGGGGTGGCGGACGTCGACGGAGCGGAAGAAGAACCAGAGCCAGAAGCGCCCGACCGCGCGCACGGCACGATAGAAGCCGTCCATCGTGTCGCGCCGCGCGCCGGCGAGGGTGGCGCTCACGGAACGCGCGCGAAGCCTTCCATCAGCCGGCGGGCCGTCCGGTACACCGTCACGCGCTCGGCCCAGGCGGCCCCGTCGCGCAGGCGCACCGCGGCGTCGATCGGCAGCACGCCCGACGGGTGGCCCAGTCGAACGTCGTGGCTCGCCTCGCCGGCGCACTCGCGCACGACGCTTCCGTCGATCCGCGCGGCAACGCCCAGGCACATCGCGACCGTGAGCGCGACCGCGCGATGGCAGTTGCCCATCGAGATGACCCGCGCGATCAGATCGACCGTGTCGGCCGCGTGCAGGACGCCGTCGAGCGCGGTGAACGCGGTCGGCGGCGCGACCATGGCGATCTTCGGCACGGCGGCGCTACCGGGAATGCCCATCCGTTTCGCGGCTTCGACCCGGATCGCCTCGAGCCGCGCCGAGAGCGCGCGATCGGCGTCGATCTCCTGGGGGGTCTCGGTGCCGGCGAGCCCCAGATCCTTCGCGCGGACGAACACGACGGGGTTCGTCGCGTCGACGAGCGAGGCATCGATGCCGTCGATGCTCTCGCGCGGGGTGCCCGTCGGGAGGAGGCGCCCGGTCCCCGCGCCGCCCGGATCGAGAAAGTCGAGCGCGATGCGGGCGCCGCGTCCGGCCACGCCGGCCAGCGCGAAGTCGCCCTCGACGGCGGCTTCACCGTCGCGCACGGGCACGTGGGCGATGATGAGCTTGCGCGTGTTCGTGTTGTGGATGCGGACCAGCGTCTCGCCCTCGACCGCCTTCACCAGGCCCTCGTCGATGGCGAAGGGCCCGACGGAAGAGGAGCAGTTGCCGCAGTTGCCCTTGTAGTCCACGGTCGCCTTCGCCACCTCGATCTGCGCGAACGTGTAGTCGACGTCGGCATCGGGATGAGTCGCAGCGCCGATGATGCACGCCTTCGACAGGGACGAGATCCCGCCGCCCATGCCGTCGAGCTGACGGCCGTAGGGGTCGGGGCTCCCGAGCGCGGCGAGCAAGATACGATCGCGCTCGGAACCGGCCGGCGGAAGATCCGCCTGGTGGAAGACGAGACAGCGGCTGGTGCCGCCGCGCATGTAGACGGCACGGATCTTCTTCTGGCTCATGGGCCCTTCTCCTGTCCGGCCTTGGTGTGGGCGAGAATGCCGCCCGCCAGGAGGATCTCGCGCTCGCGCGGCGTCAGCACGCACGAGGCGGTGAACACGGCGCCGGTCCGCGCGTTCTCGACCCGCACGCGCTCGCCGGCGGCCAGCGCAGCGCGGAGGCCGGGCAGCCGCAGCCGGTCGTCGCGCTCGATCCCCGTGAAGTCCGCCGGGTCGTCGAGCACGAGCGGGACCACGCCCCAGTTGATCAGGTTGGTCCGGTGGATGCGGGCGAAGGACTTGACGATGACCGCACGAACGCCGAGGAACATGGGCCCCGTCGCGGCCGCCTCGCGCGAGGATCCCTGGCCGTAGGTCTCGCCGCCCACGATGATGGAGCGTCCGGCCGCCTTCGCGCGCGCCACGAAATCGCCGTCGACGTACTTGAAGCAGAATTCCGAGATCGCCGGGATGTTCGAGCGGAAGACGAGCACCGCGGAGCCCGCCGGCGAGATGTCGTCGGTCGACACCTTGTCGCCGAGCTTGATCACGACCGCCGCCTCGAGCGTCTCGACCACCGGCTCGCCCAGCGGCACCGGCTTGATGTTCGGCCCGCGCGGGATCTCACCGGCGCCGTCGGGCTCGACGAATCCCACGGTCGACGACGCGAAGCGCGTCGGCAAGGTGACCGGCGTCGGCGCGCCGAGGGTGCGCGGATCGGTGATCACCCCCGTCAGTGCCGAGGCCGCCGCCACGGTCGACGAGCACAGATAGACCGAGTCGTCCTTCACCCCGCTCCGCCCCGGGAAGTTCCGGTTGAACGCGCGGAGGCTCTTCGCCCCCGCCGCCGGAACGTGGCCGATTCCGGCACACGCCCCGCAGCTCGACTCAGAGACCGTGGCGCCGGCGGCCAGGAGGTCGGTGAGCAGGCCCTCGCGAGCCATCGTCTCGAGGATCTTGTGGCTGCCCGGGAACAGGACGAACGACACCGAGGAATGCACGCGGCGCCCGCGCACGATGTCGGTGACCGAGGCCATGTCGTGCCACGAGCCGTTCGTGCACGAGCCGACCATCACTTGCTCGACCGCCGTCCCGGCGACCTCCTCGACCGGCACGACGCGGTCAGGCGAGCCCGGGAGCGCGACGAGCGGCGTGAGCGCCGCCAGGTCGAGCGTGATCTCGTCGTCGTACGTCGCGTCGTCGTCGGCCGCCGCCGGCCGCCAATCGTCGCCGCGGCCCAGGCGCGTCAGGAACGAGCGCGTGACGTCGTCGCTGGGAAAGACGCTGGTCGTCAGGCCGAGCTCGGCTCCCATGTTGGCGATCGTCATCCGCTGAGCGGCCATGAGGCTACGGAGCCCGGGGCCGCCGTACTCGAAGATCTTGCCGGTCCCGCCCCGGACGGTCAGCCGCCGCAAGAGCTCGAGGATCACATCCTTCGCCGTCACCCACGGCTGGAGCGCGCCGGTGAGATGGACGCGCACGACCTTCGGCATCTGGAAGAAGTACGGCCCGCCGCCGAGCGCGACCGCGACGTCGAGCCCGCCGGCGCCGATCGCCAGCATCCCGGCCGCGCCGCAGAGCGGCGTGTGGCTGTCCGTGCCGAGCAGCGTCTGGCCCGGGATGGAGAAGCTCTCCATGTGCACCTGATGGCAGATGCCGTTGCCGGGCTTGGAGAAGACCGCCCCGTACTTGCGTGAGACGGCCTGCATATAACGAT
>QHSQ01000496.1 GCA_003221615.1 Candidatus Rokuibacteriota bacterium | reverse complement strand
ACCATCGGCCAGGAGGCGATCCGACTCGGTGAGATGCTCGATAACCCCTACGGCCTCATTTGGGCGTGCTTCCGCCTCGCCCTGGTCCACTGCGCCAGGGGCGACCTCGGCCACGCGCTCCCGCTGCTGGAACGCGCGGCCGACCTCTGTCGTGTCTGGAATGTCTTGCTCTTCGCTCCGAGGGTCGCCGGGACCCTCGGGTATGTGCGCGCGCTCTCGGGGCGGATCGAGGAGGGCCTCGTGCTGGTGGAAGAGGCGCTGACGGCGCCAGAGTCAATGGCGGTAGGAAGCTACTATGCGCTCGTCCTCGCGCAGCACGCGGAAGTGTGCGGACTCGCCGGTCGGGCCGAGGAGGCGCTCGCATCGGCGGAGCGGGCCGCGGAGATCGCCAAGGAGCGCGGGTTGCTCGGCTTCAAGGCATACGCGCTACGGTTCCTCGGCGACATCGCTTCACGTCGCGGTTCCCCGGCGGTGGCCGACGAGCATTACTGGCGGGCCATGGCCCTCGCCAGAGAACTCGAGATGCGACCCCTCGTCGCCCGCTGTCACCTAGGTCTGGGCGTGCTCTGCCGGCACACCGGCGACGCGGGGGCGGCCCGTCAGCACCTGACCACCGCGGTCGGCGAGCTCAGCCGAATGGGTATGCAGACATGGCGGGAGCAGGCCGAGGCTGAGCTCGCCGCGCTCGGTTGAGACTCGGACTGCACTCGAGGGTTTCCGCCCCTCGCTGATCGGATAGACTCTCGGCTCGGACGATGTCCCTGCCAGGGAGTCGTAGGCACAGGCTGTCATTTCGAAAAGTACGGCTCGCTAAGTAGGCGCCTTACTTGCCATGCAGGGTTTCAAATCGCTGCTGCGTCTTGCGCCAGAAGACGCGACGCTCATCCGCCGTCTCGAGCTTGACCATCACCTTGGCCATATTCTTCTCCTGCCCGAGCGCGGTCAGCTGGTTCAGAAGTAGCCGCCGTTCGAAGTCCTTCCCTTTGGTCGACTTGAACTCCGCTGTCGTTTCCTGAGAGATCGCCTCACGGGTTTTTACCTCGACCACCGAAAGAAATTGTTTGTCGACGGTCAACGCCGGATGGCGACGGGTCATGTCTTCCAGTTGCGCGGTCCACCGTCAAAGGATGGCTAGTGTCCTGACCCAGAGATGCTGGAACAATATCGCGCGCTGCTGCGTTCTCCGATACAAGGAGGACGGCGATGCGAACGGGGCGACCGAAGGCAGCGCTGGTGTTGAGCGCGGAGCAACGAGACGAATTGGAGCGCTGGGTCCGGCGCCGAAGCACCGCGCAGGCGCTGGCCTTGCGGGCACGCATCATCCTGTCGTGCGCGGAGGGCGGGAGCAACAAAGATGTGGCGAACCGTCTGGGAGTGTCCCGTCTGACCATCGGCCGTTGGCGCTCGCGGTTCATCCGCAGCGGTGTCGATGGGCTTCTGGACGAGCCCCTGTCCTTCGCCAAAACTCCGTCCGACGCCAAGTGATTGATCTGGCGGGGCTGATCCGGAGAAGATCCCAGCTCGATGATTACTCTCCTGCTCCGCCTGCTTCGACTGCTTCCCCTCCTCTGCGGCGCTCACCGCCATGTCGCCCTGGAGAACCTGGCCTTGCGCCACCAGCTCGCTGTCTACAAGAGGACGGTGTCCCGGCCGAAGGTGTGCAGGACCGACCGACTCTTCTGGGTCGCGCTGTCGAGGGTGTGGGCCGGCTGGAGGCAGGCTCTCGTCATCGTGTCCCCAAACACCGTTCTGCGGTGGCAGCGGCGCCGCTTCTGCGAGCACTGGACCAAGCTCTCCGCTCGGCCCATCGCTGGCCGCCCACCCGTCAATGCTGAGATCAAGGCTCTCGTGACACGGATGGCTGCGGCCAATCCGTTGTGGGGCGCCCCGAGAATTCACGGGGAACTTCTCCGGTTGGGGATCGACGTCTCCGAGCGCACCGTCTCTCGGCTCATGCCGAAGCGGCGCCGCCTGCCGTCTCAGACCTGGCGGACGTTCCTCGCCAACCATGTCCGCGATCTGGTCTCCCTCGATTTCTTCACGGTGCCAACCGCGCGCCTGCGCGTCCTCTTTGTTCTCGTCGTGCTCGCTCACCACCGCCGGCGCGTCGTCCACTGCAACGTGACCGAGCACCCCACCGCCCACTGGACCTCCCAGCAGATCGTCGACGCCTTCCCGGATGACTCCGCCCCGTCCTTCCTCCTCCGCGATCGTGACTCGGTCTACGGCCACGTGTTCCGGCAACGCGTGAAGGGCATGGGCGTCGGTGAAGTCCTCACCGCGCCGCACAGCCCGTG
>QHSQ01000260.1 GCA_003221615.1 Candidatus Rokuibacteriota bacterium | reverse complement strand
TCCACGGTCCAGATCGAATCGAAGCCGGCGGCCTCGGCGGCCTGGGCGAGCTCGACGGCCGCCGGGCCGCTCGCGTAGCGACCGAGGCTCGCGTACCGCAGCCCGAAGTTCATTTATCGAGGGCTCGAGGCCGGGACCACCGAGGGTGGCGAGTGACAGGCACGTGTGGCTCCGCTCGCCCGATCAACCCTTTTTGTCGCCCGCTCGGCCATTGTCGCCCGCTCAGCCCTTGTGCTCCTGCAGGCATTGGAGAGCTAGCCCGCCGTGGCTCCAGGCCGCGCCGGCGGCCATCGCCATCGCGACGAACGTCGTCTCCGCGATCTCCGCGTCGGAGGCGCCGGCGGTCGCCGCCTTCTTCGTGTGGGCATCGATGCACCAGGGGCACTGCGTGATCTGGGCGATGCCGAGCGCGATGAGCTCCTTGGTCTTGCCCGGGATTGCGCCGTCCTTGAACGCCTTCTGGTCGAACTCGAGGAACGCGCGGTACGTCTCCGGCACGAGCTCGCGCATGCGCTTGAACTGCGTCTTCACGTCGACGTCGTGAAACTGCATCACTTCCTCCTTGGACTAGTGCCGCTACTTCAGGCCGTAGAACCCTTTGGCGCCGCCCGCCAGGATCTGGCGCTTCGTCTCCGCCGACAGCTCCTGCCGGTCGGCGATCAGCTTCGGCGCGCCGGGAAAGAAGCCGTCGGGGTGCGGGTAGTCGGTGGCCCAGAGGATCTTGTGCGGGCCGATGTAGTCGGCGAGCACCGAGAGGCTGCCCTCGACGGGCTCGAACGAGATCCAGCAGTTGCGCTGGAAGAGCTCGCTCGGGCGCATCGTCAGGCCCGAGTCGTTGAAGCCCTGGTCGTCGAAGTGGCGATCCATCCGGTCGAGCCACGGCGCGATCCAGCCGCCGCCCGACTCCATAAAGCCGATGCGCACCTTCGGGTAGCGATCGCACACGCCTTCCCAGATCACGCTCATCGCCGCCAGCATCATCTCCATCGTGTGCGAGATGATGTGCCGCGCGCCGCGGTTCTTGAACCGGTCGACGCCCACCTGGGGCATGCCGCCGCTGGCGCCCTCGTGTAGGCCGATCGCGAAGTCGAGCTCCTCCACCTCGTTCCAGAACGGTGCGTAGTCCGGGTGGTGGAGCATCCGGCCGTTGTACGGATTGGGCCGCAGGAAACCGCCGCGCATGCCGAGCTCCTTGCGCGCGAAGCGCATCTCCTCGATCGCCGCCGGGATCGACTGCATCGGCAGCATCGCGACGCCGAAGAGCCGATCGGGGTAGGGCTTGCAGTAGTCGGCGAGCCAGCGGTTGTAGGCCCGGCACATCGCGGCGGCGAGCCCGGGGTCCTGGACGGCGCCGCTGAACAGACCGATGCTCGGATAGAGGAAGGCCGCGTCGATGCCGTCGAGGTCCATGTCCGGGATCCGCGCGTGCGGATCGAACCCGCCCGGGCGCCCCTCGACGTATCTCATGGTCGCTTCGTTGATCTTGCCGTCACGGGCGCCGATCCCGCCGATGGCGCCCATGCCCTTCGGGCTCCCCAGCACCTTGCCCTCGACGAGCAAGCGCTCCTTGCCGTCGGTGTCGATGATCATCTTCGGCGCGCGGTCGCGATAGGCGGGGTCGATGTACTTGTCCCAGATGTCGATCGGTTCGAGGATGTGACCGTCTGCGTCGATGACGTCGTACGTGCGCGCCATGGTCGGTCTCCCTTCGGTCCGGAAGCTTCGCCCGATGCCCTGCCGGGTCCCCAGAGGATTGCGTTTCTCGGCGGCGGAGTCAAGGACGCGCTTGAAGGCTGCTACACTACCGCGCGTCAATTGGTAGCCGTCCCCCGAACCGGAGGAGAGCATGTCGCACATGAAGAGCCTCGTCGTCACTAGTCTGCTCCTCGGCCTCGTCGCCGCCGCGCGACCGGCCCCGGCGCAGACGATCCTCACGATGTCTTCGTGGGTCTCGCCGCAGCACCATCTGACCGCCAACGTGCTGCAGGTGTGGGCGAACGACGTCGAGAAGGCGACCGGCGGCCGCGTGAAGTTCACGATGCTGCCCAAGCACCCGTCGGCCCCTCCGGGCACCTTCGACGCCGTGCGCGACGGTCTCGTGGACCTGTCGTTCGTCACCGCGAGCTACACGCCGGCGCGCCACCTCCTGCCGCTGATGCCGGAGCTGCCCGGGAGCGGTGACACCGCGCTCGTGAACTCGGTCGCCTACTCGCGAATCCACTGGAAGTACTTCCAGAAGGTCGGCGAGTACCGGGGCGTGAAGCTCCTGGGGGTGTTCACCCACGGCCCGGGCCAGATGTTCACCAAGAAGCCCGTCGCCTCCATCGGCGACGTGCAGGGTCTCAAGATCCGCACCGGCGGCGGCGTCGCCGAGCAGGTGGCCAAGGCGCTCGGGGCCTCCGCCTTCGTGAAGCCGGCGCCCGAATCGTACGAGCTGCTGAGCTCGGGCGTCGCCGACGGCGTGTTCTTCCCGCTCGAGTCGATCATCTCGTTCAAGCTCGACACCGTGCTCGAGCAGGCGACCTTGTTCCCGGGCGGGATGTACAGCTCCGCGTTCGGGTTCTTCATGAACGAGGAGAAGTGGAACAAGCTGCCCAAGCAAGACCAGGACGCGATCGAGAAGATCTCCGGTGAGTACATCGCGCGGCTCGCCGGCAATTCGTGGGACGAAGCGGACCGGAAGGGGATGGAGGCGCTGAAGAAGTCGGGCGTGAAGATCGTCCACGCCAACCCGGCTTTCGTCGCCGAGGTCAAGAAGCGCTCGGCGCCGATCGTCGAGGAGTGGATCAAGCAGGCGAGCGCCAAGGGCGTGGACGCCGCCAGGATCCTCACCGAGTTCCAGGACGAGCTGAAGAAGGTCGCCGCCGGCAAGTGACCGTGTCCGATCTCCGGTGGCGGCGGCGCGCCGACGTCGCCCTCGGCGCGGCCGCGGCGGCCATCCTCCTGGCGATGATGGCCCTCACGGTGGTCGACGTGGTCGCCCGCTACGTCTTCAGCCGGCCGGTCCGCGGCGCGTTCGAGGTCACCGAGCTGATGCTGCTCGTGTTGATCTTCGCCGGGCTGCCGCTCGTTTCGTTCACCGACGAGCACGCGGTGATGGACTTCATCGATCGTGTCCTCGGCCCCCGCGCCCAGCGCTGGCTCGAGCGTCTCGTGCAGGCCGCGTGCGCGGCGTTCATGTTCCTGCTGACCTGGCTCGTGTGGCGCAAGGCCGACCGGATCTGGGCGTATCGTGACGCTACCGACGTGCTGCGCATCGTGTACGGGCCGTTCGTGTACTTCATGGCGATCACCCTCGGGCTGGCCGGGCTGATCCACTTCTACAAGGTGGTCGAGCGGCGATGATCGAGGGGCTGGCCGGCCTCACGCTGATGATGCTGCTCTGCTGTGTCAGGATCCCGATCTCGTTTTCGATGGCGATCGTCGGAATCGCCGGCTACGCCTACATGCGCGACTGGAACTGGACGGTCGCGTTCGCGATGACGCAGACCAAGCTCTACGAGACCGGGCGCAACTACACCCTGTCGGTGGTGCCGCTCTTCATCCTGATGGGGAACTTCGTCACCCGGGCCGGCATGTCGCAGGAGCTGTTCCGAGCCGCCTACGCCTTCATCGGCCACCTGCGCGGCGGGCTGGCCATGGCCACCATCTGGGCCTCGGCCGGATTCGGCGGGATCTGCGGCTCGTCGATCGCGACGGCGGCGACCTTCGCCAAGGTCGCCTATCCCTCGATGAAGCGCTTTGGGTATTCGGATCGACTCGCCGCGGGTGTGGTCGCGGGCGGGGGCACGCTCGGCATCATGATCCCGCCCTCGACGATCATGGTGATCTACGGCATCTTCACCGAGACCAACATCGGCAAGCTGTTCGCGGCCGGCGTCGTGCCGGGGCTCGTGGGCGCGCTGCTCCTGTGCGGCGCGGTGCAGTACATGACCTGGCGCGATCCACGGTCGGGACCGCCCGGCGAGCGCTCGACCTGGCCGGAGCGCTATCGGGCGCTCAAGGACGTGTGGGCGGTGGCGGCGCTCTTCTTCTTCGTGATGGGCGGCATCTACGGCGGTCTCTTCACCGCCACCGAGGGCGCCGCCATGGGCGCCTTTGGCGCGATGGTGTTCGCGCTGGGGCGGCGCGCGCTCACGTGGCGGACCCTCTACGCCGCGCTGCTCGAGAGCGCGCGCACGACCGCGATGCTGTTCATGATCCTGATCGGCGCCCTGATCTTCGCCGAGTTCATCAACATCACCACGATGCCCGCCGATCTCAAGAGCTGGGTCACCCGCTTCAACGTGAGCCCGACCATGGTGGTGGCGGCGATCTGCGCGATCTACGTCGTGCTCGGCACCGCGATGGAAGAGCTGTCGATGATCCTGCTCACGATCCCGGTGTTCTTCCCGGTCATCGTGCACCTGGGCTTCAATCCGGTGTGGTTCGGGATCATCATCGTGTGCGTGGTGGAAATCGGGCTCATCAGTCCACCGGTCGGCATGAACATGTTCGTGCTCCGGACCCTGCTCCCCGCGGTGAGCACGTCGACCGTCTTCAGCGGCGTGCTGCCGTTCATGTGGGCCGATATCGTCCGTCTCGCCATGCTGGTCGCCTTCCCGTGGCTCTCGCTGTGGCTGCCGAGCATGATGCGGTGAAACTCCTCGGCCCGACCTCTCAGAAGGAGACGATCATGCGCCTGCGTTCCGCCGTCGCGATCCTGACCACCGTGCTCGCCGCCTCGGGCTGCGCGAGCACCGTCCAGCGTCCGGCCGATCTCACCCAGCTCAGCGTCACGGATGCCGCGCAGTTGATCCGCGACGGCAGAGTCACCAGCGTCGAGCTGACCCAGGCGTACATCGCGCGAGCCGAGGCGAACCCGGGCCTCAATGCGTACGTCACCCTGGACCGGAGCGGGGCGATGGCCGCCGCGCGGCGGGCCGACGCCGACATGGTGGCCCGAAAGACGGTGGGCCCGCTGCACGGCGTGCCGCTGGTCGTCAAGGACAACACCCACGTTGCCGGCTTGCCGAACACGGCGGCCACCCCGGCGCTGCGCGGCTTCGTTCCCAGGGAGAACGCGCCGACCGTCCAGAAGCTCGTCGACGCGGGCGCGGTCGTCCTCGGCAAGACGAACATGCACGAGCTCGCCTTCGGCATCTCCGGCTACAACGAGGGATTCTTCACCGCGCAGCCGATCGGCACCCGCAATCCGTACGATCGCACGCGCATCGCGGGCGGTAGCTCCAGCGGGACCGGCGCGGCGATCGGCGCGCGGCTGGCGCCGGGGGGACTCGGCAGCGACACCGGCGGCTCGGTGCGGATTCCCGCGGCGTTGTCGGGCGGCGCCGGACTACGCCCGACCATCGGCCGCTACAGCCAGGACGGCGTCACGCCGATCTCACACTCGCGGGATACGGTCGGGCCGATGGCGCAGACGGTCTCCGACGTGGCCCTGCTCGACGCGGTCATCACCGGCGGCCGGACGCCGGCGCCGGCGCCGCTGAGCGGCGTGAGGCTCGGGATCTATCGCGGCTACTTCTTCACGGATCTGGACGCCGATACGCGCACGGTCACGGAGGGCGCGCTCGAAAAGCTCCGCCGGGTGGGCGTCACGATCGTCGACGTGGACATGCCGGATCTGCAGAAGGCGAACGACGCGGTCAGCTTTCCGGTGGCCCTCTACGAGGCGTACGACGACCTCAAGGCTTATCTCGCCCGGTACCAGACCGGTGTGAGCGTGGAGCAGCTGGCCGCCCAGATCGCGAGCAAGGACGTGAAGGGAACCTATGACGGTCTGGTCGTGCCGCGGAAGCTTCTGGCGCCGAACGGCGTCGTGGACGCCGCACCGGTGTACGCCGCGGCCATCCGGGACGGGCGCCCGGCGCTGCTCAAGCTCTTCACCGACACGTTCCAGCGCCACGGCATCGACGCGCTGATCAGCCCGACCACGCCGGCCGTCGCCGCGACTCAGGGTCCCGAGGCGAGCAGCCTGCCGACGTTCCTGCTGTTCATCCGCAACACGGATCCGGGGAGCAACGCGGGGATTCCCGGGCTGACGATCCCGGCTGGTCTCGGGTCGTCCACCGGGCTGCCGGTCGGCATCTCGCTCGATGGGCCGCGGGGCAGCGATCAGCGCCTGCTCGCGATCGGGATCGCGATCGAGCGCGTGCTGGGCCGGACGCCGCCGCCGGGACGCTAGCGGTCGCGCGGCGGGTCTCGTGCTGATTCCGCTGCTGACGCCTCACCGAGCCGGGCGGAGCCGCGACGCGATGACGAAGGCGGCCAGCGGCGCCGCCACGAAGCTTCCGAAGAGCCATGTGCCGGCGAGCGCCGCCGCCGGGCGCGACGCGCTCCCGGCCAGGCCGGCCGTGTTGGCGATGACGCCGGACAGCGCGGCGCCGAGGGCGACGGCGAAGAGCTGGGTGCTCGGAATCATCGACGCCGTCAGGGCGCCCTCGTCCGGGCGCGCCGAGGACAGGATGGCGGTGCCGATGTGGGCCCAGCACGTCCCGATTCCGATTCCCACGAGCATGAGCGACACCGCGATTGCCGCCACCGGCCCCGTGGCGATCGTGAAGAAGAGGCCGGTGAATCCCGCCGCGCTCAGGAGGGGGCCGAGCATGATCACCGTGCGTGACCGCGCCGGAGAGACGCGAGCGCTCAGGAGCGTGCCCGTCGTCCACGAGAGCGACTGCACCGCGTAGAGATATCCGGCGGCCGCGGGCGTCACGTCGTGCAGCACCTGCACCAGCAGCGGGACGTAGACGCCGCCGGGCGTGGTCGACATTCCGAGCAGGAAAACCATCCAGAACGCCTTCCCGATCCGGCTCCGGAGCGACAGCATGCCCGTGGGAAAGAGCCGTGTCGGCGTTCGGCCGTCGAGGCGAAGCATGAGAGCCACGGACGCGATCGCGGCGGCCAAGAGCGCGGCGCGCGCCCATGCGCGTTCCGTGTTCGCGATCGAGCCGATACCGAGCACGCTCGCGCAGATGAGCGTGAGTCGTCCAAAGGGCACTCGCGTCGCTCTCGCGTCGCGCGTCTCGGATCGGGGCAGGATGCTCCACGTCAGCGCGCCGGCCACCAGCGCCATCGGCGCCATCGCCCAGAACGCGGCGCGCCAGTGCCCGAGCCCCGCGAGGACCCCGCCCACGACGGGCCCGCCGAGCGCCGGGATCGCCCATGCGCATGAGATCACGGTGAGCATGCGCTGCCACAGGGCTTCGGGGAAGAGCTCGCGCACCATGCTGTGCGCCAACGCGATCAGCACGCCGCCGCCGAGCCCCTGCAGCGCGCGGCCCCCGACGACCACCGGCATGCTCGGCGCCGAGGCGCAGATCGCCGCGCCCACGACGAACACACCGACGGCGAGGCCGACAGTGCGCCGCATGCCCATCTTGAGCACCACGACCGAGCTTCCGGCGCTGCCGAGGATCGAGCCGACGGCGTACGCGGTCGAGGCCCATGCGTAGATCGCGAGCCCGCCGATCTCGGCGATGGCCGAGGGCAGGACCGTGGCGGTGATGAACGCGCCGAACGCGGGCGCGAGGATACTGGAGACGACGACCAGAGCCGAGAGGACGGGCGGCGGCTGGCGCGACGCTGCCCGGGGGCCGACTTGCACGGCCGAGACATACCGCCACCGGCGGCGGCTGTCAACGAGCGGCGGCTAACGTCTCAGCGAAAGAGCCCGCGGAACCAGCCGGCGATGTCGCGCACGATCGGCGCCTCGGTGAACGAATCGCACGACGCGGGCTCGCTGCCCTGACGGAAGGCCTCGTTGATCGAGTCTTCGCCGCCGCAGACGCGCCGGCCGGTCTCCGAGTCCACCCGCGTCATGACGATGCCGGGCGGCGGCGTGAACGGCGAGGGCGGTGTCTTGCGGATCGCCTTCACCATGACGTCGGCCCAGATCGGCAGTGCGATGTCCGCGCCGGCGAGCCCGATCGAGCGCGCGTCGTCGGCGCCCACCCACACGCCGACGACCAGGTCGGGCGTATAGCCGACGAACCACGCGTCGCGCAGACCGTCGGTCGTCCCGGTCTTTCCGGCGGTGACTTCTTGCAGGCCCCAGCGCGCGCTCGACCCGGCGGTGCCGCGGCGCATGACGCCGCGCATGAGATGGGTGACGATGAAGGCCGATTCGGGCGAGACGACCCGCGTGGGCTCCGGCAGCGGCTTGAGCGAGACCGCCCCGGCGGAGCTGAGCGTGGTCGGCCACACGCGGACTCCGCCGTTGGCGATGGTGGCGAAGGCCGTGGTCATCTCGAGGAGCGTGACTTCCGAGGTCCCGAGCGCCAGCGATGGCACCGGCGCCAGCGAGCTGGTGACGCCGACGGCGCGGGCCACCTTCGTCACGTACGGGAGACCGACGCCCTGAGCGACCAGCGCGGCGGGGACGTTCAGGGATTCTTCGAGGGCCCGGCGTATCGTCACCGGCCCGTGGAAGCGGCCGTCGATGTTGTGCGGCGTCCATTCGCCGCCGCGCGCCGGGATCGCGATGGGCTCGTCCTCGACCAGGGTCGAGGGGGTCAGCTCGCGCGCGCGCGCCTCGAACGCGGCCAGATACACGAGCGGCTTGAAGAGCGAGCCGGGCTGGCGCCGGGCTCTCGTCGCGTGATTGAACTCGCTCTGTGCGAAGCGCCGACCGCCGACGAGGGCGCGGATCTGTCCGGTCGCGGGCTCGATCGCGACCACCGCGGCCTGCAGCGAGTTCGCCGGCTGGCGCCGCGAGCGCTCGGCCTGAGCCAGCCGCTCCCGCACCGCCGCTTCCGCGGCGTCCTGCAGGCGCCGGTCGAGGCTGGTGACCAGCTGCACGCCGCCGAGCGCTTCGCCGCCGCGATGCGCGACTTCGCCGCGCACGAGCTCCATGAACCACGGAGCGGGCGCGGTCGCCTTCTCCGTCGGTCGCGTCGGTCGGGTCATCGCCACGCGCGCCTCGGTCGCGCTCGCCGCGCCGTCCTTCACCATCGCGTCCAGGACGCGGTCGCGCCGGTTCCGAAGAACGGTCGGCGATTCGACGAAGATGCGGTTGGGCGCGCGGATCGCCGCGGCGAGCAGCGCGACCTCGTCGAGGCGGAGCGCTTCGAGGTTCTTGCCGAAGAGGTGACGTGCCCCGGCGCCGACGCCGAGCACCGCGCTGCCCCGCTCCTGACCGAGATA
>QHSQ01000259.1 GCA_003221615.1 Candidatus Rokuibacteriota bacterium | reverse complement strand
TGCGAAGCGCGCCGTGATAGATCATGAAGTTGAGCTTCGGCCAGTCCTTGGCGGCCTTGCCCAGGTCTCGCACTGTGGCGTACTCCCACACCTTGGGCCACGAGGTCTCGTAGTCGGCCGGCAGCAGGCCCTTGTGGATGCAGATCGTCGTGATGTTCGACTTCACGGCCTTCTCATAGAACGGATAGACGAGCTTCTCGTCGTCGAGCCACCAGTACGACTCGAGCTTGGACGGGAACAGCGGATCGCCGATCGTGTAGCCCTTCCAGCTGTCCGGCTTGAGCTGGGCGATCGCGCGATCCACTTCATCCATCCAGCCCTGCTTCTTCGGCGTGAAGACCGAGTGGCCGAGGAGCCGCCGCGATCCGGCGAACTTGTTGATCGAGGTGCGGGCGGCGACGATCTGGTCGTTGCTCAGCAGATCCCAGCTCGAGTCGTCGAACGGCGCACCCGAGAGCAGCGCCACTTTCGTGTCGCTGTCGACGAAGATCTCCTTCACGTAGTTCTCGAACTTGTAGCGCTCCAGCTTGCTCTCGCCCCAGAGCTTCGGGTTCCAGTTCGTCTTGGCATACTTCGCCAGATCGAGGAGCCCCTCCTGCTTGAAGTCGTCGCGCACGAAGTGCGTCTGGCAGTCCACGATGAACTGGCCCGAGAGCGCCTGGGCGCGGAATCGGCCCTCGAAACGCCGCGATTTCGGCTGGTGCGGTGCGCTTGAGCTCCGCGTCACTGAGATAGTGCGGCATCTTGCGCCTCCCTCTTCGGGTGAGCCCCGGCGACTTGTCCTGTCCCCTACTCGTCAGTGAGCGCGGGCCCGGGAGCCCGCAAAGGGACCCGGGTGACGATTATCGCTGTCGCCCGGCGAAGTCAAGGCGCGGCGCGAATCTCAGGGGCGGCGGACCGATGACACGAGGTCGCCGAACCGCTTGAGCAGGGTCGTCTCGTCGAGCGCGCCGGCGCGGGCCAGGGCGCTCACCTGCTCGGGATCCTCGAGGTCGGCGTGCGTGAGCCGGATCATGTAGGCGGCCAGCATCTGGTAGGCCGCCGACTCCACGTCGACGTGACGCACGCGGAATCGCCCGGTCTTGGCGTCGATCAGATCGCGGAACGGCACCGGCACGAAGGTATCGCCCTGCATCGTCACCATCGCGGCGGTGCCGCCCTCGATCAAGAAGCGGGTCGCCCAGTAACCCAGACCTCGACAGTAGTGGATGTCGAAGCCGCCGGGCGGAGCGCAGCGAAGCTCGTAGCCGATGTCCTTCGCGACGATGCTGATCGTGACGCCGCGTGCCCGCAGGCTCGCGGTCACTCGCTCCTTGAGCAGGCGCGAGAGCTCCAGCTCGGCCAGCCGGACGTTTCCGTACGGATCGCGCTCGACCTGGCTCAGCGTGTCGGGATCCAGCCGCTCGATGAGACCTTCGGCGAGCAGGGCGACGCCGTGCTCTCGCCCGAGGATGCGACGCTTGATGATCGCACCTTCGAGGGTGTCGGCGATCTGGTCGAGGCTGACCGGGCCGTCCGGGAACTCCTCGCCGATGACGGTCAAGGTCGCGCCGGCGGCGCTGCCGATGCCGAGGGCGAGATGCCCGGCGTGCCGGCCCATGATCGTGACGAAGAACCACTTGTCGGTCGTCGCGGCGTCCTTCATGAGGTTGCGCACGAGGTCCTTGCCCACGTCGACCGCCGTCGTGAAGCGAACGTCGGCAACTCCCGGGGGCAGCGGCAGGTCGTTATCGATCGTCTTCGGCACGTGAGCGACCGCGAGCTTGCCGCCGAGCACGCGCGCGACGGCCGCGGCACCGGATGCGGTGTCGTCGCCGCCGATCGTCAGGAGGTACGCGGCCCCGAGGTCTTGCAACGAGTCCGCGACGTTCTGGAGCGTCTCGGCCGAGCACGCCGGGTTCGCGCGCGAGGTCCGGAGCACCGAGCCGCCTCGAAGTGGATCCTCGAGAGCGAGGCGATCTCCAGCTCCTCGACGTGGCTCGTGTCCTTCTTCATGAGCCACTGGTAGCCGTCGTGGCACCCGAGGACGGTGAGCCCTCGGTTGCGGGCCTCGATCGTGGCCGCCGCGATGACGGCGTTGATGCCGGGCGCCGGGCCGCCCCCGACGAGGATCGCGAGCGCCCCGGCACTCATCGGGCGCTCCGCTCGAGCGCCGCCGTGTAGGCGCCCGCGCGCGCCGCGCTGTTGCAGTGTGCCCGGTGACGGAACGCGCGCTGGGCGTCGTCGACCCGCGTGGCGTCGCCGGCCCATGTCGTCAGCGGCGCGGACTGCAGGGCCCGCGCGAACGAAAAGCTGAGCGGCCAGAACGCGGGCTCCGGCAAACGGTTCATCGCGTTGAGATGGGCGGTGGCGAGCTCGTCCGACTGCCCGCCCGAGAGGAACACGATCCCTGGCACCGCGGCGGGCACGGTCCGGCGCAGGCATCGCACCGTCGCCTGCGCGACCGCCTCGACCGGCGCCTGACGGGCCGAGGCCGCGCCCGGCAACACCATGCTCGGCTTCAGCAGCATGCCCTCGAGCAGCACTTTGTTCTCCCACAGCGCGTCGAAGACCGTGTGCAGCGTCGCCTCGGTCACCTCGAAGCAGCGCTCGAGCGAGTGCCCGCCGTCCATCAGCACCTCGGGCTCGACGATCGGAACGATCTCGGCCTCCTGGCACAGCGCCGCGTAGCGCGCGAGGACCGATGCGTTCGCCTCCAGGGCCAGCGGGGTGGGCGTGCGGCCGTCGTCGCCGATCGCGATCACCGCCCGCCACTTCGCGAAGCGTGCGCCGAGTTTCTTGTAGTCCGCCAGGCGCTCACGAAGCCCGTCGAGCCCCTCGGTCACCTGCTCGGCCGGCGAGCCCGCGAGCGGCTTCGTGCCGCGGTCCACCTTGATTCCGGGGACGATTCCCTCCTTGACCAGCACTTCGACGAAGGGCCGTGCATCGTCGGCCGCCTGGCGGATCGTCTCGTCGAACAGAATCACGCCGCTGATGAACTCGCCGATGCCCTTGGTCGTGAAGAGCATCTGCCGGTAGCGCCGGCGGTTCTCCTCGTTGTTGGCGATTCCGAGCGGCTCGAAGCGCCGACCGATCGTGGCGTGGCTCTCGTCCGCCGCGAGGATCCCCTTGCCCGGCGCAACCAGATCGCGCGCTGTCCCTTCCAGAGTCGTGGTCCCCATCACCCGCGCCTCCTTCCCGGAGGAAGTCCATGTTGGCCGCACCTCCAGCGTACAGAGCGAGGCTAGTCCCCCTCCCATTTTTGGAACTGGCTTCACAACCCGCCGAGGTGTCGAGCCAACGTCCCCGGCGCGCCTGATGAAACCGTCAAGGTGCTGATTTAGTTGGCCGATCTACGTCGAACGGTCCGGCGCGGCCCTGGCCGTCCTCCAAATAGGCGACCAATTTGATCGGATATAGATATGGGTATAGCCTTTGAGCTGGAGGTCTTGATGACCACATCCGCGAAGACACTCGAGGCGCTCGCGACCCGGGACTACAAGTGGGGGTTCGTGAGCGACATCGAAGCCGATACGTTGCCGCCGGGCTTGAACGAGGACGTCATCCGCCAGATCTCGGCCAAGAAGGCGGAGCCCGAGTTCATGCTGCAGTGGCGGCTGCGCGCCTATCGCCACTGGAGCAAGCTGGAGCGCGCCGCCGGCGAGCCGAAGTGGGCGAACGTGACGTACCCGCCCATCGACTATCAGAAGATCGTGTACTACTCGGCTCCGAAGCGGCAGGGCGAGGGGCCAGCGAACCTCGACGAGGTCGATCCCAAGCTCCTGGAGACCTTCGAGAAGCTCGGGATTCCGCTCGCCGAGCGGAAGCGCCTGGCCGGCGTCGCGGTCGACGCGGTCTTCGACAGCGTCTCGGTGGCCACGACGTTCAAGGAGAAGCTGGCCGAGCTCGGCATCATCTTCTGCTCCTTCTCCGAGGCCGTGCAGAATCACCCCGAGCTGGTGCAGAAGTACCTGGGCTCGGTGGTGCCATACACCGACAACTTCTATGCGGCGCTGAACTCGGCCGTTTTCACCGACGGCTCGTTCTGCTACATCCCGAAAGGCGTGCGCTGTCCGATGGAGCTCTCGACCTACTTCCGTATCAACGCGGCGGGGTCGGGGCAGTTCGAGCGCACCTTGATCGTCGCCGAGCCCGGCAGCTACGTCAGCTACCTCGAGGGCTGCACGGCGCCGATGCGCGACGAGAACCAGCTACACGCGGCGGTCGTCGAGCTGGTCGCGCACGAGGGCGCGCAGATCAAGTATTCGACCGTGCAGAACTGGTATGCCGGCGACAGCGAGGGCCGCGGCGGCATCTTCAACTTCGTCACCAAGCGCGGCAAGTGCGCGGGCCGTGCCGCCCGTATCTCGTGGACCCAGGTGGAGACCGGCTCGGCAATCACCTGGAAGTATCCGAGCGTGATCCTGCAAGGCGACGACTCGATCGGCGAGTTCTACTCGGTCGCGCTGACGGCCAACCGCCAGCAGGCCGACACCGGCACCAAGATGCTGCACATCGGCAAGAACACCCGGAGCACGATCATCTCCAAGGGCATCTCCGCCGGCCGCGGCAACAACACCTACCGCGGGCTCGTGCGCATCTCGCCGCGCGCCACCAACGCGCGCAACTATACGCAGTGCGACTCGCTGCTGCTCGGCGACCGGTGCGGCGCGCACACATTCCCCTACATCGAGGTCGGCAACGCCTCGTCGATCGCCGAGCACGAGGCCTCGACCTCGAAGATCAGCGACGAGCAGCTCTTCTACTGCAAGCAGCGCGGCCTGTCGGGCGACAACGCCGTGTCGATGATCATCAACGGATTCTGCAAGGAGGTCTTCAAGAATCTCCCGATGGAGTTCGCCGTGGAGGCCACCAAGCTGCTCGGGGTGAGCCTGGAAGGGAGCATCGGCTGATGCTGAGCGTTCGTGATCTGTCCGTCGCCGTCGACGACAAGACCATCCTTCGACAGCTGAATCTCGAGGTGCGCGCCGGCGAGGTCCACGCCGTCATGGGGCCCAACGGCTCGGGCAAGAGCACCTTGGCCCAGGCGCTGGCCGGACACCCGGCCTATACGGTCACCGGCGGCCAGGTGACGTATCTCGGCCGGGATCTCCTGGCCATGTCGCCCGAGGATCGCGCTCGGGCCGGGGTGTTCCTGGCGTTCCAGTACCCGATCGAGATCCCCGGCGTCAGCAACGCCGCCTTCCTCAAGGCGGCGATCAACGAGCAGCGTGCCGCGCGCGGGCTGGAGGAGCTCGACGCCATGGACGTGCTCGAGCTCTTGCAGCAGAAGCTCGAGCTGGTCGAGATGGACAAGAGCTTCCTCAATCGGCCGGTCAACGAGGGCTTCTCGGGCGGCGAGAAGAAGCGCAACGAGATCCTCCAGATGGCCGTGCTCGACCCGACGCTCGCCATCCTCGACGAGACCGACTCGGGGCTCGACATCGACGCGCTCAAGATCGTGGCTGGGGGCGTGAATGGGCTGCGGCGGTCGGACAACGCGATCATCCTGGTGACCCACTACCAGCGCATCCTCCAGTACGTCGAGCCCGACCGGGTCCACGTCCTCTTCGACGGGCGCATCGTGAAGTCGGCGGGCAAGGAGCTGGCGCTGGAGCTCGAGCGCCGGGGCTATGACTGGATCAAGGACGAGGTGGCGTCGCTCGCATGAGCACCATGATTGCCGGCACCGATCGCTACCTGGCCGAGTTCGAGAGCCTCGAACGAGGCGCGCACGAGTCACCCGCATGGCTGGCGGCCCTGCGCCGCGAGGCCATGGCCCGGTTCGCCGAGCGGGGCTTCCCTACGACGCGTGACGAGGACTGGCGCTACACGAACCTCGGCCCGCTGGCGGCGACGCCGTTTCACGCCGCCGGCCCGGGCGCTCCGGGCGATCTGTCCGCCGAGCTGGTGGATCGCTCGGCCGTCGGCCCGAGCGCGTGGCCGCGGCTGGTGTTCGTGGACGGGAGATTCGCGCCCGAGCATTCGTCGCGACAGCGCCTGCCCGGCGGTGCGAGGCTGTCGAGCCTCGCCGAGGCGATGACCACCGACGGCGAGCTCGTCGAGCGCCATCTGGCGCGGCATGCGCGCTGGGACGCCGACGTCTTCGCCGCGCTCAGCACCGCCTTCGTCCAGGACGGCGCGTTCCTGCACGTGCCCGTGGAGACGGTGATCGACGCACCGATCGAGATCGTGCTGCTGACCACCGCCCCCGGCGTGCTGGCTCAGCCGCGGATCCTCGTCGTCGCCGAACCGCACAGCCGTTTCACCGTCCTCGAGCGGCACCTCGGGCTCACGGACGAGGCGTGCTTCGTGAACACGGTGACCGAGCTGGCGGTAGGCCCCGGCGCCTCCCTCGACCACTACGTGCTCCAAGAACAGGGCGCCTCGACCTTTCACATGGCGACCGTCCACGCCGCCCTCGAGCGCGACAGCACGTTCTCGACCTGCGAGGCGGCGTTCGGCGCGGGGCTCGCCCGCACGACGCTCACCGTGCGGTTCGAGGGCCAGGGCGGCCGCGCCTCCATCGCCGGCCTGTACGTCGCGGACCGCCGCCAGCACGTCGATCACCACGTCACGGTCGACCACGCGGTCCCGCGCTGCTCGAGCCAGCAGCTGTTCAAGGGTGTGCTCGACGGCTCGGCCCGCGCGGTCTTCAACGGGCGGGTCATCGTGCGGCCGGATGCCCAGAAGACCGACGCCAACCAGACGAACAAGCATCTGCTGCTCTCCGACGGCGTCGAGGTCGACAGCAAGCCACAGCTCGAGATCTTCGCCGACGACGTGAAGTGCACGCACGGCGCGGCGGAAGGCCAGCTGGCGCCCGAGGCGATCTTCTACCTGAGGAGCCGGGGCCTGGACGAGGCCAGGGCGCGCCGACTCCTGACCCTCGGGTTCGTGCGCGAGGTCGTCGAGCGGGTCACGGTGGAGCCGATCCGGCGCCATCTCGACCGCATGCTCGAGACCCGGCTGGGCACCCGACCCGCCACCACGGAGTGGCCATGAGCGCGACGACCCGGGCGTTTCGGATTCCTGTCAACCCGGCGGGCTGGGACGCCGAGCGCATCCGCAAAGACTTCCCCGCGCTGCATCAGGAGGTCCACGGAAAGCCGCTGGTCTACCTGGACAACGCCGCGACCAGCCAGAAGCCCCAGGTCGTGATCGACGCGCTGACCGCGTACTACACGCGGGACAACGCCAACGTGCATCGAGGCGTTCACGTGCTCAGCGAGCGCGCCACCGACGCGTACGAGGGCGCCCGGGAGCGCATCCGGCGTCATCTCAACGCCGCGTCCACTCGCGAGATCGTCTTCGTGCGTCAGGCTACCGAGGCCATCAACCTCGTGATGGCGAGCTTCGGACGCACCGTGGTCGGCGCTGGTGACGAGATCGTCATCTCGGCGATCGAGCACCACGCCAACATCGTGCCCTGGCAGATGCTCTGCCAGGAAAAGGGCGCGCGGCTCAAGGTGCTCCCCGTCGACGATCGCGGCGACCTGATCATGGACGAGTACCCCCGGCTGCTCGGCCCGCGGACGCGGCTGGTGGCGATCACGCAGGTGTCAAACGCGCTGGGAACGATTACGCCGATCAAGGAGATCATCGAAGTCGCGCATCGCCTGAACATCCCCGTGCTGGTCGACGGCGCTCAGGCCGTGCCTCACCAGGCCGTGGACGTGCGGGAGCTGGACTGCGACTTCTACGTGTTCTCGGGCCACAAGGCGTATGGCCCCACGGGCATCGGCGTGCTCTACGGTAAGGAGTCGTGGCTCGAGCGGATGCCGCCCTACCAGGGCGGCGGCGACATGATCAAGATGGTCAGCTTCGAGAAGACCATCTACAACGACCTGCCGTACAAGTTCGAGGCCGGCACGCCCCACATCGCGGGAGCGATCGGCCTGGCCACCGCGCTCGACTACCTCGACGGCCTCGGACTCGACGCCGTCGGCGCCTGGGAGCACGAGCTCCTCGTCTACGGCACCGAGCTCCTGCAGGCCGTGCCGGGTCTGCGACTCATCGGGACCGCGCGCCGAAAGGCTGGTGTCCTGTCGTTCGTGCTCGACGGCGTCCACGCGCACGACCTCGGCACCATCCTCGACCAGCACGGCGTCGCCGTGCGAGCCGGGCATCACTGCGCGATGCCGGTGATGGACCGCTTCGGCGTGCCGGCCACCGTGCGCGCGTCGCTCGGTCTCTACAACACGCCGGGTGAAGTGGAAGCGCTGTCGAGCGCCGTACGCACGGCGCAGGAGATTTTCGCGTGACGACCGAGCTGCGCGAGCTCTACCAGCAGGTGATCCTCGACCACAACAAGAAGCCGCGGAACTTCCACGTGCTGGAGGGCGCCAACCGCACGGCCGAGGGCTATAACCCGCTCTGCGGCGACCAGATCACGCTCTATCTGCGCCTCGAGGACGGCGTGGTCAAGGACGCCGCGTTCCAGGGCAAAGGCTGCGCCATCTCGAAAGCCTCGGCGTCGATGATGACGGCCGCTGTGATCGGCAAGCCGCTGGACGAGGTGGAATCGCTGTTTCAGCGCCTCCACACCATGCTCACCGGCGAGACCGGCGCCTCCGGCGACGGGCTCGGCAAGCTGGCCGTCTTCGCTGGTGTCCGCGAGTTCCCCAGCCGCGTCAAGTGCGCCACCCTGGCCTGGCACACGCTGCATGCCGCGCTCTGCGGAGCCGCGGCGCCCGTATCGACGGAGTAAACCTCGACGCCAGCGGCGTCGACGCACAGCAGGAGACGGATATGGCTGATCAGGCGGCGATCGAGCGCGACGTGATCCAGGCGTTGCGCAGGTGCTACGACCCCGAGATCCCGGTCGACATCTACGAGCTCGGGCTCATCTACGGGCTCACAGTGGCGCCCGACGGAGCGGTCGACGTCCGCATGACCTTGACGGCGCCCAACTGCCCCGCGGCTCAGGAGCTGCCGGCCGAAGTGGAGCGCGCCGTGCGCGCGGTCCCCGGGGTCACCGCGGCCCGCGTCGAGATCACGTTCGATCCGCCATGGGACCGCTGCCGGATGTCTGACGCCGCGAAGCTGAAGCTCGGCCTGCTGTAAGGTTCGCGCTCGAGCTCCGCGCTAGCGTACGACGCGATCGGTCTTCACCGGCTCGAATCGGCCGGTACGAACGATCGCCCACAGCACGCGCCAGGCCCCACGCGTGGCGAGGAGCCAGTAGGTCTGGCAGCGGAACGTCCCCCAGAACTTTGCCTTCAACGTGGTTCGGACGACGTCGACGCGGCGCGGGAAGTGCCCGGCGAGGCTCTCGATCAGATCCTGCGTGACGATCCCACCCACCCAGATCGTGAGTCCGAGGGAGATCGAGGGAAACGCGACGCCGAGCAGAAACCAGACCGGGTGATACGAGAACCGGTATGCGAGGTGCCAGCCGAGGAAGCCGAGCACGGGATAGACGAGCGCGGCGATCGGCCACTCGATCACCTTGTTGCCGACGTGCCGCGCGAGCTGCGCGAAGTTGTAGGCCGTCGGCCGGGCGCGCCACACGCCACGCAGGAACGCGACGTCGTCGAGCACGCCCTTGTACCAGCGCGCGTTCTGGCGAATCATGCCGGCATTCGTCTCCGGCATGTCCACCAGCTCCAGCATGGGCAACGCGGCCATCAGCACGCCGCGCGCGCCCAGCGCGTAGCCCAGCGTCGAGTCCTCTGTCGCGCCCGAGGTCGGAAAGCCGCCGAGGCTCTGCAGCACGTCCAGGCGCACGAACTGGTTGTGGCCGAGGCAGATCAGCGAGCGCCGGAAGCAGAGCTCGAAGACGGGCCGGAGCAGGCGGCCCAGCCGCGGGGCCCGCGCCTGGAGGCGGGCGAACGCCGCGATGCGCCGCCGCTCGTTGATGAGCCGTGCGATCGAGACGCGGATGAAGATCGACGACTGCTGCACAGCGCATACGCGCCCGCGCACGTCGAGGCGAGCGAAGTTGGCCAGGGAGAGCGTGACGCCCTGATAGGCGAGCTGGCCGCGGTGCT
>QHSQ01000495.1 GCA_003221615.1 Candidatus Rokuibacteriota bacterium | reverse complement strand
TCACCTGCCGAGTCTAGCGCAGTCGCAGGGAATGCTCAGTGCTACCCCTTATTTTCCGGATTGTTGGTAAAGGCATCCGGTAATTACCCGGTGTGATCTATGGGGAAAGACACTATTCCATTGGGGAATCCGATTATGTAAACGTTTTCGGGCGCATGGAGCCGAGCTTCCTCCGGGAGGTAATCCGAAAACGAATCCAGGACGGCCGACTGCCACGAACTCCCCTCATCGAAGTCGGGCATGGGCAAGGTATCGGACAAGCCTGCGACGCGTGCGGATCGATCATTGCGAAGAACCAGAGGATGACCGTGCGAATGAGCGCGGACGACTGGGGAACGCTTCGGTTCCACGACGAGTGCTTTCAGATCTGGGACACCGAGAGAAACACGAACGGCTGTTGACCGGGCATCTCGGCTTGCCCGCGAGTTCTCTCCGGGTGTTGTCGGTCTCGGATGATCCTGCATCAAGGTAATCACCTGATACGGATTTCAGGGAAAGACACTATACTTTCGTTACCCGTATTCAGCTACTCGGCTGGGAGTTGGTCTCGAGGCGATCTACAGATGGACGATAGCACCCTCCGCGAGAAGGCCCTCGAAGCGATCCAGAATGGGAAGCTGCCGATGCGAAGTCCTGACAGCACGACGGGCGGCGCCGGGTGCAATGAGGCGTGCGCGATCTGCGGCGAAACAGTGCGACTGACTCAGATGGAGCTTGAGGCTGAGTTCAGGCAGGACGGTGAATCACCCGAATTGCACAAATACCATCTCCACCCCAGATGCTTCATGGCATGGGAGGTCGAGCGCGCAAAGGATGGGACCGCTCACAGTTAGCTCGTTTCCGACTTCTTGAGGGCCTCCAACGCCGCCCGCTGCGTCGCGTGCCACGGCGTGCGCTCCCACCCGACGAGAAAAGTAATCCCGGGGACGAAAGCCTTAATCCGGGAAAATCGCGAGACATTTCCCCAATTTTCGAAATCTCTCCCCATTTTCGCCGACCCCGTGGAAACATCTCGCTCGTCAGCACCCCCAAATTCTCCCAGGAGTTCTCAGTGCTGCCAGCAGAATGCGTTCGAGCTCTGTGCCCTAGCCCTTCGCGAGCCGCTCGACTTCCTTCTTCGACATCGTCTTCAGCCGCGACAGAAGGGCTTTCACCTTCCGCTCAGAAGCGTGATCGGCCAGGATGAATCTCTTCGACTTCGTCCTGACGATGTAGGCCACCCAATCGTCCAGGCTCGGCGTGCCCCGCCAGGCAATGGTGAGCCCGCTGAGCGGCATACGACGGCGCCCTTCGGTTTTTGCCAGCGGCTTCCGGCTCGTTTCCATAAGGCTCCGGTCCCTCGCCAGAAGGCTTTAGCGTCCCGAGGAGGATCGTGAATCCTTCGGAGCGATTCGATCGAGCTACACAAGCCTAGGAACCACGCCATCGGGGATGTCAATGCTTGGTTTGCCCGCGTCAAATGCTGATGCGTGAGCCCTGAGACGGCCGCGACCCCATCGAGTGGCCAAATATTGCTTCGGTGCTCGCGGTGGACGATTAGGCCGTCACTTTTGGCGACTAGAGCCGCGAGACCGCGTCACATGGTGCAAATCTAGACTTGTGGATGACTGTGGAAATGTGGGCAAGATGTATTCGATGCGCACTCCTGCGAACTGAACCGATCGGTGCTAGCCTCCCCGCCGCCTGCACCTCGGCCTCGCGGGTTGGCGCTTCCCAGGCGTCGAGACCCCGGTGAATGTGGCGTGTGTTCGCGGGCCGCTGCTACCTGCGAGGCCACTATGGACCAGGAATCTCTCCGTCTTCTCATCCGGCACAAGATCCAGGATGGCCACCTGCCGCATGACAGCATCACAAGGGTCTGGAGTGGTCCAAGCGACGGGGAAACGTGCGACGCCTGCGACACCACTCTTTCAAAGGAGCAGGTGCTAGTGGGAGGGGAGCCATCCTGGCGCCCGGCAAGTAGGCCCTTTCAGTTCCACGTCCGATGTTTTCACGTTTGGGATCACGAAAGGCGCGCCGCCTAGCCCTAGCAGCTGGCCTGTCGTAGCGCCTCCCACGCCGCCCTCTGCACTGCATGCCACGGCGTCCGCTCCCATCCGGTACCCGTCGCACTCGTGGGGAGTGCCCCATCCCCGTCACGTAGCTAGGAACAGCCGGCACACCAACAGAATCAAAAAGATGACGCGTCTTCACGCGACGCCGGAATTCCTCGTGGAGTCGCTCAATCGTGTTCGTCGTTCGTAACGTCTTCCGCTGCACCTTGGGGAAGCTGAAGAATGTGAGAAGCTCGTCGCCGCGATATGCGGCTCGCAACGAGTGTTGTTCTCTCCGTCATGCTCACCGGCGCATCGAGCTGGGCTCAGCAGCAGCCTGTTCGGCGACCGGCTGCGTGGGATGAGTTCGTCGCGCATTCCAAAACGTACGGGATGTTCGCCCAGGATCTCGCCGCGATGGGGAAGGCAACTCCGGACAGTCTGGAGGGTGCTGTAACAACTGATCTCATGCAGGTGACGCTCCTCGCGAATGGGCTGTGCGACGCGGCTAGGGATCTGCTCATGATTCGGGATCTCGTAGGCGCAGCGAACAGGCAGGAGGTGGACCAGTTCCTGCGTCTGCGGCTAGGGCAACACGCGAGATGTTCGACAATCTCGTGGGAGCGGTCAATAAAGACCTGGCATGGACCAAGAGCACCGGGATAGCGGCGACGGCAAACCGCCTCAAGGACCAGCTTCGGTCCACGAAGGCCCTCTTGGAGAG
>QHSQ01000258.1 GCA_003221615.1 Candidatus Rokuibacteriota bacterium | reverse complement strand
CGTCGATGCTGGCGGCGAGCAAGGCGGACCTGCTCGCGTTCGGCAAGGGCGAGGCGACGATCGTCGCCATCGCGCGGCGGCTCGCCGCCGGCCAGCCGGTGACGGCGCTGCGCGAGCTGCGCGGCGTCGCGTACCTGCTCGGCGCGAGCGAAACGCTGCCGGTCTGGCCCGGCGAGACGCTCGTGCTCCCGTCGCTGGAGGACGTGACCCGCGACCCCACGGCCTTCGCGCGGATGACCCGCACCTTCCATCACGAGACGAACCCGTTCAACGCCAAGCGGTTGACGCAGGCGCACGGCGACCGCACGCTCGTGCTCAACCCGCCGTGCCTGCCGATCGGCGAGGCGGAGATGGACGCGATCTACGACCTGTCGTACACGCGGCGGCCGCACCCGCGCTACGCGGAGCCGATTCCCGCCCACACGATGATCAAGGACTCCGTGCAGATCATGCGGGGCTGCTTCGGAGGCTGCACCTTCTGCTCCATCACGATGCACGAGGGCCGTGTCATCCAGAGCCGGAGCCCCCGCTCGGTCCTCGCCGAGGTGCAGGCGATCGCCGCCGATCCCGCCTTCAAGGGCACGATCAGCGACCTCGGCGGCCCCACCGCGAACATGTACCAGATGCGCTGTACCCGGCCGGAGGTCGAGGCCGTATGCAAGCGCCTCTCGTGCATCCACCCGACGATCTGCAAGCTGCTCGGGACGAGCCACGCCCCAACGATCGAGCTGATGCGCCGCGCCCGCGCCGTCCCCGGCGTGAAGCGCGTCCACATCGCCTCGGGCATCCGCATGGACCTCGCCAACCTCGACGACGCGTACGTGGACGAGCTGGTCACCCATCACGTCGGAGGCCATTTAAAGGTAGCGCCCGAGCACCAGTCCGACCGTGTCCTCGCGCTGATGAAGAAGCCGAGCCACCGCGAGTTCGAGACGTTCGCGGGGAAGTTCCGCCGCGCGAGCAAACGAGCGGGCAAGGAGCAATACCTCGTGCCCTACTTCATCGCGAGCCATCCCGGCTCTCGCGTGGAGGACATGATCGAGCTGGCCGTCTTTCTGAAGAAGCACGGCTACCGGCCGCGGCAGGTGCAGGACTTCATCCCGGCGCCGATGGACATCGCGACGTGCATCTACCACACCGGGATCGACCCGCTGACCATGGCGCCCGTCGACACCGTCAAGAAGCTGCGCGACCGGCAGACGCAGCGCGCGCTGATGCAGTTCTTCGAGCCTCGTAACTGGTTCGTCGTCCACAAGGCGCTCGTGGACGCCGGCCGGCGCGACCTCATCGGCAGCGCGAAACGCTGCCTCATCCCCGCTGCACCTCCGCCCGAGGCGCTCGCCGCGAAGCGCCAGGAAGCCACGGAGGCGACCCACGTCCACGCCGAGGACGCGGGGACGCGGCCGACGATCGGCTACCGGCCCGACCGGAAGGGAGCGAGGCGACGTTGACGGCGCTGCACCCACTCGACAACGGAGACGACATATGACCACCACCAGCGCGCGTACGGGACTCCAGCTCCGGTCAATGGTCAAGAAGGAGGGCATCGTCGAGATATCGCTCGCCAGCGTCCCCACGCCTGAGCCAAAACCCGAAGAGGTCATCGTCCGCATCGACGCCTCGCCCATCAACCCCTCCGATCAGGGACTCCTCTTCGCCGGAGCCGACGTGAGCACGGCCAAAGCCTCCGGCAGGACTGACAACCCCGTGGTGACGGCGAGCATCTCACCGGCGGTGATGAAGGCGCTGGCCGGGCGATTGGAGCAGGCGTTGCCCGTCGGCAACGAAGGGGCCGGAGTGGTCGTCCAGGCGGGGGCGTCTCCGGCAGCGCAGGCGCTGATGGGAAAGACCGTCGCAATCCTCGGAGGCGCCATGTACGCGCAGTATCGCTGCATCAAGGCCGTGCAATGTCTGGTGTTGCCGCCGGGGACCACACCGGCCGAGGGCGCTTCCTGCTTCGTCAATCCGCTCACCGCGCTCGGGATGGTCGAGACCATGCGCGTGGAAGGCCACAAGGCGCTCGTGCACACGGCGGCGGCCTCCAATCTCGGGCAGATGCTCAACAAGATCTGCATCAAGGACCGCGTCGGGCTGGTGAACATCGTACGCAAGCCCGAGCACGTGGACGTCCTGAAGAAGATCGGCGCCACCTACGTGTGCAACTCGGACTCGCCAACCTTCATGGACGACCTGACCGAGGCTCTCGTCGCCACCGGCGCCACGGTGGCTTTCGACGCGATCGGTGGTGGAAGACTGGCGGGACGGATACTCACCGCCATGGAGATCGCGGCGAACAGGACGGCGAAGGAATACAGCCGCTACGGGTCCACGACGCACAAGCAGGTATACATCTACGGCGGACTGGACCGCGGGCCAACCGAGTTCAATCGCACCTTCGGCATGGCTTGGGGTATCGGCGGCTGGCTACTCACCGCCTTCATGCAGAAGATCGGATTCGAGGCCGCCCAGAAGCTGCGAGAGAGGGTCGCGACCGAGATCAAGACCACGTTCGCGAGCACCTACACGAAGGAAGTCTCCCTCGCCGAGGCGCTGCGGGTCGAGGAGATCGCCGTCTATAGCAAACAAGCCACTGGTCAGAAGTATTTGATCAACCCGAACAAAGGACTTCGCTGAACCGCATCAGGCTCGGTTCGGGGGTGGGGCAGCGGCAACGGCAGCAGTCATCGAACGGTCGCCGGCAAGATCAGCCGGGCGCAGCCACACGAAGGCGAGCGTCCCGAGGAGCAAGGCGATCGTGACGTGGCCGAAGGCAATCCCCCAGCTGAGCACGCTCGGGCCGCCGAAGAGATCGAGCATCGCGCCGAGCGCGAGCGGACCGAGAAACCCGCCGGCATACCCCAAGGTCGAGTGGACTGCCAGAGTCGCGCCGCGTCGGCCGGGCTCGGCGCTGCCGGCGCTGCCGGCGGTCAGCGACGAGGAATCCGACCAGATCAGCATCGCGTAGACCAGGATCAGGGCGGCGGCGCCGGCGTACGGCAGCGCCGCGCTGAAGCCGATGACGCCCGCCATCGCGGCGGACGCGAACATGGTGCCGAGGATGAAGCGGCGCCTTCCGAACCGGATGGCCAGCTCGTTGCCCCACACGCTCGCCCACACGCCGAGCAGCCCCATCACGCTCGCGACCGTGGCCGGTGCGAGAACTACCCACGTGCCGGCGGCACTCTGAGCGGCCGCGAACGTGAGGAACGTGACGACCCATGCTCGCAGGGCCGACATCTCCCAGGTGTGGACACAGTAGGCGAGTGAGTAGGCGAGCGCCGACCGATTGCGCAGGACCGGTCGGAAATCGAGCAGCGCCGCTCGCGGACCGCTCGAAGTGCGCGGCGGGCGCGCGGGCAATCCGATCAGCACGAGGGCAAAGGCCAGCGCCGCGCCGAGCGCACCCGGCACCAGCGCCCATTGCCAGCCGAGCCGGACGTTGACCGCGCCGGCAACGCCGAACGAGAGTGCCCCGCTGATGCCCACCGCCGCCGCGTGCGCGGCGACGGCCCGCGACTGCTGGGGACCCTCGGTGACGTCGCTCAGGGCCTTGAGCCCCGGCATGTAGCTGCCGGCCCAGCCCACCCCCATCAGGGCGCGAAACGCGAGCGCCGACCAGAAGCCAGTCGCGACCCAGGCGAACCCGGCGAAGGCGACGGCCGTGAGCGCGACGGACCCGAGGTAGATGCGCTTGGGATCCACCCGATCGGTCAGCGACGACAGCAGCGGGACGACCAGCGTGTAGGCCGCATAGTAGATCCCGCTGATCCAGCCGGCTTCGGTATTGCTCAGTGACCAGGCCGGGATCAGCGTGGGAATGAGCGCCGCGACGCCGAACGCGCCGATCTGCGCGCAGGCCTGGGCTGCGCACATCACGACCACGGCGCGGTTCAGGCGGGAGACGGCAGGCATCCGCTATGTGTCCGCATATGTCCGCGCCAATTGCCCCTTCCCTGCCCGGCGAATCGTAAAGGGCGACATCGGTGTCGGTCGCCGATCGGCGTAAGAGCGCGTGCCGCGTGGGAGCCCATCGAGTCGCTGGATCTTGAAGCCAGGCTGGTTCGCCCGCTGGACCCGCACATGCGAATTCTACCGGGGCCGGCGGTTCCCGGACAAGAGTCGGAGTCCTCGGACTCGTTGTCGTCACTTCTAGTGACGCGAGCGATAGACTTGTCATGGGCGGATGAGACGCCCACGCCGGGCTGGTCCAGCGTCATACGGCGCAGCGGCGGCTCCGTCAGCATGCGGAGACGGAGCCACCGGGGGATCTCGGGCGTGATCTCCGTCTCGTCCGCCCACTCATGTATGCAGCATTCCGCATCTCCTCATGCCGGGCGCGGCACGCCGCCGATCTGGAGTCAGGACGTGCGCGTGTGTCGTGAGCGACGTCGCTCAGAGCCCTCGACCCGGTTAGGAGCTTCTACTCGGAGCGCTGCCTCGGACGTGGGCGGCGTGTTCATTGAGCGGCCACAGTTGAGTGTCATACTGATGCATAGGCATCCGCAGAATGCCGCAAAGAGACGGTAGCATCCGCGGACGGATCAAAGGCCAGCGATGACTGCGGACACGGATCAACAAACCCGTCAATACCTCCTCGCCCGGTTTTGGGAAGCGGCCCTGGGCTTCTGGCGGAACGGTGGGGGCCGCACCGCGCGGGTATTGACGTTCGCGGTCATCGCCATCGCGCTGGTGAATCTCGTCCTGCAGTATCGGTTGAACGTATGGCACCGCACGATGTTCGATGCCCTCGACAAGCATGATGGCAGCGGGGTGCTGCACCAAACCGTGATCTTTCTCCCTCTGATCGCGGCTGTCGTGGGCGTGGCGGCAGCGGGCACTCTTGCAAAGATGACCCTGCAGCGCCGGTGGCGCGCCTGGCTGAACGCCCACGTGCTCGATCAGTGGCTCACCAACGGACGGTACTATCAACTCAACTTGGTCCCGGGCGATCACACCAACCCGGAATATCGCGTGGCCGAAGACTTGCGTCTGAGTGTCGAGGCCCCTGTCGATTTCGCGATTGGGATCTTCTCGGCCGTTACCTCGGCGATGGTCTTCATCGGGGTGCTCTGGTTCATCGGCGGTGAGCTCACGATCCCGATCGGAAGCACGGTGTTTCGCATCCCCGGGTTTCTGGTCGTCGCAGCCTTCATCTATGCGGTGCTGGCCAGCGGATCGATGGTCATCTTTGCCCGGGGCTTCATCAAGGTGTCCGAGGACAAGAATCAGGCGGAGGCAGATTACCGCTACGTGCTCACCCGGTTCCGGGAAAATGGCGAGAGCATCGCGTTGCTGGGCGGCGAAACTGAAGAGCGCGCGGGTCTTGACGGGGCATTCACGACGGTCCGCAAGCGTTGGTACGAGTTGATGATGCAGTACTTTCGCACCACGATCGTGTCGCAGGGCAGTAACGGCCTCGCGCCAGTCATTCCGATTCTCCTGTGCGCCCCCAAGTACGTGGTCGGGGCCATGACCCTCGGTGAAGTCATGCAAGCCGTCTCCGCCTTCATGATCGTGCAGGCGGCGTTCAGTTGGTTGGTGGAGAACTATCCACGTCTCGCCGATTGGACCGCCTCAGCGTCCCGGGTCGCCTCGCTCTTGGTGTCACTGGACCGCCTGCAGCGAGCCGAATCGGCGGGAACGACCGGACGCATTGTCCGCAAGCAGGCGGAGGGTGGTGTCCTCCGGCTACGGGACGTCTCGGTCACGTTGGACGATGGGAGCGCGGTGGTGAACGAGGCCGACATCGAGATCGCCCGTGGTGAAAAGGTGCTGGTCGTCGGCGAATCCGGCACGGGCAAGAGCACGCTGGTCCGGGCGATCGCCGGCCTGTGGCCCTGGGGCTCGGGAGAGATCGTGCTCAAGTTCGAAGGGCTGTTCTTGATGCCGCAAAAGCCTTACGTGCCGCTGGGAACGCTGCGCCGAGCCGTAGCCTATCCCCTCTCGCCCGACGAAGTCGACGATGCCGGGGTCCGAAGGGCGGTCGAGGAAGTGGGTCTGGGCCATTTTCTCGATCGGCTCGATGAAGATACGACAACGTGGGAGCACATCCTCTCGGGTGGAGAGAAGCAGCGCCTTGCCTTTGCCCGTGTGCTCACCCAACGTCCGGAAACGATCATCATGGACGAAGCGACGGCTGCGCTCGATCCGCCGGGCCAGGAACAGTTGATGCGGCTCCTGCTGGAGCGGCTCCCCGACGCAACCGTTATCAGCGTCGGCCACCGCCCCGAGCTCGAAGCATTTCACACCCGCAAGCTCGTGTTGGAATACCGTGCCGATGGCGCGCGCCTGGTCAGCGACGAATCGCTGCAAACAACCTTCGGCCGCTCCGCGCGCTTGCTGTCGAAGCTGCTGACTCGCAGGAGATCGCGCAGGACGTGAGAGTCAGAGCATTACGGCGTCATCATCCTGCCAGCCCTGGTCGTGCTTCGACAACTGCCCTTCCTCTTCGCCGGCCACCGCCAGCTCGCTCTCGAGAACCTCACCTTGCAGCAGTAGCTCGCCGTCTACAAGCGAAGGGGTGACCCGGCCTTGACGACGCAGAACTGATCGTCTTTTCTGGGTCGGGCTGGCCAGGATCTGGGCCCGATGGAGACCACCCGTGATCGTGGCTCCCGACACGTCTTACGGTGGCCGCGGTGCCGCTGCGCAGGTATTGGACCAAGCGCTCTGGCTGCCCGACCGTGGCCATGTGTCCGACCAGTGACGGGAGGGATAAACTTGGCATAGGCGGATGAGACGCCCACGCCGGGTTGGTCCGGCGCCATGCGCGCAGCGGCGGCACCCGTTGGAATGCTTAGACTGGAGCCGCCCTGGGGATCTCGGGCGTGATCTCCGTTTCGTCCGCCTCTCAGTTTGGGTACAAGACGTCGTAGGGAGGCTCGGCCCGGTGCCCAAGGTCCTCGGATGAGCGCACTGCATCGGTTCGTCGTTCTCTATTCGCCGCTGGCACGGCGATCCCGCTCGTCTCCGGTCACATCTCCCGTTCAGAGTACCGCGGTCGCTGCCAGCGAGCGGGTTGCGCCGAGGCGTCGGCTCGCGCTAGAAGCGAAGCGGTTTCGGAACGCCTCGCGCAACTCGGAGACGCACGCCGCACCGAGCCCGAGCGATCATCGGCTGCCGGCGACCGTTGCCCGTCGAGGAGCCGGGATGCTACGCGTGGAGGAGCTCGATCGCCTCCTCGTAGATCTCCATGTTCTTGCCGTAGGAGATGGCCGACGCCTGGGCCGCGCTCACGAGATGGCGCCAGCGCCACGGAAGGCGAGTGGCGTGGAACTCCTCGAAGGTGGCCTGATGGTGCTTGAAGGCGTGCATCTCGGTGAAGTTGTCGTGCACGACAATCGTGGCCAGACGGCTGATGAGCGCATCCGGGTCGTACCCGAGGTCGGCATACTGCTGCGCCAGGTTCACGGTGTTCTTCACCTCGGGCACCGCGCGCATCTGCCCGAGGTTGGTGACCTTCGACCAGTCGGTCGGCGGCTGGGTGTAGATGCTCTCCTCGAGCGCATCCAGCAGCGCGGCCTGCGTGCGATGGGGCAGCGCCGCGACGGCCTCCGGATTCGGCTGGGGCGGCGGCTCCATGCGGTTCTGCGTCGAGCGCACCTCGGGGCCTGTGTGCCACGTCAGCAGCGCCAGCAGCTTGTTGCGCAGGCTCACACCTTCCAGCTTCAGGAGGTACCGGCGCAGGTTCGCGCCCGTGTGCAGGTGCACGTCCATCGGATTCCCCGTGAGCGATCGCATGAATAGGCCAGCGGCCCCGATCGACAGGGCTTCGCCTGTGCCCTGGAGCGACAGACCGTCCGCGAGGGCCTTCGCGAGCATCCGCGGGATCTCCTGATAGTTGTCGCATCCGGTGATCGCCTCACCCAGGACGCCGATCGCCGGCGTTTCCTCCGGGCTCGTGTGGAATCCCAGGGGGCGCTTCAGGAGCTCGTACTCCTCGAGCAGCGGCTCGATGTGATTCAGGACGGGCGGCGTGGGGAACCGGCTGACGTACCGGACGGCGGGGCGCATCAGGAACGGCGTGTGCTCGCGTCCCAGCCAGTCGAGGGCGCGCCACGTGAACATGGGGAAGATGAAGTAGTGATCGTCGAGCGTGTTCTTCGGGATCGCCACGGTCAGCAACAGATCCAGCGCCTCGGTATGCGGGATGTTGTCCCAGAGCCAGAGGAAGGCGTGATCCGCGGCGTTGTACAGGCCGCGATCCACGGCGGCGAAAAACGCCTTCTTCGTGCCTTCGACGCCGCCCGAGTCCACGGGCTTGGCGTCCGCCAGGATGTACGGACCCATGCCGGGGTGATTGATGTGCTTGTTCGACAGCGCGACGTGCTGAAGGATCGGCAGGAACCGCTGTTCGCCCGACACGCGCTCCACGGTGTTGTGGAGCGCATGAAGCCCGACGAGCGGGTGCAGCGGCCCGCCATGGTGGCCGGGCGGCAAGTCCGAGGAACGAGTGACCGCGAGCGCCGACGCGGTCAGGAGCTTCTTGACCGACAGGCCTTCGCGCAGCTTGCTCAGGGTGGCTTCGAGGATCCGGCTGGGGTCGGTCTCCTCAATGAACTGCACCAGCGGCTCGATGTCATCGGCAAACCGTACGGGCCTGTGCATGATCTCTCTCCCCTCGTTCCCCTCTCGTTCCGTAGAGAGCGCGTGGTGCCTGAATCCTACCGCGTAGCCGGATCCAGCGCAGCAACCTTGTCGGAACGCCTTTTCGCCGTCGCCACCCCTTCCCCTGCCCCGCCGCGCGCCACAATCGCGCCCCAGGCGGCCGAAATCAAGCGCCCCCGAACGAGGGCGATGACCCTCGACGGGCTCTAGAGAAGACGCCCGGCACGCCAAGAGGCAGAACGAAGCCGGGAGGCAGGCGAAGGCACGCGGTTCGGATGGCCACTGACGGGGCGACCGCCGCCGGAGGGTGCTAAAGTTGCGTACGCTCAAAGCGGTGAGCTGAAGTGGAGGGCGAGGCGATGGATTTCGGGATCTTCAATCTTATGGGGGCGCGCGAAGCGGACAAGGCGACAGCGCAGGTGTTTGGCGAAGTCGCCGAGCAGACGAGATTGGCCGATGCGCTCGGCTACACGATCGCCTGGTTCGCCGAGCACCATTTCTCGAATTATTGCCTGTGTGCGTCGCCATTGATGATGGTGGCGCATTGCGCCTCGATCACCAAAAAAATCCGGCTCGGCACCGCGGTCGTGGTATTGCCCCTGTACAACCCGGCTCGGCTCGCCGCCGAAATCGCCACTGCCGACGCATTGTCGAATGGCCGACTGATGCTCGGCATCGGCGCCGGTTATCAGCCCTACGAATTCGAGCGGTTCGGCGTCGACATCGCCCGGAATCTCGAAATGACCGACGAGTTCTGCGACATCCTCGACCTGGCCTTCAGCCGGGATTTCTTCAGCTACAACGGCAAGCACTACCAGATGCCGGAAACCCATATCCCGGCCCGCCCGGTGCAAAACCCGCTGCCGATCTACGTCGCCGGCCATACCCAGGGAATGTTCCGCGCCGCCGCGCGGCACGGCTACCGGGTGCTGACGTCGGGTCGGGTCGGCGGCGCCAAATTGCTGGCCGAGCAGTATGCCGATATCGTCGCCGCGTTTGCCGCCGAGAAAGCGCACGTGTCGCGGGCGCATATCACTGTCAACCGCTTCGCCCACATCACCGACAGCCGCGAGGATGGGATGCGCTTTGCCGAGAACGCGCGCTATCAGTCGCGGCTCGCGTCGAGCCTCAGGCGCCGGCAGGAGGTCATGCAAGGGACCGTATTGGTTGATGTGCCGTTCCCCGACGAACCGCCCCTCGAAACCATCTGCAACGATCTGCTGATCGGCGATGTCGAGACGGTTGCCGAAAAGCTCGTCGCCGAGATCCGCGCGACCAAGCCCGTGCATGTGTGCTTTTCGTTCAAGGTCGGCAACACGCCCCACACGGCGGCCATGCGCTCGATGGAACTGATGATCGGCGAGGTCAAACCGAGAGTCGAAAAGGCGCTCGGGCCGCTCGGACGAGTCGCGGCGGAGTGAATAGTCCTCGATCCCCTGGCAATCAATCCGGTTGACTCACCGTCGACGCGCAGGCCGGCTTCTGGTGCATCGAGTTGCTCTGCCTCGTAGAATCACAGCGTGGACACCGCGTTGGACCCGCAAGCAATCCGCGCGATCGTCGAAGGCGAGCACGGTGACCCCTTCGCCGTGCTCGGTCCGCACCGCGTGCAGACTCCAGACGGTACGGCCGTGGCGGTGCGCGCGATCGTGCCCGGCGCGGCCGCCGTCCGCGTCCTGCCCGCCGACGCACCACCCACCTCGATGGTGCGGCTGCACCCCGTGGGTTTCTTCGAAACGGTGTTGCCCGACCGGCGCGAGTCGTTCGCCTACCGGCTCGAGGTGACCCGGAACGGCCACATCACCGAGATCGACGACCCCTACCGCTTCCCGTCGCTGCTGAGCGATTTCGACCGGCATCTCCTGGCCGAAGGCACGCACCACCGCGCCCACGACAAGCTCGGCGCGCACCCGGCCACCCTCGACGGCGTGACCGGCGTCGCCTTCGCGGTGTGGGCGCCGAGCGCGCGGCGCGTGAGCGTCGTCGGAGACTTCAATGATTGGGACGGCCGGAGCCATCCGATGCGTCTTCATCCGGCCAACGGCATCTGGGAGATCTTCGTGCCGGGGCTGGGGGAGGGCGAGCGCTACAAATTCGAGATCCGCGGGCGCTCCGCGGAGCCGCTCGCGCTGAAATCAGACCCCTATGCGCTCGCCTTCGAGGCCGAGACGCCGCGCACCGCGTCGGTCGTCGCGAATCTCGACGACTTCCGGTGGCGCGACGAGGCCTGGCTCGGCGAGCGGGCCCGACGCCAACTGCTCCGCGAGCCGCTGTCGATCTACGAAGTGCATCTCGGCTCGTGGCGGCGCGTGCCCGAGGAGGGCGACCGCTTCCTCGATTATCGCGAGCTGGCCGACCAGCTCGCGGATTACGTCGGCGAGATGGGCTTCACCCACGTCGAGCTCCTGCCCGTGATGGAGCATCCGTTCTACGGCTCGTGGGGCTATCAGACGATCGGCTACTTCGCGCCCTCGCGGCGCTACGGCGGCCCAAAAGATTTCATGGGCTTCGTGGACCATCTCCACCGTCGCGGGGTCGGCGTAATCCTCGACTGGGTGCCGGCGCACTTTCCGCGCGACCCGCACGGGCTCGGCTACTTCGACGGCACCCACCTCTACGAGCACGCGGACCCGCGGCAGCGCGAGCACCCCGACTGGGGCACGCTCATCTTCAACTATGGACGCAACGAGGTCGCGAACTTCCTGCTCGACAGCGCGCTCTTCTGGCTGGACCGCTATCACGCCGACGGTCTCCGCGTCGACGCCGTCGCCTCCGCGCTGTACCTCGACTACTCGCGCAAGCCGGGCGAGTGGGTACCGAACCAGTTCGGCGGGCGCGAGAACCTCGGCGCCGTCGCCTTTTTCCGCCGCATGAACGAGGTCGTGTACGGCATCCATCCGGGCGTGATCGTCGCCGCGGAGGAGTCGACCTCGTGGCCGATGGTCTCGCGTCCGACGTACCTCGGCGGACTCGGCTTCGGGTTCAAGTGGAACTTGGGGTGGATGCACGACGTCCTCGACTACATGA
>QHSQ01000539.1 GCA_003221615.1 Candidatus Rokuibacteriota bacterium | reverse complement strand
TTCAACACCGTGATCTCATGCTCCCCCCTGGACGAGGCTCTGGCGCTGCGCGTCCTCGAGCGTCGCGATCACATCATCGGCGAACGGCGCCGGCGACTGGCTGAAGGCCTCGCGCTCACCGCAGACTGGGTGCGCGAGAACAACGCCTTCGTCGAATGGGTCCGGCCTGACGCCGGGGCCATGTGTTGCGTGCGCTTGAAGCCGTCGGTCTTTGACAACGGCGCCGTCGACCGCTTTTACGCGAGCCTCGCACCGGAGGGAGTCAGGGTCGCGAACGGAATCTGGTTCGGCGACGAGGCGCGGGTGTTTCGCCTTGGCTTCGGCCTTCTCTCGAAGGCCGATCTCGAGGCCGCGCTCACACGTCTCTCGGCAGCCGTGCGTCGAATCGCGCAGTAGCCCGCTGGATTTCCCGGATCAGATTCGACGCCTTCCAAAGTTCGACGGGCGGTTCGACGCGTTCAAGCTGCAGGACAAAGTCCCACCCTCGACCCCGTCGAGGCTCCGATCGCGGCGCCAGTCGTCGCCCGCACTTCCGGAAACTCGGTGACTGAGGGATCTTCCCTGACGCCGCTTCGGCGAAAACCTCATAGCAATCCTCCGGCGGCGCTCCTAAGCTCATGGTAAGCCCCATGGACACCGGAGGTTGCCGTCACCGCCCCGAGATAAGCACCCGCTGCCCGGCCTGTGAGATCGACGCCTCCGCCGGGAGCTGACCGAGGCCCAACGCCGACTGAGGGGCGGAAGGGACCCGACGGCACTCCGGATGCACGTCGGCGCATGAGCGATGACGGTTCACATCGGCGACCCTTGACGAAGGAGAGCGGGTCATGACTCGACGACTGGCTTCCTTGATCCTCTGCGGCGGTGTCGCCGTGTTCGGCTCCGCCTGCGCGACGAAGAGCTTTGTACAGGAGCAGGTCAGTACGACAGAGAGCAAGCTCTCCGAGCGCGCCGCCCTCCAGGAGACGAAGCTGCGTGAAACGGCGGATCTGACCGGGGAGAGCCGCCAGGCGATCGACGTCGCCGACCAGCGGCTCAATGGCCTCGACTTGCGGGTGAGTGAGGTGGGCGCCCGCGCGAGCGGCGCCGAGACGCGGGCGGCCCAGGCGACGGGGACCGCGCGTGATGTCGAAGCCCGGCTTTCGCAACGTCTCGCGAGTCGCAACAGGCACAGGCTACTGGAGACGAAATTCGTCTACTTCGACTCCAGTCAGACTGAAGTCCGAAGCCAGGACACCGACGAGCTCGAGTACGTGGCCAGGGCTCTCACGGCGGACCCCAACGCGATCCTCGAGCTGCAAGGCTTTGCCGATTCGCGTGGGAGCGACCGATACAATCGCGAGCTCGCCCGCGAACGCGTGGAGGCCGTGACGCGCTATCTCGTGCAACGTCACGGCATCGAGCTGCGTCAGCTGAGAGCGATCTCAATGGGCAAGGTGGCGCTGGGTGCTGGCGAGAAGGCAAGCCCGGAGGTCCTTGCCAGGGCCCGGCGCGTGGAAATCCGGCTGTTCGCCCCGTGGTCCTCCTGGGAAGACGCCCAGAGTCAGATCCCGGCTGCCCCGGAGCCGACAGTGACAGTCACCCCTGCACCGCGAGGACCCTCGACAATCTCCGCTCTGCCCGTCCCGGCGGAACCCGTGCAGCCGCCGCAGGCGGCACGGATCGATGCGCCGGCCGCGGGGCGTTTGGACGAGTTCCTGAAGACCATCACGCCAAAGGATCTCGGCGGTGATCAATGAGGCTTAGAAAGTGTACTGGATCGCGGCGTACAAGAAATCGGCGGCCCGCGACGGACCGGTGTTCCGGATGAACTCGCCCGGGAAGAAGTGGCTGTAGCCCGCGTACACTTGCAGGTGACGCGTGAAGTCATAGGTGGCGAGCAGATCGATCTCCGCGCCGACGTAGCGGGCCCTGGTGCCGGTGCCCGGCCGGAAGACGGCCCCGGACGTGCCGTAGATGGCATCGCGGTCGGATGCGCGCCAGAAGAAATACTGTTGGAGGGAGAGCGTGAGATCGCGGACCGGTTTCACGCTGACGCCGACGAGGGGGCTGATGATGTTCTGTCGTCCGATGAAGTCCATATACCCCAGGAACGAGTGGGCGCTCGGTTGGAGTTGGTTGAAGGTGCCGACGTCGCCTCCGGGCTTGCCGTCGCCGCTCGCATAGTCGAACTCGACATACACGCGCGGGTCCAGGCCCAGAACCGGTAGAGTGTAGCCGAGCACGGCCGTAAACATCCCCGCTGCAACGTCCCCGCGGCCCACTGTTCCAAACTGGCCGGCTCCCTCGATCTCGAAGTCCAGGTGTGTCTCGCCAATCTTGCCCCAGGTCCTCGCTCCCAGCGTCTGTCGCCGCTCTCGCCCGGGGGTGCCGTTGAAGGTGACGCCCGCGTTATCGGCGCTCAGCCAGTAGACGTCCAGATTCACCGGCACGAAGGGAAGGAGCCCGGTGCTATAGATACCGAAGAGCTTGGTGTCCGACGTAGACTTGTCGAGCTTGTACTTGTTCACCACGACGAGCTGGGCCCAGAAAGGGCTGATGGTCCAGTCCGCGATCCGGATGATCCCTCGCCCCCCGTCGAAGGTGCGGGGGAAAGCGTTGGTGAAGTCGGACACCCCGACCAGTCGCTGAGCGCCGAAGATCAGCTCCTGCCGGCCCCCACGCAGCGTCACATCGGCCTGCTCGCCGAGAGGAATCATGATGTCCGCGAAGCCGTTCAGGAGGTCCAGCTCGTTGACGAAGCTCGTTGTCCTACCCCCCTGGAGGTCTCGGTCCAGGACGAACGCGCTCTTCCCTTCCGCGAAC
>QHSQ01000538.1 GCA_003221615.1 Candidatus Rokuibacteriota bacterium | reverse complement strand
CACCGAGCGCAACGGGCCGAGGAAGCGCTGCAGCAGGCGCAGGCGGAGCTCGCGCACGTCACCCGCGTGACGACGATGGGCGAGCTCGCGGCCTCGATCGCCCATGAGATCAACCAGCCGCTGGCGGCCATCGTCGCCGACGCCAACGCCTGTCTGAACTGGCTGGAAGCGGATCGGGCCAACCTCGACGACGTACGGGCGGCGCTGGTGGCCATCGTGAAGGACGGCGACCGGGCGGCGGAGGTGATTACCCGGATTCGGGCCCTGCTGTCAAGATCAACGGTCGCCCACGAGCCGTGCGACCTGGCCCGGGTCATCCGCGGGGTGCACCCCCTCGTCCGGCCCGAGCTGGGGCGACACGGGATAACTCTGGAGATGTCCCTGGCGACGGACGTGCCGGCGGTCATGGGCGATCGGGTCCAGCTCCAGCAGGTCCTCCTCAACCTCGTAACGAACGCGGCCGAAGCCATGCGAGAGGTCCCACCCCAGCGGCGCCGATTGGTCGTGCGCTCGACCGTGGAAGACCGTGACGACGGCCCGTGGGCAGTCGTCGCGGTCGAGGATGCCGGCATCGGCTTCGGGAAGGACGAGGCGGCCAGCCTGTTCGACGCGTTCTACACGACGAAGCCGGGCGGATTGGGCATGGGGCTGTCCATCAGCCGCTCGATCATCGAGGGGCATGGGGTACGGCTGTGGGGGACGGCGAATGCGGACCACGGCGCCACTTTCCATTTCGCTCTGCCGGGAATCGCGCCGTCCGCGGACTGCGGTCGCGCCCGATAAAACAGAATTCTCCCATCGGGAGTACCCCACCCCCACCAAGGTAGGGTAGACGCGTCCGGCTCGACCACTTAGCCTGTCGACAGATCGACGCCACTTCGACGTTCACCGATGGACGCGAGGAACGCATGGGCGAGCGCGACAGGCCGGTGGTTTCCGTCGTAGATGATGACGAATCGCTGCGTCGATCCCTCAGAAATCTCCTCGACAAGCCCTTCCGCAGTGATGCGCTGCTGGATGCTGTACGGGCCGCCCTGCGTCGAGCGAGGAGCGACGTCGAGACTCTCGAGATGTCTCGAGATGGAGGATATCGACATGAGCCTTAACGCGATTCTCGAACCCGAAACGAGCACGGTCGGTCTTCGGCCGCGCGCAGACCGGGATCTCGACCTCCTGGAGGCGCTTCGATTGCACGAGCCGACGGCGGCGGAGCGTCTCGTCACCACGTACGGTGAGCGCGCGTATCGCTTGGCCACGAGCATCACGGGAAACGAGCAGGATGCAGAGGAAGTCGTGCAGGACGCGTTCTGGACCGTGGTCCGGAAGATCGAGACTTTCAGGGGCGAGTCGGCCTTCGGCTCCTGGCTCTACCGGATCGTCGCGAACGCGGCCTACCAGAAACTCCGCGGCTGGCGGAGCCGAGGTCGAGACCTGTCCCTGGACGAGGTGCTGCCGTCGTTCGATGCACACGGTCGCCACGTCGGCCCCGTGGCCGACTGGTCGGCCCGCGTGGACGACCCCTCGGTCCAGACTGAGTTGCGGATGGCGCTGACCGCGGCGATCGACGAATTGCATCCCGTCTCTCGGACGATGCTGGTCCTGCGTGACGTCGAGGGTTTCTCGAATTCCGAGATCGCGGAAGCCTTGGGCCTCAGCGTCACGATCGTGAAGGTTCGCGTGCACCGCGCCCGATTGTTTCTCCGCAAACAGCTGGGCGATGCCATGGCGACGTTGGGTGACTACCAGTGAGACTACGGCCCCTTAAACTTTCAGTAACGAACGAGGCGGTAACCGGCCGGCTTCAGAGGGAAGCAGCAATGCCTCTGTTCGGGCTGCGCTCGACTCCTCCTGCCACAGCAGAGTTGGAGGCCCGCCATGACTTTGCGACCAACCGTGGACACGCCGGCGATAGGTAGGCCACGCGTTGAACGGAAGAGATTACTCGTCGTTGGTCGTGACCCAGGCGTTACAGCGGTTATCGCCGTTGGCTTGCGACCCCGATTCGAGACTCAGGCGGGCATCACGGTTGCCGAAGCGCTGGCGCACGTCCGAGAAGAGCCCTTGAGCCTGATCATCGCTGACCTCGCGCACGGCGACCTGGACGCCGCCTTCTCGATACGCGCCTTGGCGGCGCGCTCGCCGAGCTGCCAGATCATCGTGATCGGTTCGACAGAACACGCCGGGATTGCCGATCGCCTGGTGGGGCTCCACGTACACGGCTTCTTCACGCGCCCGATCGACTTCGGAGCGCTGGTTGCCCGGGTCTCCTTGCTCTCGCGATTGGCCGACGACAAACCCCCTGACGCCGGAGCCCTCGCACTCAGTCGCTGCAGCACGCATGTCCTCGCATACTTCAGCACGCACTATGCGGAGTCCTTCAGTCTCGCCACGCTGGCTCGCGCCGTCGGTGTTTCTCCGGGCACCCTGGCACGTGTGTTCCTGCACGATACGAAGCGGAGCCCACGTTCGTTTCGCTGCGATGTGCGGGTCGAAGTGGCGAAGCAGCTTCTCGTGCACGAGGATCACAAGCTCGACCGGGTAGCCGAAGTGGCTGGCTTCGTGGACGGCTCCCATCTCTCTCGGG
>QHSQ01000257.1 GCA_003221615.1 Candidatus Rokuibacteriota bacterium | reverse complement strand
TGTCACGCGCTGCTTCAGCCGCCATAGCTAAGCCGCGCCCCGAGAAGAAGCGCGAGCCGCAAGCAGCGGCCGACCCCAAGATCCTCCCGATGGAGCTTCAGGTCGGCGATCGTCTCGCGGACGAGACCAGCGACTGGGAGGTCATCGCCCCGCCGTACAGCACAGCGGGCGGAAGGGTCGTCCACGCGCGCGTCCGGAGAATCGACCAGCCCGCCAGCTGGGAAATACGAAATTGGGACGCCTTCGAGCGCATCAGCGTGAAGCGAACAACCTCCGAGGAGGGCAAGCGATGATGCGATTGCGCAGGGCTTCGATGATCGTCGCGCTCTACCTGCTCACCTCAGCCGCGACGGCCAGCGCCGAGTGCGCGTGGGTGCTGTGGAGGGCTCCCTACGGGGGACCACCAGGGCCCGTCAGTCCATACTGGACGAAAGACGAGCTGTCAGTGCCCGTCGATGGCTATTCCAGCAAGAAGGATTGCGAGGCCGGCGCTTCGAGTCGTCCCCTTAAGGAAGGTCAGGTGGCAGCGCCAGGGGGGCCGTGGGTCCTTACATGCCTCCCCGACACCGTGGACCCGCGCGGGCCGAAGCGAAGTGAACGACACCGACGCCCGCCCGCCTCTGCCACCCATGGCTCCGCATCAACCGCGTCTTGCGCGTGCCGGCGCGCGGGGTTGATCGGCTGGTAGACGCAACAACGCCGCCCCGGTGGTCTGAGGCGGCGCCGGAGGCCCTACCTACGCCGACGAACGACCTGGCCCGAGAAGCCGATCCAGCGCGGGTCGTAGAGGGTTTGCTCCATCTCGGGGCCCCCCATCTCCCTGAACCCTCGCGACCTCAAAACACGGCGAGCGGATTCGCCGGTGAACCGGTGCCTCCGACTACCCGAAGCGGCGCGATCACCAGCATGAACTCGTCGCGCTGCTCCTCGACGCAGGCACGCGCGAGCGGCTCGAGGAGCGCATTGTCGAGTAGGGCCACGCCGTAGGCGAAGATCGCGGCGTGGACGGCCCACGGGATGTCGTAGCCGATCGGCAGGTGGTCGAGCATGTCCCACACGAGCACGCTCACGTCGTGGTTGCGCAGGAACGGCAGGCAGGACACGTGCAGTCCCGGTCGCTGCTGCTGCGTGGGGTTGAACGGGCGTCCGTATGGCCGCTCGGGATCCTGCGCCTGCCACGCCTCGCGCCCGGAGTAGACGCAGACCGCGTCGCCGGGCTCGAGCGTGATCCCGCGCTTGGTGAGGATGTCGTCGAGCTCCCAGCCGTGAACGGGCCGATCGTGCGTCACGCAGGGTACGCCGCGGTGCCGTGGAACATCGAGCATGACGGCGCGGGTCATGATGCCCTCGGCCCAGTGCTCGACGGATCCGAACCGCGCGCCCTCGAACGTGATCTCTTTCTTCGGGTCGCGCCCGTTCCACATCGCCTCGTCGTCCCAGGTGTGGCAAAGGGCGTCGATATGGGTGGAGGCGATGCCGTGATAGTAGATCCCGTAATAGTCGGCGGAGAAGCCGCCCGCCCCGCGCGCGTGAGTCCGCATGAAGTGATGGGCCGGAAGCGGATTGTTCGGTCCCGGATCCTTCGGGAACGACCGGCTGAGCGAGACGCTGCGCCCGCTGCGCACCAGCCGGGCCGCCGCGGCGCGCTTGGCGGGCGTGATGAGGTTGAGCGCGCCGAGCTGGTCGTCCTTACCCCAGCGACCCCAGTTGCGGCGTTGCCGGATCCAGTCCTTCACTTCCTGCTCCGTAGGTAGCGGACGTTCGGGCATCGTGTCCTCCCGGGGTGAATGTTTCCCGACGGCGCGCTATGGTATCAGGCGTGGCCGGGGAGCCCGGGGCGACGTTTTTCGCGCTGACGCCCGACCGCGTCCTCGACGCGGTCGAGGTGGGAGGCCTCCGCTGCACCGGTCGCTGCCTGCCGCTTCGGGCGTTCGAGAATCGTGTCTATGAAGTCGAGCTGGAAGACGAGCGGCGGCTGGTCGTCAAGTTCTACCGGCCCGGCCGCTGGTCACGCGAGACGATCCTGGACGAGCACGCGTTCCTGGCCGACCTGACGGCGGCCGAGGTGCCGGCCGTCGCGCCGATCGACATCGGCACGGGGGCGACCTTGAGCGAGATCGAAGGCATCTACTATGCGGCGTTCCCGAAGGTGCGCGGGCGCTCGCTCGACGAGCTCGACGCGGAGAATCGCCGCCGGATCGGCCGGACCATCGGCCGCATGCACGCCGTTGGCGCCTCGCGGGACGCGCCGCAACGGCCGCGGCTCGAGGTGACGCGCTACATCTTCGAGCCCCTCGAGGTGCTGATGGCCGGCCGCTTCATTCCCGAGGGGCTCGCGCCGCGCTACCGGGACGTCGCGGTACGTATCGCCGAGGCCGCGGCCAAGCTCCTCGCGACGGCGCGCGTGCAGCGGATCCACGGCGATCTGCACTGGGGCAACATCCTCTGGACACCCGATCCGCTCCTCGTCGACTTCGACGACTGTCTGGTCGGCCCGCCGGTGCAGGACATCTGGCTGCTCGCGCGGGGCCATTCCGAGGAGGCGCGAAAGCTTCGGGAGGATCTGCTGGAGGGTTACGAGCTGTTCCGTGAGTTCGATCGCTCGAGCCTGGCTCTGTGCGAGCCGCTGCGGGCGATGCGGATCGTCTACATGTCGGGCTGGATCGCGCGCCGCTGGTCCGATCCGTCGTTCCCGCCGGCCTTCCCCATGTTTCGCAACCACAACTACTGGAACCAGGAGTACGAGGAGCTCGTGCAGATCGCGGAGACGCTCGGCTAGCCGGGCGCGCGCCCAGGATCGACGCGCGCCCGCGGCCGGTTCCTACTTGCCTTTGCCGTGACCCTTTCCTTGACCGCCCCGATCTGGACCGCCCCGATCTCGACCGTCCCGATCTGATCCGTCCCGACCGGGACCCTCTCGTCCTGGGCCGTCGGCGCGAGCTTCATGGCGGTCCCAATCGCGCTCAGGGCCACGCCCCTTCCATTTGCGCTTTTCAGCCCACTCGCGTCCCCATTCGTGATCCCAATGAGGCGGCGCTCCGCCTTGCCACTGCTTCCAGTGTCCAGGCGGTACGTGGTAGTACCGCACCGGCACGAGCAGGACCGGGCGCGGGACGAATTGAGGAGCCACGAGAATCCAGGGGCCGTCGTGTCGGCGACTCACGTGCCAGCCGCCGTTCGCGAAGATCCAGTACTGGTTGCTGTAGAAGAAGACGTTGGCCGGCGCCGAGGGGGCGTACTGCACCGACGCGACACCCGGGACGACCACCAGTGGCGGCGGCGCCGGAAGGTGGATGCCGATGTCCACGTGCACCTGGGCGTTGGCCGGCGTCGCGAAGACGAGCGCGATGAGCGCAAGAAGCGCGTAGAGCATCGAGGTACCTCCCGTTTCTTCAGTGATGTCGGCTAGAGAGAGCTGAGCACCGCGCGCGCCAGGCGCGGCAGATCGGGATCACGCGCGCCCATGATGAGCACGGTGTCCCCAGGACGCGCCTCGCTCACGACCCACTCACGCGCGGCCTCGTGGTCGCGCGCGTAACCGCAGTTGAGGGCGGCGGGCAAGTCGTCGGCGAGCATACGGCTCGAGATATCCTTGGCGACGGTTCCGCCGGCGTAAAAGATCTCGGCGTAGCAGAAGCGATCTTGCGGGCGGAGCAGGGTCGGGATCATCGCCTTGAGCTCGCTACGCAGAAAGCGCGCCGGGCCGAAGCCGTGAGGCTGGAAGACGGCAACCACCCGGGCGGCTCCCGCCTGCGCCGTGGTGATGGCCGCGCGAATCTTCTCGCCGTTGTGGGCGTAGTCGTCCACGACGTGAATGTCGCCCGCGGTCGTGCCGACCAACTCGAAGCGGCGCGCGATGCCGGGGAATCGGGCGAGCAGGCCCGCCACGGTGTCGGCGTCGAGCCCCACCTCGAGCGCGACCAGCGCGGCGGCCGTGGCGTTCTCGAGGTTGTGGAGCCCGGGCTGGGGAATGTCCAGGGTCAGGTCACTGCCCGCGTGCCTGAGAACGCCCCGGGCGCGCCGCGGTCCCACGCTGGTGACGCGCAGCCGCGCGTCGGCATCCTGGGACACCCCGTAGGTCGCAGCCTTGAATCGCTGCCCGAGCGCCGCGGCTTCCGGGCAGTCGGCGCCGACGAGCAGCTGGCCGCAGTTGCGCGCGAACGCCGTGAACTGGGGACGCAGCGCGCTCAGCTCGTCGTGGTCGCGGCTCACGTTGTGAATGACGCCGATCGCCGGATGGTAGCCGACGAGCGTCCCGTCCGATTCGCACGCCTCGGCCACGGCCGGGCCCTCCGCCGGACCAGCGACGAAGCAACCGCCGGTGCCCTCGCCAACGAAGTCGGCGCCGCCCAGCACCGTGGCCCGGAGACCGCCCTCGCGCAAGAGCCAGCCCAGCATCCCGACGACTGTGCTCTTACCGCTGGTGCCCGAGATGGCGACGCCCGGCGCGGCGGTGTTGACCACTTCCGCGAGTAGCTGCGGCCGCGGCAGACATTCCAGGCCGAGGGCGCGTGCCGCCCTCAGCTCGGGAGTGTCCGCCTCGACGGCCGCCGAATAGACGAAGCGATTGATCGCGGCGGTGACGGCCTTGCCGTCCTGCGGAGCCAGCTCGATGCCGCGCCGGCGGAGCTGCGCCGCGATCTCCTGTTTTTTCCCCTGGTCGAACGCGCGATCGGATCCCTGTACCGCGTGCCCACGTGCCCGCATCAGGCACGCGAGCGGGCCCATCCCGGCCCCGGCGATGCCGGAGAAATGAAAGCGCTGACCCGTCACAGACTGACCTGCTTGCGTGGCTCCAGATGCATCGTCGTCTCCATGTCGCGCGACTCCGTCACTTCTTTGAGGCTCCGGAACGGAAGGTTGAAGACGGGTCGCGACGCCGTCAGGATCATCGCGAAGTTCAACGCCGCCCCCAGCAGATGCACGACCGGGAGCGCGAGCAGCTCAAGCATCTCATCGCTCTTGATGTGAAGCCAGTCCAGGTCGCGACGGAAATCGTCCATCGCCAGGCGCCAGAACGGCTCCGACCGCATCGAAGCGTGCGGCGCCTCCACGTCCGTGAGCGGCCGCCGGGCGATGAGGGCCAGCAGCGGAGGCGTTCCGTACTGACCGAAGAGAAACCATGTGAGACCCCGGACACCGAACCAGCCGACGGCGGCCGTCGCCACCGTGGCGCCGTTGTCCTTGGCGATCCACGGCATCGTCACCTCGACCAGACCCCGGTACAGGAACATCACCTCGAAGCATATCGTGAACAGCTCGATCCCGATGATCTGGGCGATGAACCGGGGGTCCTTCGTGCGCGCGGCGTTGATGAGCGCCTGCACGCACGCGAAGCTCGCCAGAACGAGCGCGAGAACGAAGGCATACAGGATCGGAACCGTGAAGCGCGATTCGTCCGAGCCGGACAGGTCGGCCATCAGCGTCGTGATGCGCGGCTCCAGCGTATAGGTGAACACCGCGGCCTCGAGCGCACCCCAGAGGAGCAGCATCGTGAACCCGAGCCACGGCACTCCCGGCTTGAAGTAGCCGCGTATCAGCATGCTCGACATCGCGAACGGCGTGCCGACGACGTCGCGGAGGAAGCCCATCATCAGCCGGATGGCGAGCCGTGAGATGCCGAGGGCCCATCCGAGCACCACGCCGACGACTCGCACCATGCCGACCCAGTAGAGCCACACGGACAGCGCGGCGTCCCACCACGCCAGCAGGACCAGCGAGACGAAGCGCGTGCGTCCCGAGCGGAAGGGCAGGGTGTAGACCGACAGGCCGGTGCACCAGACGGCCACGACACCCAGGAGCACCGGGAACAGGAGAAAGATGTACTTGAGCGCCGCCATCCAGCCGGGCTGCGGCTCGAAGAAGAAGCTTATGAGTGTCTGCTGCAGTACCGGAACCCAGGCGATCGGCGCCGCCAACAGCTCGGCCGGGCCGCGCCACGCCTCGGGAAGCTTGCCGATGATTCGATCAATCATGTCAACCCTCCTTCCTACGCTGCCTTCAGAAGAGCCAATTCCAAAGTTATTCCGCGCAAGGCTCGCCTCGAACGGCGGGACCTGATCCGATGACCTGCCGGCGCGCGGCTAGGGGCCCTGCCCGTTGGCGCGGCTGGACCAGGACTGCTCCCGAGCGCCGGCGGACTGCTCGGCCGGCGCTGCGACAGCCTTACGCTCGGTCTTTGCAGGGACCTGATGCTCGAGCGCCTGGCGCTCGGCCCAGGCCGTACGGGGCGAGCTCGGAGTCGGGCCTAGCGATGGAGGCGAAAACAAGGCGAATCCGGGGTCTATCCGGCTGGTCGCCACGGGAATCACGGTGGCGTTCACGCTGCTGACCCGATCGTTCACGCTGCTGACCCGATGCGGTACCAGGTCCGGACGACCGATGCGCCGAAGAATGCGGCTGACGTACCGGCGCGTCTCGCGGTAGGGCGGCACTCCGCCGTACACTCGGACGGCCTGCTCACCGGCATTGTAGGCGGCGAGCACGACGGGCAGGTTGCCGTGATACCGGTCCATCAGCTGACGCAAGTGGCGAACGCCGCCCTCGATGTTCTCGTAGGGGTCGAAGGTGTCCGACACCCGGAGACTCGAGGCCGTGCCCGGCATGAGCTGCATCAAGCCGCGGGCGCCGCGCCGCGAGACCGCACGCGGATTGAACTCCGACTCCGCCTCGACGATCGCGGCCACCAGAATCGGCTGAATCTCGTATCGCAGCGCGACCTCTCGAATGTGCGCCTCGATCTCGACGATCTCGGCGATCTCGACGCTCGAGTCGGTCGCTTCGACCGTTTCGCGCGCCATCCGCATGATCTCGGACTCCTGCTGAGTGGTCCGCGACCCGAAATAGGCGTAGGCGGGGACGATCGTGAGCAGCAAGACTCCGAGCCCTAGCGCGTGGCGCGCGAGTGGCGAGAGCGGGTCTCGCTCGAGGCGTCGGATCGTCGCTTTCGCTCCGTCCAAGAAATTCCCTCCGGGTTTGGTGCCTGGCAGACAGCATTCTGGATGGGTCTATGCGCAGCGCCCCTTCAGAACGCAACCTCGATGCCAGCCGTCAAAAGTGACAAATCCTATATTTGTCAATTCGTTGCGTCGGAACACCGGGTCCCCGGCAGTGACAGAGCCGGTCAATGACCAGACACGAGCGTGTCATCCGGTCCCCGGCATTTTCCGGAAGCTGGACGCGTCTAGACGCGGTCGCGAAGCACGCCCCGGCCCGTCGCCGGGCTTCCCTCCACGCCGCCCCAGCTGCGCAGCCCGAGATTCGCGCATTCGATGAAGCAATCGAGCGCGGTCGTCAGCTCCGCGCGGCTCTTCGGCCGCACGAGCTCGAGGGCGACGTCGTTGCCGTTGAAGATCGCGTTGGCCGCGCGAAGGACGCTCGAGCTCGCGTGGCTCTTGAACGTGTTGATCCATCTCTGGTCGGGCGCCCGGTTCACTCGGAAGCGCACGAAGACGCGGTTGTCCGCGGAGCGCTTTCCCTCGAACGTAGGATCGCTGATACGCATGATCGGCATGAAGACTCCACGCCATGGGCTCGCCGGAGACGACGGAGCGACGGGCTCCATTGCGTCCGGCGTGCGCGACGAGTGATGTCCGAGCCCTTCGCCCGGCAGGCTCAGCGCGAGAACGACAGAGCGTCCGGCGCCGCACCCGAATGAAGGATCTTCACCGCGACGATCGATGCCCTACCGGATGGTAGGAGAGGAGAACCCGAGAACCACGGGGTATGGAAACACAGGACCGCGAGTGTGTCCAGAGGCGCTTTCTTGATACGCTAGGGCTCCGTTTCTCACGAATGAGAGAGCACGGAGGGCTTCGATGAAGCATCGCATCGCCGCGATCCCCGGTGACGGAATCGGCAAGGAAGTCGTGCCCGAGGGCATGCGCGTCCTCGACGCCGCCGGCCGGCGGTTCGGATTCGAGATCGAGTGGACGACGTTCGACTGGAGCTGCGAGCGCTATACCGAAACCGGCCGCATGATGCCCGAGGACGGCCTCGATCGTCTGCGACCGTTCGAGGCGATCTTCCTCGGCGCGGTCGGATTCCCCGGCGTGCCGGACCACGTCTCGCTATGGGGCCTCCTGATCCCGATCCGCCGCGGATTTCATCAGTACGTGAACCTACGGCCGGTGCGGCTGCTCAAGGGCGTCAAGTCGCCGCTCGCCGGACGCGGGCCGGCCGACATCGACATGCTGATCGTCCGCGAGAACAACGAGGGCGAGTACTCGGAGATCGGCGGCCGGCTCTATCGGGGAACGCCGGAGGAGCTCGCGGTGCAGCAGTCGGTCTTCACGCGCAAGGGCTGCGATCGCATCATGCGCTACGCGTTCGAGCGGGCCATGAAGCGCCCGCGCCGCCACGTGACGTCGGCGACGAAGTCGAACGGGATCATCCACAGCATGCCCTATTGGGACGAGCGGTTCGCCGCGATCGCGAGAGAGTATCCGTCCGTGAAGACCGCGCAGTACCACATCGACATCCTGACCGCCCACTTCGTCCAGCATCCGGACTGGTTCGACGTCGTCGTCGGCTCGAACCTGTTCGGCGACATCCTCTCCGACCTCGGTCCGGCGATCGCCGGCTCGATCGGGCTGGCGCCGGGAGGCAACATCAACCCCGAGAAGGAGTCCCCGTCGATGTTCGAGCCCGTCCACGGCTCGGCCCCGGACATCGCGGGAAAAGGCGTGGCCAATCCGATCGCCCAGATCTGGACCGGCGCGATGATGCTCGAGCACCTCGATCACGCGGACGCGGCGCGCGCCGTGGTCGCCGCCGTCGAGCGCCTGGTGGAGGAAGGCAAGACCTTGACGCGCGATCTCGGCGGCCGTGCGTCCACCAGCGAAGTCGGTCAGGCGATCGCCGGGCTGCTCTAGCGAGCCGGTTCGCGTGAATTTCTTCGGTCACACGGTGCTGGCGGTCAGACGGAGCACCGAGCCGGCCTTCGTGCTCGGCTCGATGCTGCCTGACTTCGCCACGATGATCAGGGCGCGCCCGCCGCGTCCGGCGCACGCCGAGATCGACTCCGGCATGCAGTTTCACTGGCGAACCGACGAGGTCTTCCACCGGTCCGCCGCATTCCTGACGCTCACCCATCAGGCGGTCGTCTGGCTGTCGGCGCGTGGGGTTCGAAGCGGCAGCGCGCTCGCGGTCGCCCACATCGGCGTGGAAGTCTTGCTCGACGCCGCGCTGTCCGACGACCGACGCGCTCAGCGGGCCTATCGAGCGGCGCTCGAGGGCGCCGCCCACGACGAGCTCGGGCAATACGTGGGCTGGGCGTCGGACGAGCAACGCGACC
>QHSQ01000126.1 GCA_003221615.1 Candidatus Rokuibacteriota bacterium | reverse complement strand
ACGAGTCCAAGATCCGTGACCGTGAGCCGCTCGAGTCCGCTCAGTCTCCGGAGAGCCCGGCCGAGACGGTGGAAGAGTTGAAGCGGCAGGTGGAGGAGAAGCAGGATCGGCTCCTGCGGGCGCTGGCGGAGGCCGAGAATTTCAAGCGCCGGACGCAGCGGGAGCGTGATGAGTCAATCCGCTATGCGAACGAGACCTTGCTGCGCGATCTCATTCCGGTGCTCGACAACCTCGACCGGGCGCTCGAGGCCGCCCGCTCGGCCGGGGGCGCCGCGGGTGTCGTAGGGGGCGTCGAGCTGATCCAGCGCGAGCTCCTCAAGGTGCTGGAGCGCGCCGGCGTCACCCGCTACTCCGCGCTCGGCCAGCCGTTCGATCCCACCCGTCACGAGGCGATCGCCCGCGTCGTGAGCGCCGACACCAAACCCGGCACCGTGGTCGGCGAGACGATGCCGGGTTACATGCTGCACAACCGCGTCCTCCGAGCCGCCCTCGTATCCGTCGCCGCCGCGCCGGACGAGGACAACTGACTCCGTTGGCGCGCGACTACTACGAGGTCCTCGGCGTCGCGCGCACCGCCGGCGAGGCCGAGCTCAAGAAGGCCTATCGCCAGCTCGCGATGCAGTACCACCCCGACCGCAATCGCGGCAACAAAGAAGCCGAGGAGCGGTTCAAAGAGGTGAACGAGGCGTACGCGGTCCTGTCCGACCCCGACAAGCGCGCGCACTTCGACCGCTTCGGCACGGCGCCAGGCGGCGGTCCCGGCTTCGGTGACACCGGTTTCGGAACGCTCTTCGAGGACATCTTCGAGAACTTCTTCTCCGGCGGCGGCCGCGGGCGCGGATCGCGGGCCGCGCGCGGCGAGGACCTGCAATACGAGCTGAAGATCACCCTCGAGGACGCCGCCGCCGGCCTGGAGACGAAGATCCAGATCCCGCGGCTCGAGCGCTGCGAGGCATGCTCCGGGGCCGGGGTCGAGCCGGGCAGCCGCCTGGAAACCTGCGACATGTGCCGCGGCGCCGGCGAGGTCCGACGCAACCACGGCTTCCTGACGGTGGCCCAGACCTGTCCCAAGTGCCACGGCGCCGGCCAGCTGAACCGCTCCCCATGCCGAGAGTGCCGCGGGGAAGGGCGACGCCGGGCCGAGCGACTGCTGAGCGTCAAGATCCCCGCGGGAATCGAGGACCGGATGCAGCTCCGCATCAGCGGCGAGGGCTCCGGCGGGCTCAACGGCGGTCCCGCGGGCGATCTCTACGTGCTGGTGCGCGTGCGCGAGCACGACATCTTCACTCGCCAGGGCGCCGACCTGCACTGTGATCTGCCGCTGTCCTTCACCCACCTGGCGCTGGGCCACGAAGTCGAAGTGCCGATTCTGGGCGGCGTGACCAAGCTGAAGGTCCCAGCCGGGACCCAGCCCAACGAGGTGCTGCGCATCCGCGGGAAAGGCATGCCGCATCTGCGCCATCGCGGGCACGGCGACGCCTGCTATCAGGTCGTGCTCGAAGTTCCGCAGAAGCTCAACGCGCGGCAGCGCGAGGCGCTCGCGAGCTTCGAGACGGCCTCGAAGGACGAACGAGGGCCGTTGGCGGCGGCGTTCTTCGAGCGGGTGAAGAAGCTGCTCGGCTAGTCGATGTCATCCTCCCGATACTGGGAGCTCACGGTCGGTGTCCCCCACGATCTCTCCGAAGGGCTGACCAACCTCGCCTGGGAGCTCGGCGCGCTCGGGGTCGTCGAGGAAGAGCGGCCGGGTCACGGCGCCACGCTCCGCGCGTTCTTTCCGGAGACGATCGCCGCGAGCGCGCTCGAGGACAGCGTTCGGATCTACCTGGACGCCCTGCGTGAGCTGGGCTTCGCGCCGGCCACCGACTTTCGCGTCGAGACCCTCGCCGACGAAAACTGGGCGGACGCCTGGCGCGTCCACTTCAAGCCCCGGCCCGTCGGACGGCGACTCTTGATCGTCCCACCCTGGGACGGTCCGGCCGCGAACGGACGGATCGTGATCACGATCGAGCCGGGGCGCGCGTTCGGGACGGGCCATCACGGGACCACGGCCGGCTGTCTCGAGGCGCTCGAGTCGGTAATCGATCGCGACGGTCCATCGCGGATGCTCGACGTCGGCACCGGGTCGGGCATCCTGGCGATCGCGGCCGCGCGCCTCGGCGTCGGCGCGGTGCTCGCGGTCGACGACGACCCCGACGCCGTCGCGTGCGCGGTGGCGAACGCGGCCCGTAACCACGTGTCCGACCGCGTGCGGTGCGCGCTGGCCGACGCGGCGGCTCTTCGAGAGTCGCGCGTGCCCCTGCTCGTCGCCAATCTGCTCGCGGCCGCTCATCGCCGGCTTGCGCCCCAGTATCTTCGCTCGCTGACCCCGGGCGGCACCTTGCTCCTCGGCGGTATCCTCGACGGCGAAGCGGCGGACGTCGTGACGGCGCTCGCCGAGCACGGGCTCGCCCACCACGCCTCGCTCTCGGTCGAGGGCTGGACCACGCTCGAGCTCCGTGCACCGCTTCACGATCACGCCTGAGCGAATCCGCGACGGTCGCGTCGTCTTCGATCGCGACGAGTCGCGCCATCTCGCGCGCGTGCTCCGGCTCCGCTCCGGCGATACGGTGCTCGCCGCCGACGGCGCCGGCCGGGAATACACGGTGAGGCTGGAGACGGTTGGCGATGAGGCGACGGGCACCGTGCTCGGCGTCGACACCAACGAGCACGAGTCGCCGGTGCGGATCACGCTGTTTCAGTCCGTCCCAAAGGGCGACAAGATGGAGTCGATCGTGCGCGCCTCGACGGAGCTCGGCGTGGTGCGGGTCGTCCCGGTGCTGACGGCGCGGACGATCGTCACGCTCGACACCGGCCGCTGGCGGGATCGGGCCCGACGCTGGCAGCGCGTCGCGAAGGAGGCGGCCAAGCAGTGCGGCCGCGCGCTTGTTCCCCCAGTCGACGTGCCGCGTCCTCTCGGGGAGGCCCTCGAGCTCGGCAACGACGCTGACCTCCGTCTCTGCCTCTGGGAGGGCGCGCGCGGGGTCGCCGCCGGGCAGAGTGAGGGGGAGGCTCGCTTGCTCGGAACTACACTCGCCGCGAGCCTCCCCCTCACCCTGCCCGGCGGCTCCCGTATCGCGCTGCTCATAGGGCCGGAGGGAGGGCTCGCGTTGGACGAGGTCGAGGCCGCGCGTGCTCGGGGCTGGGCGATCGTCGGGGTTGGGCCGCGCGTGCTGAGAACGGAGACGGCGGGACCAGCCATCGTCGCCGTGCTCCAGGCGCGGTTCGGTGACCTCGGAGCGCAGGATTGAGCGCGAGCGAGGCGGGCTGGGAGCACTTCGAGACCGAGGCGGATGTGGGAGTCCTCGCCTGGGCCGCAACTCGTGCGGAAGCGTTCGCGCAGGCCTCGCTCGGGGTGTTCGCGCTGATCGTGAGGCCAGAGGAGGTCACCGAGCGCGAGCATCGCGAGGTTCGGGCGCAGGCGGATTCTCCCGAGCGGCTGCTGGTCAGCTGGATCAATGAGTGCCTGTACGTGCACGAGATCGAGGGCTTCGTCGTCCGGCGGGTGAAAGTCGACACCTGCACAGACACCGTCGTCCACGGGGTGCTTCACGGCGAGGAGGTCGACGCCGGACGTCACCGGCTCGGCACGATCGTCAAGGCGGCGACCCTGCACCGTGTGGTCGTCGCCGAGTCAGCCGGCCGTCACGAGGTCCGTGTCATCGTCGACGTGTGATGTCTCGCATCCGAGACACGGGGTCCAAGAACCCGTGTCATCCGCACCACCTGGCTTCGCCTCGAGTTCGTCTGAGCCTTTAAGAACCAAATACTTACGATCATGATGACCCGTGGCACCCCTGTTGCTAATTTTCCCTACGGTCTATGCGCCAGAACACCATCCGCAAGTCCGTCAGCATCGAGGGAGTCGGCCTGCATTCCGGCAAGGTCGCCCGAGTCACCATCTCACCCGCCCCGGCCGATGCGGGTGTCGTGTTCAAGGCGCACGCGACCGGCGAGCGGATTCCCGCGAGGGCCGAGAGCGTGGTCAACTCGCACTACGCGACGACCCTCGGCGTGAACGGGACGCGCATCCAGACCGTCGAGCATGTCATGGCGGCGGCCGCCGGGCTCGGTATCGACAACATCGAGATCGATGTGGACGGACCCGAGATCCCCGCGCTCGACGGCAGTGCGAAGCCCTTCGTCGCGCTGCTGGCCGCCGCGGGTCGAGTGCAGCAGTCGGCACGTCGCCGGCTGCTGTCGCTGCCGTGCCCGATCCGGGTCGGTGGCGCCGGGCGCTGGATGCAGATCGTTCCGTCCGACACGTTCCGGATCAGCTACACGCTCGACAACGACCACCCGGCGATCGGCACGCAGGTCCTCTCGTGGTCGCCGAGCGAGCGGTCGTTCGTCGAGGAGTTCGCGCCCGCGCGGACGTACGGCTTCCTCCGCGACCTCGGGCTCATGCGGAAGAATGGCCTGGCGCGCGGCGGCTCGCTCGACAACGCGATCGTGCTCGGCAATCGCGGCGCGCTGAACGGGCTGCGTTACGACGACGAGTTCGTCAGGCACAAGATCCTGGACTTGCTCGGCGATCTCGCCCTGCTGGGCCGCCCGATCGGCGCGCACGTCATCGCGCGCAACGGCGGCCACGCGCTCAATCTCGAGCTCGTGCTCGCGGTGCAGCGCGCCGTCGGGCTCGAGCGCCGGGCCGCCGCGACCGTGCCCGCGGCGGCCGCCGACGAGGCGTCGAGAGACGCCGCTCGGCGGGAGGGCTTCGTGCCCGCGCCGGGTCTCGCCGCGATCTAACCCGCCTGCTGTCTCGCATTTGCCACGCTATAATGGGCCGTTCGCCGTATGCGTGCCCTGTGGTTCCCCAGCCATCTCGTTGCGGCGGCGCTGGCGCTCGCAGTCGCCGCGCCGGCGCGCGCCGAGTTGCGTATCAGCGACCTGGACGTCTTCCTCAATGACCATGAGGTGACCGTCCACGTCGTGTTGCTGGGGGCCCTGCCCGATGCCCTCCACGAGGGCATCCAGAGCGGGATCCCTGCGCACGTCCGCCTCATCATCGAGCTCTGGCAGTACCAGCGGATGCTCCCCGACCGGATGCTGATCACGAAGACCGTCGAGCGCACGCTCGCCTACAATGTGGTCACCCGGGAATTCAAGGTGGCCGCGGTCCAGGGCGAGACCCGACCCGTCTTCACCACCCGAGACCTGCGCGACGCCCAGCGGGTCCTCTCCGACGTCCGCGGCGTCAAGATGACCCCGGCCGCGACCCTCGATCCGGCCGCGGTGATCTACGTGCGCGTCCACGCCGAGACCGCGCTGAACGGCGAGAACACCTTCGTGGCCCGGATGAACGGCACCGCGGAGCAGACCGCGCGCCAGTCCGACTACCGCACGATCCAGCGGGTGCAATAGTGCCACTCCTGAGCGAAGAGAACCGCCGCAAGCGCAACCTGGTCATCCTGGCCGGGTTCGTCCTGCTGGTGGGTACGGCGAACCTCCTCGACGTGGGGGTCTACGCGCCGGAGCTGCCGCTGGCCTCCAACATCGCGGTGTTCGCGCTGCTCAACCTGAACCTGATCGTGCTGCTGCTGCTGGTGGTGCTCCTGCTCCGAAATCTCGTCAAGCTCTGGTTCGAGCGGCGCGAGAAGGTGATCGGCGCCAAGTTCAAGGCGAAGCTCGTGCTGGCGTTTCTCTCGCTCTCGCTCATCCCCTCGACGCTCATCTTCCTGATCGCCTCCAACTTCATCAACAAATCGATCGAGGGGTGGTTCAAGCCGCAGGTCGAGCGCCCGCTCGACCAGGCCCTCGCGGTCGCGCAGACCTACTACGGCAATCTCGAGCGCACGGCACTGCGTCACGCACAGCAGATCGGCCGTGTCGTCGATCGCGAGGGGCTGCTCGCCGACAACCGGCGCGAAGCGCTGGCCGCCTACATGGTCGAGCAGCAGGATCGGCTGGGGCTGAGCGCGATCACGGTGTTCGGCGCCCAGGGCCAGGAGCTGGTGCACGTCAAGGATCCCATCCTGGGCGACCTGGCGACGCGGGAGGTCAACGAGACCCAGCTGCGTCAGGGCGCTGCCGGCCAGGAGCTCACGACGGTGCGCGAGCTCTCGTCGGGCGACCTCGTCGAGGCGGTCGTGCCGATCTGGGCGACGCGCGGCGGCGAGCGCAGCGTCGTGGGCGTCGTGGTCGTGGGCACGCACGTCACCGAGCGGCTCGAGGCCCGCGTGCGCGCGATCTCGCAGGCGTTCCGTGAATACAAGCAGCTCAAGCTCCTGAAGACCCCGATCAAGGGCATCTACATCTTGCTATTCCTGCTGATGACCCTGATCGTCGTGTTCTCGTTCACGTGGTTCGCGCTCTATCTGGCGCGTGGGATCACGGGCCCGATCGAGCAGCTGGCCGAGGGCACACGGGAGATCGCCGCCGGCAACCTCGCCTACAAGGTTGAGGCGCGCGGCGACGACGAGATCGGCGTGCTGGTCAGCTCCTTCAACCGCATGACCGACGATCTCGGCAAGTCGAAGCGGCAGCTCGAAGAGGCCTACCTCGACCTGTCCGACAAGCACACCGAGCTCGAGGATCGACGGGTGTACATCGAGACGGTCCTCGAGGCCATCACCACCGGCGTGGTCTCGTTCGACCCGCTGGGCCGCCTGACGACGATCAACCGCGCCGGGGCCCGCATGCTCGGTGTGAACGAGGCGACAGCCCCGGGACGGCTGCTCGAGGAGGTCTTCGCGGGGCCGGGCTTGCGGCCCGTAGTCGCCCAGGTACTGCGCATGCGGCGTCCCAACGCGACCAGCACCGAGCTCGCGGTCCAGCTCCGACGCGGCGGCGCCACGCTCTCGCTGGTTGCCTCCGCGACCGCGCTCCGCGGCCCGGACGGCGAGTACGCCGGCACCGTCGTGGTCCTCGACGACCTGACCGAGCTCCTGAAGGCCCAGCGGGTGGCGGCGTGGCGCGAGGTCGCCCAGCGGATCGCCCACGAGATCAAGAATCCGCTGACGCCGATCCAGCTCTCCGCTCAGCGGCTGCGCCGGCGGCTGGCCCGCACGCCGGGCGAGGAGCGGCTCGTGGCCGAGGCGACCGAGACGATCATCCACGAGGTCGACGGGCTCAAGCGCCTGGTCGACGAGTTCTCGCGCTTCGCCCGGATGCCGGTGCTCGTCCCGCGGCCGACCGACGTGCGCCAGCTGGTCGACAGCGTCGCGAGTCTCTACCGCGAATCGCATCCGGCGCTCTCGATCACGACGCATCATCCCGAGGACCTGCCGCTCCTCGAGGTCGATCCGGATCACATCAAGCGCGCGGTGCTGAACCTCGTCGACAACGCGGTGGAGGCGGTCGGCGGCACCGGCGATGTCCGGGTCGAGACGATGCACGTGGCCGAGACCGGGCACGCGCGTATCATCGTGGCCGACAACGGCCCGGGCATCAGCGCGGACGACAAGGAGAAGCTCTTCCTGCCGTACTTCTCGACGAAGGTCGCGGGGATGGGCCTCGGCCTGCCGATCGTGCACGAGATCGTCAGCGAGCACGGCGGCACGATCTGGATCGAGGACAACGCCCCCCAGGGCACCCGCTTCATCATCGAGGTCCCCGTCTCCCGCGCCGGCGTCACGGTTGAGGCCTGAGAATGCCGGCGAGACGCGGCGTCCAGCCAACCGAGATGCGCGCCAACGAAAACAGAGTCGTGCGCGGGCCTGACGGTCTACGCCCGAGAATGGCGCCGGGACGCGGTGCCCGGAAAGCTACGACTCCACGCCCACCGAAACAGATTCGCGCGCGCAAGCGCGCTTGTGCCTGGGGCACCCCTCCAGGCATGAGCATGGTCGCCGAGGGTATCTAACATGGCCGGCGAGCACATATTGATAGTCGACGACGAGCCGGCGATCCGGTCGACGCTCCGCGACGTGCTGGAGGACGAGGGCTATCGCGTGTCGGCGGTCGGCGGCGGCGCCGATGCGCTTCGCTTCTTCGCCGACGAGCTGCCAGAGGTGACCTTCCTCGACATCTGGATGGGCCGGATGGACGGCCTCGAGACCCTCGCCGAGATCAAGCGCGCGCGCCCCGAAGCGGTCGTGGTCATGATCTCGGGCCACGGCACGATCGAGACGGCCATCAAGGCGACGCGCCTGGGCGCCTACGATTTCGTCGAGAAGCCGCTGTCTCTCGAGAAGATCCTGGTCACGGTCAGTCGGGCCCTCGAGCACGCGCGGCTCGAGCGCGAGAACGCGGCCCTGCGCGCGAGCTTCGAGCAGCGCGCCGAGATCGTCGGCGAGAGCGCCGCGATCCGCGCGCTCCGCGACCAGATCGCGACCGCCGCGCCCACCACCGGCCGCGTGCTGATCCACGGCGAGAACGGTAGCGGCAAGGAGCTGGTGGCGCGGGCCATCCACGTGCAGTCGGCGCGCCGCGAGCGCTCCTTCGTCGAGGTCAATTGCGCCGCCATTCCCGAGGAGCTGATCGAGTCCGAGCTGTTCGGCCACGAGAAGGGGGCCTTCACCGGGGCGCTGGCGCGGCGTCGTGGCAAGTTCGAGCTCGCCGACGGCGGCACGCTCTTCCTGGACGAGATCGGCGACATGAGCCTCAAGACCCAGGCGAAGGTCCTGCGCTCGCTCGAGGAGCAGGCGTTCGAGCGGGTCGGCGGCAAGGACACGCTCCGGGTGGACGTACGGGTGATCGCCGCGTCCAACCGCGACCTGGCGGCCCTGATCCGCGAGGGGCAATTCCGCGAAGACCTCTACTACCGCCTGAACGTGATCCCGATCGAGGTCCCGGCGCTGCGGACCCGCAAGGACGATATCCCCGCCCACGTGAGCCAGTTCATCGAGCAGTTCTGTGCCGAGAACGGCAAGCGCACCAAGACCCTCTCGAGCGAAGCGCTCGGGTACTTCCTGGCCTACGACTGGCCCGGCAACGTGCGCGAGCTCCGCAACATGGTCGAGCGGCTCGTCATCATGGCGCCGGGCGACGTGATCACGGCCGACGACTTGCCGGCGCCGCTGCGTCCGAAGGAGGCGTCGGCGCCGGTGGGCGAAGCCCGCGATCGGTCGCTCAAGGACGCGCGCGACAACTTCGAGCGCGCGTACATCCTCGCCGAGCTGCGCGCCAACGACTGGAACGTGACGCGCACCGCCGAGCGGCTGGGGATCGAGCGCAGCCACCTCTACCGGAAGCTCAAGGCCTACAACATCAATCCGCCCAAGCGCGACGCCTAAGCCGATCGGCGTGCCCGAGCTCGGCGAGAGCACCACCAGAATGGCGGGGGTCGCCGGCCATGGTGTGGGGCTCGTCGTCTGGACTTCCACGAGGCGGGGCACGTGATCTTCGGATTCTTCGGCGAGTTCATCGCCGTGGTCGGTGGCTCGCTGATGCAGGTCTTGATCCCGGTGATCGCCACCGTCGCGTTCCTTCGCACGCGGCAGTGGGCGTCGGCCGCCGTGACGCTCTTCTGGACGGGTCAGTCGGTCACCGACGTCGCGATCTACGCGGCCGACGGGCGGGCCAGGGCGCTGCCGCTTCTCGCCGAGGGGCTGATCCATGACTGGCACTACATCCTCGGTCGGCTCGGTCTCCTGCAATCCGCCGAGGCCGTCGGCCGGCTGATCTTCGTCCTGGGCGCGCTGACGATGCTCGCGGCGCTGGTGCTGCTCGGGCTCGATGCCCGGCGCTGCCGGAACGTGCCCGCGAGCTCGGCGGAGCCGGTCTAGCGCAGGGCGGACCCGGCGTGCTGGATCTCATCCTTCGGTCCTGCCGTCTCGCCACGGGCGCCGAGCCGGTCGATCTGGCGATCGCGGATGGTCGCATCGTGTCCGTGGGACGGGCGGACGAGGCCGCGCGTGAGACGATCGACGTCGCCGGACGGGTCGTCACGCCGGGCCTCGTCGAGGCGCACATCCATCTCGACAAGGCGCTGCTGGTCGACCGGGTGTCCGGCCCGGCCGAGACCGCGGCGGAGGCGATTCGTCTCACGGGCGTGGCGAAGCGCGGCTTCACGACAGCCGACATCGGCGCGCGGGCGCGGCGCGTGCTGGACCTCGCCGTCGCCGCCGGCACCACGGCCATGCGGGCGCACGTCGAGGTCGACCCGATCGTCGGGCTCGACGGCATGCACGCGCTGCTCGCGCTCAAGCGCGAATATGCGCCCGCGGTCGAGCTCCAGCTCTGCGCGTTCGCCCAGGAAGGCATATTGCAGTCGCCCGGCACCGAGGCTCTGTTGCGTCGCGCCCTCGAGATGGGCGCCGATCTCGTCGGCGGCTGCCCGTACAACGACACCGACGCGGGCCGGCACATCGAAATCGTCTTCGCACTCGCGCGCGAGTTCGGGGTCGACGCGGACTTCCACGTCGACTTCGCCGACGAGCCCGAGCACCTTCACGTGCGGGAGATCGTGCGCCAAACCGTCCGGGCCGGCTGGCAGGGACGCGTCGCGGTCGGTCATCTGACCGAGCTCGCGGCGCTGCCCGCGGTCGAGCAGGCGGCCTTGATCGCGGAGCTCGCGGCCGCGCGGATCGGCGTGATCAGCCTGCCGCTGACCGATCTCTACCTGATGGGACGGCGCGACGTGCGAAACGTCCGTCGCGGTCTGACGCCCATCCGCCGGCTGCTGGAGGCCGGTATCCCGGTCGCGCTGGCGTCGAACAATATCCGGAATCCGTTCACGCCGATCGGTACCGCCGACCCCGCTCACCTGACGTTCGTCGCCGCGGTCGCCGCCCACATGGGCACGCAGGACCTGATGCGCGAGCTGGTCGGGACCGTCACGACCCACGCGGCGCGCGTGCTCAATCTCCGCGACTACGGCTGCGCCGTCGGGTGTCGCGCCGATCTGGTCGTGTGGGACTGCGACCGGCTGGAAGAGATCGTGACGGCCCTGCCGCCGCGGCGCCTGGTCGTGAAGGCGGGCCGCGTCAGCGTGGAGCACGAGCGCCGGACCGTCGAGCGCTGGCGGTCGAAGGGCGCGGCCCGCCCCTCGTCGGGTTGACACGAGTGAAGCACGCCATGTAGAGTGACTGCAGTCGGTTCCGGAGCTTTCCTTTAAGCGCGCCCGGAGAGGCCCGCAAGGAGAGAAGATGAGCAGCCCCGCACCACGTCACCGCGAGAAGGCGCAGGTCCTCGACGAGACCGCGCTCGACCGAGCCCTCACCCGCATCGCCCACGAGATCCTCGAGAAGAACGGCGGCGCCAAGGACCTCGCGTTCGTCGGGCTCCGCACGCGCGGCGTGAGCCTCGCGCATCGCCTCGCCGCGAAGATCGCCCACATCGACGGCACGACCCTCCCGGTCGGGACGCTCGACATCACACTCTATCGCGACGACCTGGGCATGCGCGGAACGCCGGTGATCCGGGGCACCGACATCCCGTTTTCGATCAAGGACAAGACGGTGATCCTCGTGGACGACGTTCTCTTCACCGGCCGGACGATTCGCGCGGCGCTCGACGCGATCATCGACCTCGGCCGGCCGACCGCGATCCAGCTCGCGTGCCTGATCGACCGCGGCCACCGCGAGCTGCCGATCCGGCCGGACTACGTCGGCAAGAACCTGCCGACTTCGCGCCGTGAAAGCGTCGCCGTGCGCCTGCGCGAGCACGACGGCGAGGACCGCGTCGTCATCGAAGAACCCGAGGAGGCCTAGATGGGCTGGACGCGGAAGGATCTGCTCTCGATGCGAGAGCTCGACGCGAGCGAGATCACGCTGATGGTCGATACCGCGGCGTCGCTCCAGGAGATTGCGTCGCGCGACATCAAGAAGGTCCCGGCGCTCCGCGGCAAGACGGTCGTCAACCTCTTCTACGAAGCGTCCACGCGCACGCGCACCTCGTTCGAGATCGCCGGGAAATGGCTCTCGGCGGACGTCGTCAACTTTTCGTCGAGTGGATCGAGCTCGAGCAAGGGCGAAAGCTTCATCGATACCGCCAAGAACATCGCGGCGATGAGCCCCGACGTCGTCGTGGTCCGTCATTCGTCGGCCGGCGCCGCCGACCTCCTCGCCCGCGAGCTCCCGTGCTCGATCGTCAACGCCGGCGACGGCGCGCACGAGCATCCGACTCAGGCGCTGCTCGATCTCCTGACGATCCGCGAGAAGAAGGGCCACTTCGAGGGCCTGCACGTCGCGATCGTCGGTGACATCGCCCACAGCCGGGTCGCGCGGTCGGACATCCACGGGATGCGCAAGCTCGGCATGACGGTCACCGTCGCCGGGCCGCCCACGCTCATCCCGCCGTTCGTCCAGGAGCTCGGTGCGAAGGTGAGCTATCGCCTCGAGGACGCGATCGGCGACGTGGACGTGATCATGATGCTGCGCCTGCAGCAGGAGCGCATGAGCGCGGGGCTGATCCCCTCCACCCGGGAGTACGCGCGCTTCTGGGGCCTGACGCTCGACAAGCTGGCGCGCCACGCGCGCCCGGACGTCCTCATCATGCACCCCGGTCCGGTGAACCGCGGGATCGAGCTGTCCCCCGAGGTCGCCGACGGACCGTACTCGGTCATCCTCGACCAGGTATCGCGGGGTGTCGCCGTGCGCATGGGCGTCTTGCTCTTGCTCGCCGGCCGCAAAGGCGGAGACGGCGCATGAGCCTCCTGCTCCGCGGCGGCCGCGTCATCGACCCGGCGAACACCGTCGACGCCGTCCAGGACGTCCTGATCGAGAACGGGAAGATCGCGCGGCTGGGACGAAGCCTCGAGGCTCCCGCCGACGCCGAGATCGTCAACGCGACCGGCAAGATCGTCTGCCCCGGGTTCATCGACATGCACGTGCACCTGCGCGAGCCCGGCCAGGAATACAAGGAGACCGTGGCGACCGGCACCCGCGCGGCCGCCGCCGGGGGTTTCACCGCCGTCTGCTGCATGGCGAACACGAGTCCCGTCAACGACAACGGCGCGGTCACCGACTACATCCTGGCCAAGGCGCGGGTCGAGGGCCGGGTGCGCGTCTACCCGATCGGCGCCGTCACACGGAATCTCCGCGGCGAGGAGCTCGCCGAGCTGGCCGAGCTCGCGGAATCGGGCTGCGTCGCCTTCTCGGACGACGGCCGGTGCGTCATGAACGCGGGCCTCTACCGCCGCGCCATGGAGTACACGCTGCCCTTCGGCGCGCCGATCATCAGCCACGCCGAGGATGCAACCCTCAGCGCCGGCGCCTCGATCAACGAGGGCGTCGTGTCCACTGAGCTCGGTCTGCCTGGGCAGCCGGCCGCGGCCGAAGACGTGATGGTCGCGCGCGACATTTTGCTGGCCGAGCTGACCGGCGCCCACGTCCACATCGCTCACGCGTCCACCGCGGGGACGGTGCGCCTCGTCCGCGACGCGAAGGCGCGCGGCATCCGCGTCACCGCCGAGGTGACGCCGCACCACCTGGTGCTGACGGAGGACGCGGTGCGGACCTGGGACGCCAACACGAAGATGGCCCCGCCGCTCAGGACCAAACGCGACGTCGAGGCGCTGATCGAGGGGCTCGCGGACGGGACCATCGACTGTATCGCGACCGATCACGCCCCGCACGCGCTCTCCGAGAAGGAAGGCGAGTACGATCGCGCGGCCTTCGGCATCGTCGGGCTCGAGACCGCGGTGGCGGTCGCGCTGGATCGGCTCGTGCGGCCCGGGCTCCTGCCGCTCGCGACCTTGATCGCCCGGTGGAGCCGGGATCCGGCGCGGCTTCTCAACCTTCCGGGCGGCACCCTCTCGGCCGGGGCGGTCGCCGACGTCACGATTCTGGATCTCGACACGGAAACGACCGTCGACCCGTCGCGGTTTCATTCGCGGAGCCGCAACACGCCGTTCGGCGGCTGGCAGCTTCACGGAGGTCCATGGATGACGATCGTCGGCGGTGAGCTCGTGCGCGCGGTGGGCCGGTGAAACCCGCCTGGCTCGTGCTGCGCGACGGGCGCACGTTCAGGGGCCGGGCTCTCGGCGCAGTGGGAGAGGCCTCGGGCGAGGTCATCTTCAATACCGCGATGCAGGGCTACCAGGAGATCCTCACCGATCCGTCCTACCGCGGCCAGATCGTCGCGATGACGTATCCGATGATCGGCAACTACGGCGTCAACGAGGAAGACGTCGAGTCGCGACGGCCGTGGGTCAACGGGTTCATCGTCAAGGAGGCGTCTTCGATCGCGTCGAACTTCCGCTCGGGCTCGAGCCTCGACGCCTATCTCGCGCGCCACGGAATCGTGGGGATCCAGGACATCGACACCCGCGCGCTGACGCGCCACCTGCGCGACCACGGCGCCCAGGACGGCATCGTCTCATCGGTCGAGATCGATCCCGCGCGCCTGCTCGAGCGCGCGCGGGCGCTGCCCGGGCTCGTCGGCCGCGATCTGGTGGCCGAGGTCACCGCGGACGCGCCCTACACCTGGTCCGAGGGCGGCTGGGAGCTCTCGCGCGGGTACGTCCCGGCGCCGCCGGGCCGCTTCAAGGTCGTCGCATACGACTGCGGGATCAAGTTCAACATCCTGCGCCAGCTTCGCACGATCGGCTGTGAGGTGGCGGTCGTGCCCGCGGCGACGACGACCGACGAGGTGCTCGCCGCGAAGCCTGACGGGGTGTTCATCTCCAACGGACCGGGTGACCCCGAAGGCGTGCCCTATTTGATCGCCTCGGTGCGCGGGCTCCTCGGACGCGTGCCGATCTTCGGGATCTGCCTCGGTCACCAGATCCTCGGGCTGGCGGCCGGCGGACGCACGTACAAGCTGCCGTTCGGCCACCACGGCGCCAACCACCCGGTCAAGGACCTCGCGACCGGCAAGGTCGAGATCACCGCGCAGAATCACGGGTTCGCCGTCGACCCGGCGTCGGTGTCGGCGCACGGATGGGAGCCGACCCACCTCAATCTGAACGACGGAACGTGCGAGGGTCTCCGGCATCGCGACCAGGCCGTGTTCTCCGTGCAGTACCACCCGGAGGCGTCGCCGGGGCCACACGACGCCAATTACCTGTTCCATCGCTTCGCCGACCTGATGAGCCAGAAGGGAGGCTGACCTCGTCATGCCCAAGTACTTGATCTCGTACCGGAAGACTGAAGGGGGCGGCCAGAAACCCGAGTGGACGTCGTTCACCGCACAGAGCGAGACCTCGCTCGAAGCCCACGCGATCCGCGAGCGGGTCGACCGGCGAATGAGCGTCCTGGGCGAGCAGCTCTGGGGCAGCGGTGAAGTCACGTGGGTCGGCGACGGCCGGCTCGACGACGTCCTCTACCGCCGAGAGGAAGCGGCGCCGGAGACCTCGATCGTCTATGGGCTCGTGGAGGAATAGCTGCCCAAGCGTACCGACCTCAAACGCATCCTGATCATCGGCTCGGGGCCGATCGTGATCGGCCAGGCCTGCGAGTTCGACTACTCGGGTACGCAGGGGTGTCGCGCCCTGCGTGAGGAAGGGTTCGAGGTGGTCCTGGTCAACTCGAACCCGGCCACGATCATGACCGATCCCGAGCTCGCGGACCGCACCTACATCGAGCCACTGACGACCGAATTCGTGGAGAAGATCATCGAGCGCGAGCGGCCGCACGCGCTCCTGCCCACCCTGGGCGGTCAGACCGGCCTCAACATTGCGGTGGCGCTGGCCGACGACGGCACCCTCGATCGGTTCGGCGTCGAGCTGATCGGCGCCAAGCTCGAGGCGATCCGGAAAGCGGAGGACCGGGCGCTCTTCAAGCAGGCGATGGAGCGCATCGGCCTGGCGCTTCCGCGCTCCGGGCAGGCGCGAAGCCTCGAAGAGGCGCGCGCGATCGTGGCTCGCGTCGGCTACCCAGCGATCATCCGGCCTTCGTTCACGTTGGGTGGCACCGGCGGCTCGATCGCCTACAACCCTGAAGAGCTCGAGGACGCGGTGCGGTGGGGGCTCCAATCCTCACCGGTCGGGACCGTGCTGGTCGAGGAGTCGGTGATCGGCTGGAAGGAGTTCGAGCTCGAGGTGATGCGCGACCTCGCCGACAACGTCGTCATCATCTGCTCGATCGAGAACGTCGACCCGATGGGGGTGCACACCGGCGACTCGGTCACGGTCGCGCCCGCGCAGACGCTCACCGACAAGGAATACCAGCTGATGCGTGACGCCGCGATCGCGATCATCCGCGAGATCGGCGTCGAGACGGGCGGCTCCAACATCCAGTTCGCCGTGAACCCCGACGACGGTCGGCTGGTCGTGATCGAGATGAACCCGCGCGTGTCGCGCTCGTCGGCGCTCGCGTCCAAGGCTACTGGCTTCCCGATCGCGAAAATCGCCGCCAAGCTCGCGGTCGGCTACACGCTCGACGAGATCCGGAACGACATCACGCGCGAGACGCCCGCGTCGTTCGAGCCGGCCATCGACTACTGCGTGGTCAAGTTCCCGCGGTGGGCGTTCGAGAAATTCCCCGAGGCTGATCGCACGCTGACGACGCAGATGAAGTCGGTCGGCGAGGTCATGGCGATCGGGCGCACCTTCAAGGAGGCGCTCCAGAAATCAGTGCGCTCGCTCGAGCAGGATCGCTGGGGCCTCACCCTCGGTCGGCCGGTCGGCGACGACGAGCTGCGTCGCCTGCTGACGGTGCCGAACCCCGACCGGATCTTCGCGATCGGCGACGCGTACCGCGCCGGCTTCACGACCGAGACGATTCGCTCGCTGACCCGGATGGACGCCTGGTTCCTCGAGAACATGCGCGAGATCGTCGCCTTCGAGCCAACGATCGCCGCGGGCGCGCTCACCGACCCGGAGGTGCTGCGCCGCGCCAAGCAGCTCGGGTTCGCCGACCGGCGGATCGCCGAGCTCACCGGCGCCGGTGAGGCTACGGTGCGGGCGCGGCGTCTCGAGCAGGGCATCCGCGCGACGTTCAAGACCGTCGACACGTGCGCCGCCGAGTTCGTCGCCCACACGCCCTACCTCTATTCGACCTACGAGGAGGAGGACGAGGCGCCGCCGACGGACCGGCCGAAGGTGGTCATCCTCGGCTCGGGACCCAACCGCATCGGCCAGGGGGTCGAGTTCGACTACTGCTGCGTCCACGCCGCGTTCGCGCTCCATGACCTCGGCGTGGAAGCGATCATGGTCAACTGCAATCCGGAGACGGTCTCCACGGACTACGACACGTCCGATCGCCTCTACTTCGAGCCGCTCACGCTCGAGGACGTCCTCAACATCGTCGAGCGCGAGCGGCCGCTCGGGGTCGTCGTCCAGTTCGGCGGGCAGACCCCGCTGAAGCTCGCGGTGCCGCTGCGCGAAGCGGGCGTGCCGATCCTCGGCACCTCACCCGACGCGATCGACCGCGCCGAGGATCGTCAACGCTTCAGCGCGCTCCTCACCGAGCTCGGGCTCCACCAGGCGGCCGGCGCCACCGCGCGCTCCCTCGACGAGGCCCAGGCGATTGCCACCAGGATCGGCTATCCCGTCCTCGTCCGGCCGTCTTACGTGCTCGGCGGGCGCGCGATGCGGATCGTCCACGACGATCAGGATCTGGGCGAGTTCATGCAGGAGGCGATCCGGGTGGCGCCCGAGCACCCGGTCCTCATCGACAAGTTCCTCGAGGACGCGATCGAGATCGATGTGGATGCCGTCTCGGACGGGACGCGGGTGGTCGTCGGGGGCGTGATGGAGCACATCGAGAAGGCGGGCATTCACTCCGGTGACGCCGCCTGCGCGCTGCCGCCGTACTCGCTCGGCGAGGACGAGATCCAGGCTTTGCGTGCTCAGACGCGCGCGCTCGCCCAAGCCCTCGGCGTGGTCGGGCTCATCAACGTGCAGTTCGCCATCCGCAACGACACGATCTACGTGCTGGAGGTGAACCCGCGCGCGTCCCGCACCGTGCCGTTCGTCTCCAAGGCCATCGGGCTGCCGCTCGCCAAGATCGCGACACGCGCCGCCCTCGGCGAGTCGCTCGAGCCGTGGCTCAAATGGGACGGACGCGATCTGCCGCACATCGCGGTCAAGGAATCGGTCTTCCCGTTCGTGAAGTTTCCGGGTGTCGACACAGTGCTGGGGCCGGAGATGAAATCGACCGGCGAGGTTATGGGCATCGACCCTGACTTCCGCAAGGCCTATCTGAAGTCTCAGGTCGCGTCCGGCCTGCTGATGCCCACCCTCGGCAAGATCTTCGTGTCCGTGCGCACCCGCGACCAGCGCGCGGTGGCGCCGCTGGCCCGGCGGCTCATCGACCTCGGCTTCTCGATCGTGGCGACGCCAGGCACCGCGCGCGTACTCGGGCGCTACGGCATGAGCGTCGAGACGATCCACAAGGTCGGCGAGGGCTATCGGCCGAACGTGATCGACCTCATGAAGCAGCGCGAGATCGTGCTGGTGATCAACACGCCGGCCGACGGCCGCGCGCGCAAGGACTCGACGATCATTCGGAGCACCGCGGTCGCCCAGGACATTCCGCACTACACGACCCTCGACGGCGCGCAGGCCGCCATCGGCGCGATCGAGGCCTTGCTGAAGGGCGAGCTCCGCGTGCTGAGCCTGCAGGAATATCACGCTGACCTCCGCTAGCCCGGCCGACCGGATCTTGATCGCGCTCGACGTTCCGAGCCTGGACGCGGCCGATTCGCTGCTGGGCCGGCTGGACGGGACGCTCACCGGCTGCAAGATCGGCTCGCAGCTCTTCACGGCCGCGGGACCGGCGGCGATCGAGACCGCTCGCAAGCGCGGGTTCCGCGTCTTCCTCGATCTCAAGTTCCACGACATCCCGAATACCGTCGGCCTGGCGGTGCGCGAGGCGACGCGCCTGGGCGTCTTCATGCTCAACATCCACGCGAGCGGTGGCCTGGCGATGGCCTGCGCCGCCGCCGACGCGGCGACGAAGGCCGCCGGCGATTTCGCGATCCCGCGGCCGCTCTGCCTGGGCGTCACCGTGCTGACGAGCCTCGACCGCCGGGCGCTCCAGCGCGAGGTCGGGGTCCCCACGAGCGTCGAGTCGCACGTTCTGCATCTGGCGGCGCTCGCCCGCGAGGCCGGCCTCGACGGCTGCGTCGCCTCACCGCAGGAGATCAGCCCCCTGCGCCTGGCGATGGGCCCCCGATGGGTGATCGTCACGCCGGGCATCCGGTGGGAGAAGGCCGCGGAGACTCCCGGCGCGTCACGGCCCGACGACCAGGTGCGCGTCGCGACACCGCGGCGGGCGCTCGCCGCCGGCGCCGACTACCTGGTCGTGGGGCGACCGATCAGCGCCGCGAGCGATCCCGCGAAGGCGGCGGCCGCGATCGTCGCGGAGCTCAGCGCGCCGTGACCGACCGCGAGACGCTCGATCTCTACGAGTCCACCGGCGCGCTCCTGCGCGGCCACTTCCGGCTCACCTCGGGCCTGCACTCCGACGTCTATCTGCAGTCGGCGCTCGTCCTTCAGTACCCTCCGCACGCCGGAGCTCTCGGCGCGGCGCTGGCCGCGCCGTTTCGCGACGACGGCATCCAGACGGTGCTGGCCCCGGCGATCGGCGGGATCCTGGTCGCCCACGAGGTCGCCCGGGCTCTCGGTGTGCGGGCACTCTTCACCGAGCGCGAGGACGGCGTGATGCGCCTGCGGCGCGGGTTCACCCTGGCGGCCGAGGAGCGATGCCTCGTGGTCGAGGACGTGATGACCACGGGCGGCTCGATCCGCGAGGTCGTCGGCTGCGTCGAAGCGCTCGGCGGCACGGTGGTGGGCGTGGGGTCGCTGATCGACCGCAGCGGCGGCGGCGCGAGCTTCGCCGTGAAGCGCGCGACGCTCGCGACCGTGAAGGCGACGACCTGGAAGCCGGAGGAGTGCCCGCTCTGCCAGGCCGGCGGCCAGGCGATCAAGCCCGGCAGCCGCGCCTGACGTCCGTCCGCGCTACGTCTTCCCCGTCGCGAGCGCGGCGTCCACCCGATCCACGAGGTCCTGCAGGGACAGGTGCGCCTTGACCAGGAACGCGAGCGCGCCGAGCGCCTTCGCCTGGGCCACGTCGCGCTCCTGACCGAGGTTCGACAGCACGATGACCGGGATGTGCGCGGTCGCCTCGTCCTGCTTCAGGGCCTTCAGCACCTCGAACCCCTGGAGCTTCGGCATGACGACATCCAGGAGGATCAGATCGAGTGGCTCGGCGCGCGCAAGCCGCAGCGCCTCCTCGCCATCGGCGGCGGTGAGCACCTCGAGGCCGTGCCGGCGCAGGCGCGCCTCGGCCGCGCGACGCAGGAACCGGTCGTCTTCCGCGAGGAGGACCCGCCGGGCTCGGTCAGGCACTCTGGCCCGCCAGCAGGCGGCCGACCAGCTCGCCTAGCTCCTGCAGGGACAGGTTGGACTTCACGAAGTAGCCGGAGATCCCGAGGTTGCTGACCTCGGCGATATCCTGCTCGCGGGAGGAGTTGGATAGAATGAGGACCTTCACCGCGCGCGTGGCTTCGTCGCTCCGGAGCGCGCGCAGCACCTCCAGGCCCGACAGCTTGGGCATGAGCATGTCCAGCAGGATGAGATCCGGCTGCTCGCTCCGGGCGAGTCGCAGCCCTTCCTCGCCATCGGCCGCGGTCGTCACCGCCAGGCCGCGCTGCCGCAGGCTGGCCTCGCAAGCCCGCCGCAGAAATCGATCGTCTTCGACCAGCAGGACCCTCTTCCCCGTTGTCTCCATCGGCCTCACCCGCTGATTGGGAGCGTGAAGATGAACGCCGAGCCCTGGCCTTCCTCGGACTCGCACCAGACCTCGCCAGCAAGCCGTTCGATGATGAGGCGGACCAGGTACAGGCCCAGCCCCGTGCCTTCCGTCTCGACCGTGTGGACGTTGTCCGCCCGATAGAACTTCTCGAAGAGTCGGCCCCGCGCGGTCTTGGGAATTCCGATTCCGCTGTCCGTGATCGTCCACCGCGCGGTGCGGCCATCCTCGCGGTCGATGTGGATCGAGACGGCGCCGCCGCTCGGCGTGTACTTGAGCGCGTTCGACGTGAGATTCACGATCACCTGCCGGAGCAGCTGCGGGTCGGCCACGACGGTGGGCGCGCTCGGCACGCCGGACAGCGAGAGCCGGAGGCCCTTGTCCCGAATCAGCGCGCCCAGATCGTCGAGCGAGCTCTGTGTGAGCTCGCCGAGGTCGGTCGGCTGGAGCGTCACCGTCAGCTTGCCACTCTCGAGGCGCGAGATGTCCAGCAGGTCGTTCACGAGGCCGATCAGCCGCTCGGCGGCGATGCGGGCGTCTTCGACGTAGCTGCCCGCCTCGGCGGAAATCTGGGAGCTCTGGGCCGCGAGCTCGAGCATCCACTTGATGCCGGCCAGCGGCGTGCGGAGCTGATGGGTGACGAACGAGACGAAGTCGGTCTTCATCTGGCTCACCTGACGTTCGTGCGTCACGTCGCGGAGGGTCAAGGTGAAGCCGACCGTCGCGCCGGTCGTGTCCTTGATCGGTCGCCCCGCCCAGTGGATGGTCCGGCCGCTCCGCTTGAGCTCCAGATCTCCCTCGCCGCCGAGGTCCGGATCCTGGAGAATCGCGCCGAGGTCGTCGAAGACGCGGTCCGAGTCGGGCATCGAGCTCCGGCGACCGGCCGAGAGCTCTGCGAGGCGTACCCCGATGACGGAGCTCGGGTCGAATCCGAGCAGCTCGCCGGCGTGCCGGTTGGCGGCCTGGATCTCGCCGTCGCGGCTGACGAGCAGGATGCCGTCCGAGGTCGAGTCGAAGATCTGCGCGAGGCGGACCCGCTGCGTCTGCGTCTCCTCGTAGAGCCCGGCGTTCTCGAGCGCGGTCGCGAGCTGATCGGCATAGGAGGACAGGAGACGCGTCTCGATGACGCCGAACGCCTGCGCCGTCGGATAGTAGAGGACGAGCACGCCGAGGACGCGCTCGTTCTGGCCCACGATCGGGTACGCGGCGATGGACCGGACGCCGTGCGCCAGGTTCGCGGGATGCACGAAGTCGGGATGTTTCGTCACGTCGCGCAAGAGCAGCGGCGTCCGCGTCCGGCGCACGTAGTCGCTGAGCCCACCCAGGCGGCTCGGATCACCGGGGCGCTGACCGGTCGACACCCAGTGACCGACACTCCGGCTCAAGGTCCCGTCGTCGGCCAGGAGGTGGAGCAGCGCACCGCTGGCGCCGAATGCCTTCGCCAGCTCCTTGAGCGCGCCGTCGAGCAGCGCGTCCACCTCGAGCGTACGGTGGAGCGACCGGGCCGCCTGGTTCAAGAGCGCCAGGCCGTCGGACAAGGTCTTGGCCTCGCCCTCGCGCCGCCGCATCTCCTCCTCGCGGGCGCGCGCCTCGGCGTAGAGCCGGCTCTCCTCGAGGGCCATCGCCAGGTTCTGGCAGAGCGAGCTGAAGGGCTCGATGCTCCCGGGGCTGATCGGCCGACGGCTCGGCTTGTTGTCCGCGCTCACGACACCGATGACCCGGTCGCCGACCACGAGCGGCGCGATGACGAACCGCCGTGATCGGAGATACGGACGATCGAGGTGCGCGCGATCGAGCGGCAGCACGCGGGCGAGGTCCTCGTCGGACAGCACGGCGACCGGACGTCGGCTCGTGAGGGCCTCGTGATACGGTCCGGCCGCGGCCGTCGCCGGCAGCCGCAGACGGGGCTCGCCGTCGTCGCCGGTCGTCACCGGCTCGAGCTCCGAGCCGTCGGCGGTCAGGAGCAACACGTTGACGCGATCGAACCCGACGACGTCGCGCGCGGCGCTGACGAACGCCGCGAGACGATCGTCCCGCTCCCACGAGCTCTGCATGAGGACGGCCGCGTGCGAGAGCCGCTCCAGCAGCGCGCGCCCCTCCTCCGTTTCCCGGAGCAGCCGCGCCTTCTCGATGGCCAGCGACGCCTGGCCGGCCAGCGCCGAGAGCAGCGCGACCTCGTCCGGCAGGAAGTGGCGCGCGCCCTTGGTGAAGACGTTGAGCGTGCCGACGACGCGCCCGTGGGAGCGAAGCGGGACGCCGATGAATCCGCGGAAGCCGCGCTCGAGCGCGCCGCGCTTGTGGGCGGGGTCGTAGCGCGTGTCCTCGGCCAGATCCTCGACCACGAGCGGTTCACCGAAGGCGACCACGAGCCCGCTCAGGCTCTCCCCGACCTTGAGCCGCGATCGCGCCATCACGCCCGCCGCCCCCTCGGTCCGGGCGCCGACGACCAGATCGTCGCCCTGCAGCAGGCGGAGCCCCGCCGCCTCGGCGCCGACGAGCTGGGCCGCCTCGTTGACGATGACCGTCAGCACCTCCTCCGGATCGTGGACGGCGGCCAGGCGCCGCGACACGTCGTTGAGCACCTCGAGCCGATGCTGGTTCCGTTCCGCCTGCTCGTAGAGCCGGGCGTTCCGGAGAAAGAACCCGACCTGCTCGCAGACGTGATCGAGCCCGCGGAGCTCGCGATCGGAGAAACGGCGGTGCGCGGTCCACCACACGACGTAGAAGCCGCCGATTACCTCGTCCTCGACGATCAGCGGCAGGAGAAGGGCAGACTGATGCGGAAAGCTCCGGAACATCCCGTGCCTGAATCGTGCGTCGCGCGCGACATCGTCCGAGTACACCGGACGTCGCTCCTGCCAGAGCGGCAGCAGGACGCCTTGCGCCTTGAGCGGCAGCGGAGTCGACGACAGCGTCTGGAGGTATTCGCGCGGCACGTGATACGCCGCGGTGGGCACGAGGGAGACGCTCGCGAGGTCTTGAAGATAGACGGCCGCCGTGTCGGCCCCGAGCAGGCGGACCAGCTCACGGCAGATTCGGCGCAGCGCCTCGCGGACATCGAGGGTGGAGCTGACGGTGGCGGAAATCGCGGCCAGGGCCTCGCTCTCGGCGAGCCGCTCGGCCAGCTCGGCGTGAAGGCGCGTGTTGTCCTGCGCCAACCGCCGCCGGTCGAAAACCCGGGCGACGATGGAGCCCAGGCGCGAGAAATCGACCGGCTTCAGGATGTAGCCGGCGCTCCGGCTTTCGACCGCCTGGATCGCCGAGTCGAGCGTGGCGCGTCCGGTGACGACGATCACCTCGGGCGGCGCCTCGGTGCGCGCGGCCTCACGCATGAGGCTCGTGCCCTCGACGTCGGGCAGGTCGAGATCGAGCAAGACGAGGGCGAAACTCCCCTGGTGGATGAGCCGGAGCCCGTCGACGCCGGTGCGGGCCACCGCCACCGCGTACCCTTCGCGCTCGAGGAAGTCGCTCAGGAGGAGGGCGGCGTCGGGGTCATGGTCGATGACCAGGATGGCATCCTGCTCGCCCATCTCCCTGAGCCTATCACCACCCGGCGGTGAGCATGCCGTTCTGGAGGAGCACGAACACCAGCCACGCCAGCTGCACACCGACGAAGATTGCCAGGCCGCGATCCCTCCCGGCTTGCACGTGCGCGCGATACTGAAAGACGGCGCCGAGGAGACAGATTGTTGCGAACGCCGCTTGGTGGTACGTGGTGAGCAGGCCGGCGGTCACGGCCAGGCCGGCCGCGAAGCTCCAGAGGACGTAGGCCGCGAGCCAGTAGGCGATGACGGAGACGCCGACCGAGGCGCGCGAACCGGATTTGCCGAACAACCGCGCGAGCGCGACCGCCCCGATGCCCAAGAGGAAGAGCGCGGCCAGTGTCGCGAGAGCCCAGCGAGTCATGGATTCACAGCAGCGCGCACGGCGCCGAACGCGGGGCGAGTCTAGCGGCCCGCTCGCGCACTGTCAACCGCAACATATTGACACTACAGGCTATTTCGACCTATGATCGCTAGATGCCACCGACCCGGCCGACGTCGCATCCGTCTCTTCGCAGCATGACGGGATTCGGCCGGGCTGAGGCGGGCGGCGACGGCGTCGCCGTCACCGTCGAGGCGCGCTCGGTCAACCATCGTCACCTCGACATCGCGCTCCGCCTGCCGCGCGCACTGGGCGCGTTCGAGATGGACGCACGCCGGCTGATCCAGGCGCGCCTCGAGCGCGGACGGATCGACGTCAGCGTGCAGCTCGGCCCGCCGCCCGGCCAGTCCACCCAGCAGATCCGCATCGACACCGCGCTCGCCGCCCAGTACATCGAGCAGGCGCGGGCCCTCGGCCGCGCCACCGGCCTGGGCGACGAGGTGCCGCTCGCTTGGGTGCTCGAGCGCCCGGGCGTGGTCGTCCGCATGGAAGACTCCGAGACGACGGCCGGCGCGATCGCGTGGCCGGCGCTCGCGGACGTGCTCGGGCGCGCCCTCGACGAGCTCGTGACGTGTCGAACGACCGAAGGCGATGCGCTCGCCGCCGAGCTGCGCGCGCAGCACGCCGCGCTCCGGGCACAGGTCGACCTGATCGCGGCGCGCACACCGGCGGCGCTCGCGCGCTACCAGGAGCGATTGCGCGAGCGCATCGGCGCGCTGCTCGGCGAGGTCGTGCTCGACGAGGGGCGGATCCTCACCGAGGTGGCGATCTGGGCCGAAAAGACCGATGTGCGCGAGGAGCTGACACGGCTCGCCGCGCATCTCGAGCAGCTGGCGCTCCTCCTCGACAAGGGCGGTTCCGTCGGCCGGCCGCTGGACTTCTTGATCCAGGAGCTGAACCGCGAGGTCAACACGACCGCCTCGAAAGCGGACGACCTCGAGCTCTCCCAGTCGGCGCTCGCCGCCAAGGGGATCATCGAGAAAATGCGCGAACAGGCGCAGAACCTTGAATAGCCGCGCGAACGGCGGGGGTCGGCAGGTGGCGCACCTCGTGAACGTGGGACATGGCAACGTCGTCGTCGCCGATCAGATCGTGGCGATCGTCGCGCTGGATTCGCTGCCGGTGAAGCGGCTCATCGAGAGCGCGAAGGGCAGCACCAAGCTCGTGGACGCGACCAACGGGCGTCGCACGCGGGCGGTCATCGTGACCGGCAGCGACCATCTCATCCTGTCCTCGCTCGAGCCCGCGACCCTGGCGCAGCGGCTCGTGACGGAGCGGGGCACGGCTGGTGATTAGACGCCGCGGCACGCTGTTCGTCGTCTCGGCGCCCTCGGGCGCCGGCAAGACGACGCTGTGCCGCGAGGTTCGGCAGCGCCTGACCGACCTGGCGTACTCGGTCTCGGTGACGACGCGGCCGCCGCGACCGGGCGAGATGGACGGCGTCGATTTCCGCTTCGTCGGCGTACCCGAGTTCCGGGCGATGCGCGACCGCGGCGAGCTCGCCGAGTGGGCGACCGTGCACGGCAACTTCTACGGCACGCGCGCCCGCTCGCTCGAGGACGCGCTGGCGGTCGGCCGCGACGTGCTGCTGGACATCGACACGCAGGGCGCCGCGCAGCTCCGCGACCGGTACCCGGACGCGGTGCTCATCTTCATCCTGGCGCCGTCGGTGAAGGATCTGGAGCAGCGCCTGCGCGAGCGCCGCTCGGACGCCGAGGTGGAGATCGAGCGCCGGCTGGTGCGGGCGCGCGAGGAGATCGTGCTGTGGCGGCGGTACGACTACCTGATCGTGAACCGCGACGTGAAGGAGGCCCTGGTAGAGCTCGAGTCGATCATCATGGCCGAGCGCTGTCGAGTGAAACGCATCGACCTCACCTTACCCGATCTGGAGGGATTGAATTGATGGCATTCCCCTCGCTGGAGAGCGCATTGAACAAGGTTTCGAACCGGTATCTCCTCGTCGTGCTCGCCGCGAAGCGCTCGCGCCAGCTCAACCGCGGCGCGGCGGCGCGCGTCGAGAGCCGGCACAAGAAGCCGACCAGCGGCGCGCTCGAGGAGATCGCCGCGGCCAAGGTGGAGTACCGCGTGAAAGAAGAGGGCGACACGCCCAAGGCGTGAGCCGGGCATGAGCCTCGAAGGCCGTGAGCTGATCCTGGGCGTCACCGGGTCGATCGCCGCCTACAAGGCGGTCTACCTGCTACGCGAGCTGACCCGGCTCGGCGCCTCGGTCACGGTCTGCCTCTCCGAGCACGCGCGCGAGTTCGTGGGTCCGCTCACGTTCCGAACGCTCTCCGGGCGGACCGTGCTCTCGAACCTCTTCGACCCGCAGAGCGCCGACGCCGTCGAGCACGTCGCGCTGGCCGAGCGCGCCCACGCGGTCGTGGTGGCGCCGGCCACCGCGAACGTGCTCGCGAAGGCGGCGCACGGCATCGCCGACGACTTCCTGACCACGCTCCTGCTCGCAGCCCGGGCGCCGGTGCTGATGGTGCCGGCGATGGACGGCGGTATGTGGGAGCATGCGGCGGTCACCGCCAACGTCGCCACCCTGCGGCGGCGCGGCGTCACGGTGCTCGAGCCCGACACCGGCGCTCTCGCGTCCGGCCTCAGCGGCAAGGGACGGTTCCCCGAGGTCGAGGACATCGTCGAGGCGCTGCGCCGGATGCTGGCGCCGGTCCGAGACCTGACCGGCGAGCGGCTGCTCGTCACCGCCGGCCCGACGCGTGAGCCGATCGACCCGGTGCGCTATATCTCGAACCGGTCCTCCGGCAAGATGGGCTACGGGCTCGCGACGGCGGCCCTCCGGCGCGGCGCGGAGGTGACGCTGGTCTCGGGCCCGACGGTGCTGACACCGCCGCCCGGTTCCGTGTTCGTCCCGGTGCAGACCGCCGAGGAGATGCGCGAAGCCGTGCTCCATCATCTCGACCGCGCGACGATCGTCGTCAAGGCCGCGGCGGTCGCCGACTATCGCGCCAGGCAGGCCTCGAGCACGAAGATCAAGGGCAAGCGCGATCTGACCCTCGAGCTGACGCCGAACCCCGATATCCTCGCGGAGGTCGCGGCGCGACGCACGAGCGCGTTCATCGTCGGCTTCGCCGCCGAGACGCACGACGTCGCCGCGAACGCGCGCACGAAGCTCGAGAGCAAGGGGATCGACCTCCTGGTGGCGAACGATGTGAGCCAGCAGGGCATCGGCTTCGACGCCGAGGACAACGAGGTGCTCCTGCTCGACCGCTGGGGCGGTGTGCGCCCGTTGCCGAAGATGCCCAAGGGCGACGTCGCCGACGCGATCCTCTCGCACGTCCTCGCGCTCCGCGCCACCGCCGCCACCCGAAAGGCACCCGCCTAGCCCGCATGGCGACCGGAGATCCTCGCGCCCTGCTCGCCGACGCGCTCGGCGCGCTCGGCGAGACCCTGCGCCACCATCGCGACCTCGGGTTCAACGACCTGCCGCTCGCCGGCGATTACCTGCTCGGGCCCGCCGAGGCGCTCCGCGCCCAGGAGAAGGCCGCCCAGGGCTGCCGCCTCTGCAAGCTCTGCGAGGGGCGCTCGACGATCGTGTTCGGGTCTGGGAATCCGCGCGCCGAGCTCGTCGTGATCGGTGAGGGCCCGGGCGCGGACGAAGACGCCCAGGGGCTTCCGTTCGTCGGGCGGGCCGGCCAGCTCCTCACGAAGATGCTCGAGGCGCGGAAGGTCGAGCTGTCCCGCGACGAGGTCTACATCTGCAACGCCGTCATGTGTCGGCCTCCGGGGAATCGAAATCCCGAGGCCGAGGAGCTCGCCGCATGCGCGCCCTTCCTCGCCGCGAAGCTCGCCGTGCTCCAGCCCAAGGTCGTCCTAGCGCTCGGCAGCGTCGCGACCCAGAGCCTGCTCGCCACGCGTGAGCCGATCGGCAAGCTCCGCGGCCGCGTGCACCCGTACGGCTCCGCGGTCCTGATCCCGACCTTCCACCCGGCGTTCCTCCTCCGCAACCCCGGCGAAGAGTACAAGCGCATGGCGTGGGAGGATCTCCAGCTCGCTCGACGGGAGTACGACCGCCGCCGTACCCGATGACAGCCCCCCGCGTAGAACCGCACGGGTTGTCCGCAAGGACGGAGCCGGGCCGCATCTGTCTCAGGCCACCCTCTGTAGAGCCGGCCTCTGGCTCAGATAAATGATCGCGGACGTCGTCTTCGACGCCCCGGTTCGCCATTCGTTCTCCTATCGCGTTCCCGACGGCTGGACGCTTGCCCCCGGGCAGCGCACACGAGCGCCGCTGCGGGGCGCGGCACGGGTCGGCATGGTCGTGGCCCTGCGCGACGGCACCGATCCGCAGCTCAAGCCGCTCGCCCGCCTCGTCGATCCCGAGCCCGTGCTGTCGACGGCGCAGCTCGAGCTCGTCGGCTGGATCGCGGCGCAGAGCCTCTCGTCGGTCGGGTCGACGTGCGCCGCGCTCCTGCCGCCGCCGGGGAGCGCGGACGCCGGCATAGTCCCGGCGACCGCCCGCGGCGCGAGCCCGCTCGCCTCGCCCAAGCCCGAGCTCCTGATCGGCGCCGGCCGTGAGAAGCGGCTGCTCGAGCGGCTGGAAGTGACGAAGGGGACCGCGCTGGTGATCGCCGCCGACGTCGAGACCGTCGCAAAGTGGGCTCAGCGACTCGCGAAGATCGACCGCGTCGTGAGGCTCGACTCGGGGGTGCCGGACGAGGAGCGCGCGGCGGCCTGGCGCGCGTTGCGCGACGGATCGGCGCGTCTGGCCGCCGGGACGCGCTCGGCACTGCTCGCCCCGCTTCCCCCGCCCGCCACCTTGGTGCTGCTCGACGAGCACGAGGCCGCCCACAAGCCGCCCGGCCCGCCGCGCATGCACTCGCGCGACGTCGCGCTCGAGCGCGCGGCGCGGGAGCCGCTCGCGCTCTGGCTCACGGCCGCCACGCCCAGTGCCGAGGCGTGGTGGCGCGCCGAGTCGGGGCTCATCGACATGGCCGCGCGCGAGCCAGGCCCGTGGCCGGCCGTGAGCATCGCCGACACGCGCGGCATCCTCAGGCGCGAGCCGCTCACGCCGCCGCTGTCGCGCGCGATCCGCGAGACCCTGGCCGCGCGGCGGCGCGTGTTTCTCGTAGTGAGCCGGCTCACGTCGTCGCTCGCGTGCGACGAGTGCGGGACCGTCGTCCGCTGTGCTGCGTGCGCGATCGCGTTCGCGTACTCGCGCGCCGCGGCTCGGCTGGTCTGCCGGCTCTGCGGCACCTCGCAACCGCTGCCCGACACGTGCGCGGCGTGTCACGGACGGCGGCTCACGCCGTTCGGCTGGGGGGCCGAGCGCGTCGAGCACGCGGTGCGCCGACGGTTTCCGGATGCGCGCATCGCACGGTGGGATCCCGAAGCGACGCGGGGCGCCCGCGGCGAGGCCCAGCGAGCGGCGGCGGCCGCCGCCGACGTCGTGATCGGCACGCGGGGTGCCCTGCGCCTCTTCGGTCCGGCCGCGCTCGGGCTCGCCGCGTTCGTGGCTCCGGACCAGCTGCTGCGCGCGCCCGATTTTCGCGCCGGGGAGCGCACGCTCGCCCTCGCGTGGGCGGCCGCGGAGCGGGTGGCCGCCGACGGCGCGCTGATCATCCAGTCGCAGAACCCCGGCCACTGCGCGTTCGAGGCGGTCGCGCGTCAGAACCTCAGCGAGTTCTACGGGCCGGAGCTCAAGTTCCGCGCCGAGCTCGGCTATCCGCCCTTTCGTCGCCTCGCGGTCGTCACCACGCGCGGCGCCGACGCGGCCGAGACACGCCGGCTGGCCGAGGCGGTGGGCGCTGCGCTGCGCGGGGCCAAGGGGCTCACGGTCTATCCGCCGGTCCCCGACCGGAGCGACCGCACCCGGCGAATCGTCGCCAAGGGCGACCACGATTTGCCGCGCCGGCTCGACGAGGCGTTACGGGAGTTCAAATCGACAACGGCCGGCCGGGGTATGATTGATGTGGAGGTCGATCCGGTCGAATGGCCGTCTTAAAGGTCAGGAAATACGGCGATCCTGCG
>QHSQ01000537.1 GCA_003221615.1 Candidatus Rokuibacteriota bacterium | reverse complement strand
CACGAGACCTCGGAAACGATTCGCCGGCTGGCCGTCCGGCGCGTGAAGGACGGCGCGGCCCCCAGTGCGGTGATCAAGAGCTACGGACTGTGTCGCACGACGATCTACAAGTGGCTGACGGCCGAGCGGCGGGGTGGCGCGGCGGCGCTCACCGCGCGCAAACATCCGGGACGAAAGCCCGCCCTGGCGCCGCGCCAGAAGCTCCAGGTCCGGCGCTGGATCAATGGCAAGGACCCGCGCCAATACGGCTTCGACTTTGGACTGTGGACCCGGCAGATCGTGGCGGCGCTGATCGCGCAGAAGTTCGGGGTGCGGTTGGGCGTAACCGCCGTGGGGCGCCTGCTCGCCGAGTTGGACATCACGCCGCAGAAACCGTTGCGGCGCGCGTATGAGCGCGATCCGGTGGCGATCAAACGCTGGACGACGACGGTGTTCCCTCGCGTGCGGGCCCGCGCCCAGTACGTCGGCGCGAAGATCTTCTTCCTCGATGAGGCCGGGGTACGCTCCGACCAAGTGCTCGGGCGCACGTGGGGCCTGCGCGGGCGGACGCCCGCGGTCCCGACGAGCGGTCGGCGGCAGAGCGTGAGCGCCATCTCCGCCGTCAACGCCCGCGGCGCATTCTGGTATGAGCTTTACACCGAGCGGCTCAATGCCACGCGGTTCGTCGAGTTGCTGACGCACTTCATGCGCGGTCGCAAGAGCCCCGTGTTCCTCGTCCTCGACGGCCACCCCGCGCACATCGCCAAGGTGGTCGCGCAGTACGTCCAGCGTCTCGCGGGTCGCCTCGAACTGCATTTCCTGCCGGGCTACGCGCCCGAGTTGAACCCCGACGAATTCGTCTGGAACCACCTCAAGCGCCAAGGCGTGAGCAAGACCCCGTTGCGGAGAGACGAATCGCTCCGCAGCCGCGTCCAGTCGGACCTGGCGCGCATTCAATCGCGTCCGGCCCTGGTCCGCTCGTTTTTTCATGCGCCGAGCGTCGCCTATACTAGGGACTGATTAGTAAAACGGACGCTATCGTGTATCGCGCTTCAGAAGCCCAGTCGATGACGGCCCGTGGGTCAGGTTCGTCCGTGCCCTGGCGTGGCGCGGCTTCCGAAGGCCGCGTCGGCTCTTGAGGTTGCGTCTGTTCTTGCGGAGGGGCCGGTTCAGGCCGGCTCCCTGGCGTAGGTGTCTTAGCAGTCGGCTCGCTTCGTTCGGAAAGCGGCACGGGAGGGGCTGGTCGTCGGACCTCGTTAGAGGAGTCGATGGCACAGCCACTCGCAACAACGGCGATGAGAACCGCGAAAGACACGCGACCTACGGTGGACGTTGAGGCCTCCTCACGGCACTGTCTTGACGATGCGGTTCATGGCTGCATTCTCCGCTCCTCGCTGTTAAAGGCGGCAAGCCCAATCTCAGTACGCATAACGCGCGCTATCCAGCCGACCGCACGAAACGCGTTCGTCCTCGAAACCGCCGTCCAGATCGTCCCACTGCGGTGCTCGAGAGATAGAAGGCGTCGATGGGGGTGGCCACAGTATTCGCTTCGGCATTCACTGCGGCTTCAGTATGCGTCGTAAAAACCAGAAAATGCCGACAGCGAGGGCGGCGAGGATGCCGCCAGAAAGCACGACGTGCATGTCGATTCCCAGGATCAGGTCGAGAATGAGCGCGCCGAGGATCAGCCCTACCGCCCCGACCACCAGGTAAGCCCACCAATCTGTGAGGTCCAGCGACTCGCGATCACGACTCGCCTCTCGCTGGGCTTTGTCTCGGTCGTAGTGGGCTGTCACTTCTTGACCTTCATCGGCCCGTGACATTGAGGGTCCATGCGACGGGCAGTCAGGGCCGAATCAATGCCGAGTGGCCGCATGCGGCACCTCGTTTCCCGGAAGACAAGGTTCTAAAGTGTCGTCCTTGTATCACGCGGCGGTGCGCTGTCAATCCGTGAAAAATCTGCAGTTTCTGGAAGAACGCCGGTCGCGCAAATCCCGTGTCGATGGTGGAGCCGCGGCACAGCGGCGAGCGTCGTTTATGCGCGCTGGACGCTGATCCGCTCATGAGCGCCCCGGGGTTCGTCTGTCCGCGACGCCGGCTCGGCGGCGAGCCCGGCATTGGTCGCGTCGACCTCGCTACTCGCGGCGCTTCAGTGGCGACTGTCGCATGGCGTTCCGGAGCGCGTGGAGCGTAGCTTGGGCCTCCCGCACCGCCACATCCGCAGCGTCATGCAACTGATGGCTCTGCTTCACCAGGCTTCGCGCCGCCTCGCGCGCAGCCTGGGCTATGCGACGTATTGCTATTGGAAGCATCGCGCAGCCGTAGAGATGCTCCCGGATGCTGTCGGTCAGGTCCGTATGGCACCACCCGCACCCGTATGTCCGGATGCCGAACGAATCAAGTGAGGCAACTTCTCGCAGGGGGAATCTTCTTGTGCAACGAACGCACTCGGCGACTTGGTGGTCCCGACAGTAGATGAAGAGGAGCGTGCGTTCCTCGGCGCTCAGAACACGAGGGCGACGACAATCGAGATGGCCGAGAAGCCCGTCGCCGAAGACGATGGTGTCCTCCGGCGAGATCGTCCGAGAGCACTCCCGGCACGTCGCGGTCTGCTG
>QHSQ01000536.1 GCA_003221615.1 Candidatus Rokuibacteriota bacterium | reverse complement strand
TCTGCGGGTACACGGGACATCTGAGAACCGCCCGCTTCTCTGCCTGGCTGGCGCGCCTCGGGCCCCTCGCGGTCGGCGCGCGCATCGTGCCTCCATCGCTCCGCGGGCACTCCATGGCGGTTCTCGCCTCGCGCCCGGGCGAGCGAAAGGCCGCGCTCTACCGTGCTGCTGAGCGGCGGGGATGGAATCGAGTCATCGCGCCGGAAGTCGGAGTGACTTTGCACAACGCGGTTGCCGAGGAAGCCGCTTACTGGGGACAGTTCGCGGCAACGCGTTCCTACATCGACGAGTCGAATCTCATCGCGCTGATGTTCGAGAACGCACATTCCGTGACCATTGCTGGGGACCTGCCGGCGATGATGGCGTCGGTAGAGGTGCGCGCGCCCTTCCTGGATCAGGAGGTCGTAGCCCTGGCCCTGGCGGTCCACTATCGCGAGAAAGTGCCGGACTTCAAAAAGGCCGAGCGGCTCAAGCAAATCTTGAAGACCGCGGTGACCGATCTGGTGCCAGACGATCTCCTGTACGCGCCGAAGCGTGGCTTTGGCTTTGGCATTCAGGAACGTGACGTCCTCGCGGGCCCGTGGCGGGAGATCGGCGATGAGCTCTTCGACGAGCCCGACGATGCCGACGGGCTCTTCGTGAGCCGTGAAGTGAAACGCCTCTGGGAAAGTCGGGGCACCCGAATGGAAGGACCGAGTGAAGAGGTCGCCAAGCACTTCGCGGTTCAGCTCTGGCTGCGTGAGCGACGCACGGCCGAGATGCGCGTGTGAGGGGTCGACCGGGCTCGTGACGACGGGAGGCGTCGAGATCCGGGCCAAGATCGGCGTGCTGA
>QHSQ01000535.1 GCA_003221615.1 Candidatus Rokuibacteriota bacterium | reverse complement strand
GGCTCGGCCGCGTGACCCGCGAACTGGTCGGAATTGACATCGATGCGGAGAACATCGCGCGAGCCGCGCGAAACGGCATCGAGATCCTCGAGGCCGACTGCCAGACGATGAAGCTCGATCGGCGATTCGACCTCATCGTGATGTCGGACGTCATCGAACATCTCGACGCGCCCGGAGTCGCGGTCCGAACGCTCGTCCAGCATCTCGCGCCGCATGGTCGGCTCATCATCACCACCCCTAACCCGACGCACTACGGGACCATGGCTCGGGCCGTACTGGGACGAGCGCCCAGTGTTTACTACGATCACGTCGCCTGCTTCATGCCTGAGCACGTGCAGGCCATTTGCAACCGGCATGGCTACCGGCTCATGGCGGTCTACTTCTTCGGTCACATGGACCGGCGGACCCTAGCTCACACGATCAAATCACGGGCCGCGCGAACCGTCGGCCATCTCTCCAGGCGCCTCTATCCTTCGTTTCTGGCGGTCGTCGAGCCCAATCTTCTGTTGACCTGCGAAACGGGCTAGAGCGATATCGGTGACACTCGACCGATCAGTCTGTGACGCTTGGGCCAAATGGTTGTCGTTGACTCGGGATCGCTGTCACATCCACTACCGCCTCGAAGGCCGAGATCTGACGGAGCACGTTGCCGCTTGCTCGGCGAGCGCGGAGGAGACCGCCGAGCGGATCGAGCATGATGTGCCGGGCGCTGCGCCACAGAGAGTTTTGGAGGTCGGGTGTTCGGTCGGCTTCAACTGCCTTGCGTTGGCGCGCCGGTATCCGGGCGCGACGCTGGTCGGTCTCGAACCCGACGCCGAGGCGGTCACAGTCGGCCACGCCATGGCTCGACACGGCGATCGAAACGTCGCGTTCGTTGTTGCGACCGGCGAGTGGCTGCCCTTCCGGGATGGCGCTTTCGATCTGATCATCTGTCACACCGTGATCGAGCACGTCGAGGACGTAGGGACGGTGATCTCCGAGATGGCGAGGGTCTTGTCACCGCGGGGTGCGATTCATCTCGAAGCCCCGAACTACCTCTGGCCGCGTGAGCCGCACCTCGAGGTCTGGTGCGTTCCATGCCTCGGTAAGCGCACGATTCGTCTCCTAGCTCGATTGCAGGGTAAAGGTCGGCTCGTCGGGTATCTCGATCATCTTCAGCTCGTGACGCCACGCCGTCTTGAACATCTGTTTCGCCGACACCGTCTCGTCTGGGAGAATCGCGCTCGCACCAAGCTCCGCATGATCGCGGACGGCCAAACCGGTATGGTCAAGGCCTACCGTACGCTCGGCAGCGTGCTCCAAGCCATGAAGCGCCTCGGGCTAGCCAGAGGAATTGTCCAGGCTGCTGTGGTATTCGGCATCTATCCCAGCGTTCAGTACACCGTCGTCCGCAGGCACGTAGATTTGTCGGAGCGAACTCGGAGCGCGTCGTGATCCGCTCGTATCTCTCGGGGCTGGCATCGAACTATCTCAATCAGCTTCTCTCGGTGTTGATCAACCTGCTCCTGATCCCATACTTGCTCCACCGCCTCGGACCGCAATTGACGGGCGTGTATCTCGTCCTGATGACGGTCGCCAACTTCGTGGCGGTCGGTATCGGCTGGCTTGCCGGCGCTGGCGCTCGCAGCATCGCGACGCTGAGTGTGGTAGGCGACCGGCACAGAATAGATAGCGTTCATCGCCTAGTCGTCCTGGGTTTC
>QHSQ01000125.1 GCA_003221615.1 Candidatus Rokuibacteriota bacterium | reverse complement strand
CGTGCCGAGGTGCGAGAAGTAGTAAACGTTGCCGACCGCTTCGATGGCGACCCAGGAGCCGATGCGGAGTCCCTGTGTCTTGTCGCCGTGGCAGACGAGCCGGGCGCCGCCGACCAGATCGACGAGCGCGATGTGCAGCGGAGAGCGGAAGCCCGCGGGTGGCGAGAGCAAGGTGGTGAACGAGACGACCTCGCCGCCGCCCATCACGGAGGTCGGCGTCATCTCGACCGGATGGCGCGGACACCAGCGCGTCGGCGGCGCCGCGACCAGGCGGCACTCGGGACATCGGGATGCCGGGAGATGCTCGATCAATTGTAGCGGGGTCCTTGAGGCCGGCTTGGACCGAGGGTGGCCTGAGATAGGAGCGGCGTGGCTCCGCATGCCCGGTCGCGATTCGAGGATCGTGACCCAGTTGTTGGTGCCTGGGCCGCCGATCGATTGGGCGAGTGCGACGCTGCACTGCACCTGCCGCCGAGGTACACACCCGGTCAGCTGCCAGACGCACTCGACGATCTGCGCGAGCCCGGTGGCCGCGAGCGGATGGCCCCGCGCCTTGAGACCGCCGGAAGGATTGATCGGGAGACGGCCTTCGAGCGAAGTCTCGCCGTCGAGCGTGGCGGCTGCTGATTTTCCAGGCGGAAAGAGTCCGACGTCCTCGAGCGAGATGAGCTCGAACGGGGTGAACGCGTCGTGGATCTCGGCGACGTCGATACGCTCCGGGCCGAACCCCGCCATCGCGAACGCCGCGCTGGCCGCGGCCTGGGTGGCGCGGAAGCTGGTGAGACTTTCGCGGTGCCGGAGGGCGAGCGCGTCGGTCCCCTGCCCGATCCCGGCCACGCGGACAGTCGCGCGCTCGGCGGTCAGCACGATCGCCGCCGCGCCGTCGGAGATCGGACAGCAATGGTAGAGCCGCAACGGATCGGCGACCATGCGGCTGCCGAGGACCATCTCGAGCGTGATCTCTTCGCGGAAGTGCGCCAGCGGATTGCGCGCGCCGTTCGCGTGGTTCTTCACGGCGACCTGCGCGAGCTCGCGCTCACCCACCCCATGGCGCGCCATCAGCGCGCGGGTCACCAGCGCGGCGAACGCCGGCATCGTGGTGCCGTACGAGCGCTCGTAGGGGTCGAGCGAGCGCCCGATCAGCTCCGACACCTTCGGCGTCGGCAGGTGCGTCATCTTCTCGCCGCCGACCACGAGGACCGTGTGCGCCAGTCCCGAGGCGATCTGCGCGAAGCCCGCGTAGAACGCCGCGGCGCCCGACGACGTCGCCGTCTCGACGCGAATGACGGGGACGTTGGCGAAGCCCATGTGCGTGGCGACGTTGGAGGCGAAGTTGCCGTCGCCCAGGAACTCCTCGGGGTTCATGGTCGCGACGACGATCGAGTCGGGCCGCTCGCGATCGGCGCTTCTGAGCGCGGCGTGCGCGGCGACGGCCATCAGGTCTTGCAGCGGCTCGGCGAGCCGCCCCACGCGGGTCATGTCCGCGCCGGCGATCCACACGTCACGCATGGCGGCCCACAGATTGCCGGGCGGGTCGCCAAAGGTCAACTTCTACGCGGCGGCCCTCCGGCGTCGCGGAGGCGGCGGCGGCGCCGCCACGCCGAGATCTCGGATGAGCCGCAGCAAGTAGGTCCGCTGCAGCCCGAGAGCCCGCGCCGCGTGCGTGCGGTTGCCGCGTGCCTGATGGAGCGTCGCCTCGATGAGTCGTCGTTTGAAGTCGGAGACCGCGCCGTGATAGCCGATCGTCGGAGGTGGAGCCGTCGGAGTCGGTCCGGGCAGTGGGTTCATGACCGGTCACAACTTCAACGGGCGTGCCAGCGACGAACAAACGTTTTTGCAGAAGAATCAGGCCCGCCGCACTCCGATGAATGCCCAGCGGGCCTGGCGTGCTGCCGTTGAACGTGTGCAGCTAGGCCTTGGTGGCCGGCTTGACCCCGGGGTTGTCCTTGAAGAACTTCTTGTTCAGCTCGATGAAGTTCTTCCACTGATCGGGCGTCTCGTCTTCCGCGAAGATCGCCTTGACCGGGCACACGGGCTCGCACGCCCCGCAGTCGATGCACTCGTCCGGATGGATGTAGAGCATCGTCTCGCCCTCATAGATGCAATCCACCGGACAGACCTCGACACAGGCCTTGTCCTTCACGTTGATGCACGGCTCGGCGATGATGTACGGCATCAAGTCCTCCCGCTATCGAGCGCTATGCGACGGGTGCGTTCACATTCCTTGGAAGCCATCGGCCTTTGTACCCGAATCCACGCAATGTGTCAAGCTTTCCGCTGAGTTGGAGCCATTTCAGGCCGTGCGACGGCCTTCTCACTGGGCCCTGAGACGAGGATCTAGCGCATCGCGCAACGAGTCGCCGAACAGATTGAACGCGAAGACGGCCAGGCTGATCGCGAGCCCCGGGAAGATCGCCATCCACGGCGCGGCCTCGGCGAACTGCACGGCGGCGCCGCGCAGCATGAGCCCCCACGCCGGCGTCGGCTCCGAGACACCGAGGCCCAGGAACGTGAGCGACGCCTCGGCCAGGATCGCCTGTCCGAGATACGCCGTGAGCATGATGAGATACGGCGCCATCACGTTCGGCAACATGTGGCGCAGGATGATCCGGCGATGCCGGAATCCGGCCGCGCGCGCGGCGTCGACGTACGGCATTTCGCGGATGGCGAGCGCGCTCGACCGCGACACCAGCGCGGCGCGCGGGATCATCGGAATCGCGATCGCCACGATGACGTTGACGATCCCGGTGCCGAGGATCGAGACGACCGCGAGCGCCAGGATGATCAGCGGAAACGCCAGGAAGATGTCCATCACGCGCTGCACCAGGAGATCGACCTTGCCGGCGAAGTAGGCACTGGCGACGCCGATGACGGCGCCGATCGTCGCGCCCAGGAACGCGCACGCGAAGCCCACCAGCATCGCGGTTCGCGAGCCGTAGATGATGCGGGAGAGCACGTCGCGACCGAACGCGTCGGTGCCGAGCCAGTGCGTCGCCGAGGGCCGGGCGAGCATCGCGCCGTAGTCGGTCGCCAGGGGATCGTAGGGCGCGATCACGTTGGCGCCGATGCCGACCAGGATGTTGACGAGGACGACGGCCGCGCCGAGCGCGCCCAGCGGACGCTTGCGACAGAACTCACCGACGACGGCAAGCCATCGAAATCGCCCGGTGGTCTCGGGGATCTCGGAGGCGGCTTCGGCGGGTCGGCCGATCGCCATCATTCACCCGGGCACGGGCACCCGGGCTGTCGCCAGGCCCGCACCCCGACGGAATCATGCGCGGCGATCATCGTGATGCCCGACTCGAATCGTGTCATCACCGGAATCGTATTCTCGGGTCGAGCCAGGCGTACGTCAGGTCGACCAGGAAGTTGACGAAGATGAAGACGAACGCCACGAGCATCACGAGGGCCTGCGTGAGCGTGTAGTCGCGGTGGCCGACCGCTTCCACGAAGAGCATGCCGAGCCCGTTCAGGTTGAACACCTGCTCGGTGACCACGAGCCCGCCGATGAGAAAGGCGAACTCGAGCGCGATCACCGTGAGCACCGGGAGCATCGCGTTCTTCAGCGCGTGGCGCGACAGGATCAGCTTCTCCCAGAGCCCCTTGGCGCGAGCAGTGCGGATATAGTCCTCGCGCAGCACCTCGAGCATCGCCGAGCGTGTCATGCGCGTCGCCACGGCCGAATACCGATAACCGACCGCGAGCGCCGGCCAGATGAGCTGCGCCAGGTTCTGGACGGGGTCGACCCAGAACGGCGTGTAGACCATCGGCGGCAGCCACTTGAAGATGATCAAGAGGCCCAGAATGAACACGATCCCGAGCCAGAACGACGGCGTGGCCAGTCCGGCGATCGACATGATGCGCACCGCGTAGTCGATCCACGTATCCTGCCGGAGCGCCGCGATCACCCCCAGCGGGATGGCCAGCAGGATGGCGACGATCGTCGCCATGATCGCGAGCTGGAGCGAGAGCGCGAAGCGCAGACGGATCTCCTCGGTGATCGGCGCTCCCGTCCACATCGACGTCCCGAAGTCGAGTCGCACGAGCCCGCCCATCCAGGTCAGGAACTGACTCCAGATGGGCTTGTCGAGCCCGAGCCGCGCTCGCTCCTTGTCGAGATTCTCTTTCTGGGCATAGGCGCTCTCGCCGGCGAACCGCAGCTCGACGATGTCACCGGGCACGACCCGCATCAGGAAGAAGATGATCACCGCGACCCCGAACAGGGTCGGGATCATCAGGAGCAAGCGCTTGATGATGTACTTGGTCACGGAGAGGCGTCCGCTATTCGGCCAGCCACACGCCGTCGAGCTGGTTGTTGACGAAGTGGCTGGGCGTGACGGTCCAGCCACGGAGCTTGGCGCTGTGCGGGATGATGCGGTGCCACTGGAGCGTGTAGGCGTAGTGCGCCTCCTCGTCCAGCAATCGCCGCTCGAAGTCGCGGACGTATTTCCTCCGCTCCTCGGCGTCGAGGGCGCGGCTCTGCTTCTGGTAGAGATCGTCCAGCGTCTTGTCGACGTAGCGGCCATAGTTGTTGCCGCTGATCCCCATCGACTGGAACTTGTATAGGTCCAGGTCGGGGTCGACCGCGTAGCTGCACTGGGTGTCGACGGCGACCTCGTAGTTGCCGTCGCGCAGGTCGGCCTCCCACTTCGTCGACTCGATGAAGTCGTGGCGCGCCTGCAGACCGACCTGACGCCACTGGTCCACGAGCCAGATGGCCACCGGCTCGTAGGGCATGGGGACGTTCCGGTTCTTCAGGCTGAACGAGAAGTTCCCGGGAACGCCGGCCTCCTTCAGCAGGCGCTTCGCCTCGGCGCGCGACTTCGCAATGTCGTGCGAGTAGCCGGCGAGCTTCTCGAGCTCCGCCGGCGGGGTGGCGTACGGCGTGCCCGGGACCTGGACGCCGGCGACGCTCTTCACGATGGCGATCTTCGAGAGCGCCTGCGAGCCCTGATAACGATCGAGGGCCAGCGTGAGCGCTTTGCGGGCGCGCTTGTCGTCCCACGGCTTCTTCTCGTGGTTCATGCCGACCAGGAGCACGCAGTCCCAGGGACTCTCCTGCACCGTCGCCTTCGGGCCGAGCGCCTGCACGATGCTGTCGCGCTCGGCGGGCGTGAACCCCCGGAACTGGACGTGGGCGCGTTCGGCCCGGACCGCGGCCACCTGGGCGTTGGGGTCCTTGACGACGAGCGCCCGGTAGCTGTCCAGGTACGGCTTGCCCTTGTCCCAGTAGCTCGGATTCTTCTTGCCGGCCCAGTACGCGCCCTTCACGTGCTCCACGAAGATGAAGGCGCCGCTGCCCATCACATGGGTCTCGTACCAGTGCATGTCCTTGGCGAGGATGTCCGCCTTGTAGATCCAGTTGAACGGCGACGCGAGCGCGGTGATGAGCGAGGCCGCCGGCCACTTCAGGCGGAACACGACCGTGGTCGGGTCGGGAGCCTCCACCGCTTCGATCGCCGTGTACTGGCCCTTGCGGAACGAGACCACGTCGGCGGGCGGGTTGACGATCTTGTCGTAGGTCGCCTTGACGTCCTTCGAGGTGAGATCGCTGCCGTCGTGGAACTTCACGCCGCGCCGGAGCTTGAACGTGTAGGTGCGGCCGTCCTTGGCGATCGTCCAGGATTCGGCGATGTCGCCGACCACCTTGGTGCCCGTGCGGTCGGTGGGATCGAATCGAAGCAAGGTGCTGTAGACCGGCGCGAGCGGATGAATGAGCGCGAACGTCCCCTCGCGATGGCCGTCGTAGGACGCGGGCTCCGTCGGGACGACGTACACGAGCTCGCCGCCGTAGCGCGGACGCTCTTGCGCGTCCACGCCGTGGACGGCGAGCGCGAACATCATCGGGATGGCCAGGAAAACCGGGAGAAATCCCGGCGGCCCGGTGCGTCGGTGGGTGCAGGTCATCGATATCAGTCCGCGAGCCAGACCGTATCGAGTTGGTTGTTCAGGTAGTGGCTCGGAGTGATCGTCCAACCCTTGACCTTGGAGCTATGGGGAATGATCCGGTGCCACTGGAGCGTGTAGAGGTAGTGCGCCTCTTCGTCGACGAGTCGCCGCTCAAACTCCCGAATGTACTTCTTGCGCTCCTCTACGTCCGTCGCGCGGCCCTGTTTCTCATAGAGGTCGTCGAGCACCGGGTCGGCGTAGCGGCTGTAATTCGCCGGGCTCTTGTCCTTCGATTGGAACTTGTAGAGGTCGAGGTCGGGCTCGACGATGTAGCCGCACTGAAAGTCCATCGCCACTTCGAAGTTCCCGCCGCGCAGTTCAGCGTAATACTTCGCCGGCTCGATCACTTCCTGCTTGACGTTCAGACCGACCTGCCTCCACTGGTCCAGCAGCCAGACGCCGACGGGCTCGTAGGGCATGGGGATGCCACGGTTCTTGAACGTGAACGCAAACCCATCCGCGACACCGGCCTCCTTCAGGAGTCGCCTGGCCTCGGCGCGGGACTTCGCGACATCGCGTCCGTAGCCGGCCAGCTTCTCGAGCTCGGCGGGCGGGGTGGCGAAAGGAGTTCCCGGCACCTGGACGCCGGCGACCTCTTTGACGATGGCGATCTTCGACAGCGCCTGCGAGCCCTGGTAGCGATCGAGCGCGAGCGTGAGTGCGCGCCTGACGCGCTTGTCGTCGAACGGCTTCCTCTCATGATTCATCGCCACAAGCAGCGCGCAGTCCCAGGGGCTCTCCTGCACCGTGATCTTGGGACCGAGGGCCTGGACCAGACTGTCGCGCTCGGCCGGCGAGAAACCACGGAACTGGATGTGGGCGCGCTCGCCGCGGACGGCCGACACCTGCGCCGCCGAGTCCCGAATGAAGAGTGCCCGATAGCCGTCCAGGTATGGCTTGCCCTTGTCCCAGTAGTTCGGGTTCTTCTTGCCGACCCAGTGAGAACCCCGCACGTGCTCCACGAAGATGAAGGGGCCGGTACCCATCACGTGGGTCTCGTACCAGCGCATGTCCTTGGCCAGGATGTCGGCCTTGTAGATCCAGTTCCACGGCGAGGCCAGCGACATGAGGAACGAGCCGGATGGCCACTTCAGCCGGAAGACAATCGTGTAGGGATCGGGGGCCTGCACGGCCTCTACGTCCAGGTACTCGCCCTTTCGGTCGGAGGCGACCCCCGCCGGCGGGAAGATGATCTTGTCATAGCTGGCCTTGGCGTCTTTGGAGGTCATCTCGCTGCCGTCGTGGAACTTGACGCCGTGCCGGAGCTTGAGCGTGTAGGTTCGCCCGTCCTTGGAGATAGTCCACGACTCGGCGAGATCTCCGACGATTTTCGTCGCGAGCCTGTCGGTCGGATCGGGCCGGAGCAGCGTGTTGTAATGCGGGGCCACCGGATGGATGACCCCGAAGGTCTCCTCACGGTGAGCGTCATAGGACGGGGGCTCGGATGGTACTGCGAAGATCAACTCGCCGCCGGAGCGGGGCTTGTCCTGCGCCGCAGCGGGACCTGCCAGCGTCACGGCGGCGATCGCGATCACCAGGATGTGTCGGTAGCGTCGCATCAATCCCTCCGAGGGTTTTGTCCCAAAACTCACATGAGGTACGAAAGGTTTCCGTATTTGAGCACGGGACCAACGCCAGTCAAGCCAGCAGGCAGGCCGCCCGATGCGCCGCCCGGATCTCTCTGAGATCTGGTACCTCCACCCGGCAGCGGTCGATGGCGATCGGGCACCGGGGATGAAAGACGCACCCCGGCGGGGGATTGAGGGGGCTCGGCACCTCGCCGCCCAGCACCACTCGCTCTCGCTGGGCCTCGAGAGCCGGATCGGGAATCGGCACCGCCGAGAGCAGCGCCTTCGTATACGGGTGCAGCGGCGAATCGTAGAGTGATTTCCGGTCGGTGATCTCGACGATCTTCCCCAGGTACATGACGGCGACGCGGTCCGAGATGTGGCGGACGACCGAGAGGTCATGGGCGACGAAGAGGTAGGTCAGCCCGAACTGCGCCTGCAGATCCTCGAGCAGGTTGATGATCTGGGCCTGGATCGACACGTCGAGCGCCGACACCGGTTCGTCGCAGATGATCAGCGAGGGCTCGACGGCCAGGGCCCGAGCGATACCGACCCGCTGGCGCTGACCGCCCGAGAGTTGGTGCGGATACCGGTGCGCGTGCTGCGCCAGGAGCCCCACGTGGGACAGGAGCTCGCGCACCCGCGTGGGTCGCTCGGCGCGGTCGGCGACGATTCCGTGGACGGCGAGCGGCTCCCCGATGATCTGGCCCACCGTCATCCTCGGATTGAGCGAGCTGTAAGGATCCTGAAAGATCACCTGCATCTTCCGTCGGATCGAGCGCAGCGCGTCCTCGTTGAGCGTCGTGAGGTCGCGGCCCTCGAAGAGGACCTGACCGCTGGTCGGCCGCTCGAGCTGCAGGATGCAGCGTCCGGTGGTCGTCTTGCCGCACCCGGACTCGCCCACGAGCCCGAGGGTCTCGCCCCGCCGGATCTCGAAGCTCACGCCGTCGACGGCGCGGACGAGGCCGGCTCGACCCCCGAAGAGACCGCCGCCGACCTGGAAATGCTTCACCAGGTTGCGGACCTCGAGCAGCGGGGCGTCGTCCTTCACGTCCCCACCGCGGACCGCTGACGGCCGAGCTTCTCGGCTTCCCAGCACGCGCTCACGTGCCCTCCCCCGTTCACCACGCGCAGCGGCGGGATCTCGACGCGGCACCGCTCGACGCTGAAGGCGCATCGGGGCGTGAACGCGCACCCGCTCGGCAGCCGCGTGAGGTCGGGCGGCTGGCCTTCGATCGGATCCAGTCGGGCGCGCCGCGGTTCGTCCAGGCGCGGCACCGAGCGGAGCAGACCGAGCGTGTACGGGTGCCGCGGGTTGGCGTAGAGCTCGCGCGCGGTGCCGCGCTCGATGATCTTCCCGGCGTACATCACGTTCACGCGGTCGGCGTACCGGGCGACGACCCCCAGGTTGTGCGTGATGATCAGCATCGCGACCCCGAAGCGCCGCGAGAGGTCCTTCATGAGCTCGAGGATCTGGGCCTGGATCGTCACGTCGAGCGCGGTGGTCGGCTCGTCGGCGAGGATCAGCGAAGGGTTGCACGCGACCGCCATCGCGATCATCATCCGCTGGCGCATCCCGCCGCTGAACTGGTGCGGGTACTGGCTCAGCCGCCGCTCGGGATCCGGAATCCCCACCATGCCGAGCAGCTCGGCCGCGCGCCGGCGCGCCTCGGTCGGGGCAAAACCCAGGTGGATCTCGAGCCCCTCGGTGAGCTGGCGCCCGATCGTGAGCACCGGGTTCAGCGAGGTCATCGGCTCCTGGAAGATCATGCCGATCTCGCGGCCCCGCACGTGACGCATCGCCTCTTCGGAGAGCTCCAGGAGATCGCGGCCCTTGAACAGGACCTGGCCACCGACGATCCGGCCCGCGGGCCCGGCGACGAGCCGCATGATGCTCAGCGCGCTGACGCTCTTGCCGCAGCCCGATTCCCCGACGAGCGCGACGGTCTCGCTTTCGCCCACGTCCCACGAAACATCATCGACCGCGCGCACGACGCCGCTGCGCGTCACGAAGTGCGTCTTGAGGTTTTTAACCTCGAGGAGGGTGCCCACTGCGCACGCAGTGTAGCATTTCAGCGGACTTCCGGGGGGGCGGTGGCCTCGTCCCCGTCTCGGAGGCCTCGTCAGTCCCGGCAGCGCCCCGAGGCCAGGTGCGCGCCCGCTCGCGACTCGAGCGATGCGTACTCCTTGCACACGGCCTCGGCCACGCAGGCCCATCGGTGCTGCGCCGCCCAACGCACGCCCTCGCGACCGACCCGCCAGCGCAGGTCCGGATCGGCGACGAGCGCGCCGATACGCTCGGCCAGGGCCTCGACGTCGCCATCGGGAACTAAAAATCCCGTGACGCCGTCGCGAACCGTCGTCACCAGCCCGCCGACGCGCGATGCGATGACGGCGCTTCCGCAGGCCATCGCCTCGAGGGCGACCATGCCGAACGACTCGTAGTACGACGGCAGGACCGTCACGTCCGCCGCGGCGTAGTAGACGGGCAGCTCGCTCTGCGGCTGGGGCCCGACGAAGCACACGGAGTCGGTCAGGTCGAGCCGCTCGATGCGGCGACGCAAGGACACCTCGTGCTCGCTCATCGGCTCGTCGGCGTCGCCGCCGACGACGAGCAGCCTGGTCGCCCGCCCGGTCGCCCGCAGCCGCGCGACCGCGTCGAGCAAGGTGTCGAGCCCCTTGATCGGCGCGACGCGGCCGACCCAGAGCAGCACCGGTCCCTCGTCGAGCCCGAGTCGGGCGCGCGCCTCGACCCGATCACCCGGCACGAACAGATCGGTGTCGACGCCGCACGGGATCGTCGCGATCCGCGAGGCGGAGGCGCCGTAGTCGAGCAGTAGCTCGGCGCGCTCGACCACGTTGGCGGCCACGATCCGATCGCAGTCGCCGACGATCCTGGTCTCCTCGTGCAGGCGAATCGCGGGCTCCTGCTCCGCGGCCGTTCGAGCCACCCGGTTCTTCAGCCGGCCCAGCGTGTGGAACATCTGCATGACCGGCACCGCCCAGCGCGCCTTCAGCCTGAGCGCGGCGACGCCGGAGAGCCAGTAGTGGGCGTGGATCAGGTCGTAGTCGATCGATCTCGCGATCCGCCACGCGTCGACCCCGTCGACGAACTCGTCCAGGTGGCCGTGAACCCGCACGCGGGCCATCGGCGCCTCGTCGCCGGCCGGCAGGTGGATGACACGGGCGCGCTCGCCGAGCGACACCACGCGCGGAATCGTCGGGTTCTGCGAGCGCGTGAAGACGTCGACCGACACCCCCATGCGGCCGAGCTCGCGAGAGACCTCCCGGACGTACACGTTCATCCCGCCCGTTTCCTTGCCGCCCAGCGCGGCCAGCGGGCACGTGTGCACGCTCAGCATCGCGACGTGCAGGTTCACCGGATTCTCACCTGGTAGACCGCCTCGGCGACGGGCTCGAACTCGAACTTGTAACGCTCCTCGCCGCGCAGGAAATCGAACTTCGCTCTCCCACGCGCGATCGCGTCGCGGATCACCTGCGCCAGCAGGACCACGCCGGGCGACAGGGCGGCGCGCTCGGGCGCGAATCCCGAGTTGTAGAGGCCGACCGTGCCGTCCCATTCGATCGTGACGAAGGTGGCGATCGGGCCTGAGGCCGTGTCGAGGAACCAGAGCCGGGCGGCCCCGCGCTCGGCGAAGGCCCAGAGCGCGCGCCGGAAGAACCGCTCCATTCGATCGTCCATGAAGCGCGCCTTGCCGACGCGCGAGCTCCGGTGGAGCGCGAGAAAGTCTCCGATCCGCGCCTCGATGTCGGCGGGCGCGCTCACGGACGAGGCGTGAGCATCGGGGGCGTCGCGTTCGAGACGTCGCATCTTTCGCTGGAGCTCGTGGCGGTGTTTTCCGGAAAGGCGGGCGAGGTAGGACTCCCAGGAGGATGGCAGGGCGAGCACGGGACATCGTTCTTCCACCGCGGAGGACACTTCGAGACCGCACGCGGCCGCGAGCGGCGGCAGCGCGCTGACCGTGGGGGAGATCTCGGGCACGGCGTGCAGCGCCCACTCGACCTGCTCCGCCGTCCGGGACTGAAGGAGGGCCATCCACGCCTCCTCCTCTCGCCCCTGGACCGCAATCAGATCGAGATAGTCGGAAACGTCGGCACCACCGATGATCTGCAGGGAGCCGGGCGCCGATTCGTAGAGCGGCAGGAGCGCCACCAAGTTCCCGCGACCGTCCTCAACACACCGGATCTCGAGGCGGCGGCCGTCGGCAAACGTGCGCGACCACTCCCATTGCCAGGTCCAGGAGAGAAACGGCGATCGCAGACGGGAGGCCGCGACGAGCCCGTCCCACGCGGGAGCCCCTACCGCTTCCAGCCGGTCACGGATCGAGACTTTCACTAGTTACTCATCAGGAGATGCGTCCCCCGCGCCCGGAGATTCAGCATCCCCCTCCCCGTCACCCTCACCCTCCGCCATCGCTTCGTCCATGGCGGATTCGAAGTCGTCGCCGAGGTCGTCTCCGAGCTCGCGGCCCATCTTCTTCATGAACCGCGCGACGCTCGACGGGTTGTTCTCGTCGAGGTCGCCGAGGCTGGCCGAGTCGGCGAGGGCGTCGAGCCGCGCGTCTTCCGATTTGACGGTCGCGAAGCGCGACATCAGGCGCGACAGCGCCGAGCTTCCGCACCGCGGACAGCTCGGTGATTCCGCCGCCGACGGACGGAGCACGAGGAGACTGACCCGCCTGCCACAGCCGTGACACTCGTACTCGTAGATCGGCATGACGCGACCGATTCTAGCACGCGGCTTTCACGCGGATTTCCGGAGTGTCAGCTTGACCGATCGTCGCGCCGCAGGTGTCAGAGTGCACGGTCTCCGTCGCGGAAGCCCTTAGCCCGTATGGACCCTCGGCCCGGCACCGCTCTTGCTCACCTGAGCGGACCATGGACGACGTCACGCGACAGCGGGCTGACCGGGACCGGCGCCTTGCAGCGCACATCGAGTCGGCGACCCGGTCGCTCCGTGAGGAGCGCGACCGGCTGGCCAAGCGTCTGGCCGATCTCGAGCGGGAGCTCGCCCATCTCTCCGCCCGCCACGAGGCGCCCGCGGCCTACGCTACGTCCGGCGATTCCGGACGGCACCGATCCTGATCGCCTCTCCGCGTCGCGCCAGGCGCGCGAGCGGGACCAGCACTTCCAGCCCGAGCTTCAACACCCCGTAGACCGGCCGCCACTCCGTCAGTCTCGCGAGCGCGTTCCAGCCCCGATCGCGCAGGAGCGCCGACAGGCTCCAGAGGTAGGTGCGCGGCTTCGCCTGATGCCAGATCCAGACGATGCGGCCGCCCGCCTTGTCGATCACCCGCTCGAGCGTCTCGGGGGTGAAGTGCGAAAGATGTCTCGGCAGCTCGAGGCCCGACCACGCGCGGCCGAAGATCGTCGCGCCGAGCCCGCCCGCGTTCGGGACCTCCACGATCAAGAGCCCGCTCGGCGTCAGCCAGTCGAGCATACGACGCGCGACTGCCACCGGATCCGGGACGTGCTCGAGGACGTGGAAGGCCGTCACCACATCGAAGCGACCCGAGGCGAACGGCGCGGTGAGGATGTCGCCGACGTGTACCTCGTCGCCGAAACGGCGCGCCAGCGCCGCCGCGGCCTCGTCCATCTCGATGCCGGCGACCCGCCAGCCGAGCGCGCGCGCGACCGCGAGCGAGCCGCCCGAGCCGCACCCGACGTCGAGATAGCGACCGGCACCGATCCACGGCGGGCAGCTCCACCGGATCCGCCGGAGCATTCGCCGCGCCCGGAGCCGCGTCGTGAGCGATACGCGCGGGTCGCGGAACGCGCCGTAGCCGAGGCCGTCGGCGAGCGCCCACCGCGCGGCGCGCTGACGGCCCTTCGAGCCCTTCAGCGGCATCCGCGGCGACGGCTCCTGATGCCGCGGATAGTGATCGGGGTAACACGCGGCCAGATGCTCGTCGCGCACGCGCGGTCGCTGGTAGAGAAAGCCGCAGGCGCGACAGCGCACGACGGTGTAGTGACCGGGGACGGCGAAGGCGCGATCCTCCGTCGCCCAGACCGGGTCGGCGGCGCTGTCGCCGCAGACCGCGCAGGGAGCCTCGACGGTCGGCAGCGCCGTCGTCAACGGAAGATCTCCTCCATGCGGCTGACCGCCCGCCTCCAATCGAAGGTGTCCCGGATGAACGCCGAGCCCGCGGTCGCGATCCGCGCCCGGAGCTCGGCATCTGCGGCGAGCCGTTCGAGCTTGGCCGCGAGATCGCCCACGTCACGCCGCCGCGCGACCAGCGCCGTCTCGCCGTCCAGCGCGTAGTCGCGGCAGCCGCCGTTGTCGTAGGTGACGAGGGCCGCGCCGCAGGCCATCGCCTCCATCGGCGGCATGCCGAGCCCCTCGTCCCACGACGGGCACAGGTAGATCTCGCAGCCGCTGTAGAGCGCCGCGAGCTTGTCCTGGGGTGGATCGGCGTGAAACTCGTCGTAGCCCGCCGGACCCTTCGGGGCCGTCACCCCGAATCCCACGAGGTGGAGGCCCTGGACGCGCCGCTTGACGCGCGCCACGCTCTCGAAGCCGTCGGCGGTCCCCTTCCAGGCGTAGTCGTGATGAAGCATCAAGACGCGCGGGCGCGAGGTCGCGACCGTGACGGGAACGGCGTGGAACAGCATCGGATCGACCGGCGTGACCAGCACGTCCGCCTCGCAGGCGAAGCGCTCGCGCATGACGTCGCGGAGCCACGTGGAGATCACGATCTTCCGGAGCGGAAGGCGGTAGGTCGCGTCGACCGTCTCCGCCTGACCGTGATAGAGGCTCTCGTAGTGCTGCACGAAGTAGAACTTGCGCCCGCACCGCGCCGGCGCCTCGGCGACAGCCGCGGCGGACTGCCACGCCGTCGCGACGATCGCATCGGCGTCGGGCAACGCGCTCGAACGCCAGCGATCGACCCACACGACCTTGGCCCGGAAGCCCGGAATCCAGCCGGGGCCGGCGTGGACCAGAGATCGCCAGAAGGCGCGGCCGTGGCTCTTGGCCGGCACGACGACGTCGACCTGATGGCCCTCGGCGGTGAGGCGGTCAGCGTACGTGAGGATCGCGCGCACTCCGCCGGCGATGCGGAGATGCGGACACAGAAACGTGATCTTCACGCCGCGGTCAGATGGCCATCGAAACCTGGCCGCTCTTGCGGTATGCCTCGGGATCGAGCACCACGTTGATGCACCAGACCTCGTCCGAGGCGAGTGCCCGCTCGAGCGCCGGGCCGATCTCGTGCGGATGCGTGATGTACGCGCCGCGGCCGCCGAGCGCCTCGACCATGCGATCGTAGCGCGTCGTCGGAAGCGACGTGGCCACGGTCCGCCCCTCGCCGAAGAACGATACTTGCGGGCTCCGGATCTGCCCCCAGCCGCCGTCGTTGCCGATGACGCAGGTGAACGGAAGCTTGAAGCGCACGGCGGTCTCGAGCTCCATGCCGTTGAGGCCGAAGGCGCCGTCGCCGGACACGAGCAGCACGCGCTGGTCGGGCCGCAGAAGCTTCGCGGTGAGCGCGAACGACGGGCCGACGCCGAGGCAACCGAGCGGCCCGGGATCGAGCCACTGGCCCGGGCGGTCGACCGGCACGAACTTGGCCGCGCAGTTGACGACGTCGCCGCCGTCGCCCACGACGATCGTGTCACGCGTCACCACGCGCGCGATCTCCGACGCCCAGCGGTAGTGGGACACGGGCGACTGGTCGGTCGCGGCCAGCTCGTCGAGCTTTGCGCGCGCCTCGGCTTCGCGCCGGGAGAGCTCGGCGCGCCACGCCGAGGCGCGTGCTCCCCGGCCTTGCGGCAGCGCGGCGGTCAGCTGGCGCAGGATCACGTCGATGTCGCCCGCGAGGCCGAGCTCGAGCGGGCGGTTGCGCCCGAGCTCGACCGGGTCGACGTCGATCATCGCGACCTTCGCGTCCTCGGCGAACGTCGGCGGCCTGCCGTAACCCAGCCTGAAGTCGAGGGGTGTGCCGAGCACCAGGACGACGTCGGCGTGGCCCAGGGCCCAGCCGCGCGTCTGGAAGAACGCGTTGGGATGATCGGTGGCCAGCGCGCCGCGGCCCGCCCCGTTCATGAAGACCGGGACGCCCGCGCGCTCGGCGAACGAGGCGAGCGACTTCGCCGCGTCGTCCCAGTAGACGCCGCCACCGGCCATCATCACCGGGCGCTCGGCGCCGGCCAGCAAGGCGTCGAGCCGGCCGAGGGCTTCGGCGTCGACCGCGGCTCGGGTCCGATGCACGTAGCCGGTCGGAATCGGCGCCAGACGATCCTCGATCGTCGTCATCAGGAGATCGACGGGGATCTCGACGAAGACCGGGCCCGGCCGGCCCGAGAGCGCCGTACGGATGGCGGTCGCCAGCACCTCGGGGATCTGACGCGTTTCGGCCACCGACCAGGCGCCCTTCGTGATCGGCCTGAGCAGGGCGAGCTGCTCCGTCTCCTGGAGCGCGCCGAGTCCGCGCAGGCCGAGGGGTGCCGCGCCCCCGATCAGGAGCAGCGAGCTTCGTGCGGCGTACGCGTTGGCGACTCCGGTGACCGCGTCGGTGACGCCCGGGCCCGGCACGACGATAGCGACCCCGACGCCGCGCGTGAGGCGCGCATACGCGTCGCCCGCGTGGGCGGCCGCCTGCTCGTGGCGCACGTCGATGATACCGACCCCTTCGGTGAGGCAGCCGTCGTAGATCGGCAGGATGTGGCCGCCGCAGAGAGTGAAGACGTGGCGCACGCCGGCCTGCCGCAGGGTTCGGGCGACCAGCTGCCCGCCCGTCAGGTCGGCCATGTCATCGTTGGCCGCCCGCTCAGCGCGACCCGAATCGCGGGATGATCTCGGCGGCGATCGCTTCGTGCTGGGCGCGCTCCTCGCGCGGATCGCCGATGGCGCTCATGACGAAGTAGTTGCAGCCGGCGGTCCGGAACCGCTCGAGCTGCTCGGCGCACTGCTCGGGCGTGCCGATGACGCCGTAGCGCTTGGCGAGCGGCTCGAAGTCCTGTGCGTACCGCTTGCTGAGGACGCCGACCCACGCCCGCTTGGCGGCCTCATAGTCGCGGCCGATCGTGATGAACACCAGGTGTGCCGCCGTGAACTTGTCCATCGAGCGGCCCGCGGCGGCCGCGGCGGCGCGGATCTTGTCGAGGCTCTGCGCGTAGCGGTCGGCCTGCACGACGTACGACATCCAGCCGTCACCCTGACGGCCCGCTCGCGCCAGCGCCGCATCGGAGCGCCCGCCGATCCAGATCGGGGGAAGCTGCTGGACGGGCTTGGGGTCGATCGAGACCGACTCGAATCGCGTGAACCGGCCGTTGAACGAGGCCGGCGTGTCGCGCCAGAGCGTGCGCACGACGTCGATGCCCTCGTTCACGCGCGCGCCGCGCTCCGTGTGAGGGATGCCGCAGAGCTCGAACTCCTTCGGGTTTTCCCCGCCGACGCCGACGCCGAACACCAGCCGGCCACCCGACAGCACGTCGAGCGTGGCCGCCTGCTTGGCCGCCACCGCCGGCGATCGGAGCGCGAGGAGGTATACGCCGACGCCGAGCTTGATCCGCTTCGTGATCGGCGCGTAGGACGCCAGCAAGGTGATCGACTCGTGGATTGGGTTGTGGAACGACATGTGATCGCCCGTCCACACCGAGTCGTACCCGACGGCTTCCAGGCGCTGAACGAGCTCGAACTGCTCGGCGGGCGGATGCAGCGAGAGCTGCGCGCCGAAGCCAATCACGCGATCACCTCGGGAACGCGTCGCGGACGCCGCCGTCGACCGTCACGGTACAGCCCGTCGTCTTGGCGGAGCGGTCCGACGCGAGGAAGAGCACGGCCTCGGCGACGTCCTCCGGCAGGATGCCGACGCCGAGCAAGTTGCGCTTGCGATAGAAGTCCTCGAGCCGGTCGACCGAGATCCCCTGGGCGGCCGCCCGCTCGCGCCGGATCTCCGCCGACCAGAGTTTCGAGTCCTGGAACACGGCATCCGGGTTCACGATGTTGGAGCGGATTCCGTGGGGCGCGCCTTCGAGCGCCAGCACCTTGGCGAGCTGGGCTTCGGCCGCCTTCGCGGCCGAGTACGCCGCAAAGTCTTTGCCGGGCGACATCACGTTCTTGGTCGCGACGAAGACCAGCGCGCCGCCGAGCCCCTGAGCCGTGAGCAGGCGCATCGCCTCGCGGGCCACGAGGAAGTGGCCGGTCGAGTTCACCGCGAACGAGCGCTCCCAGTCGGCCAGCTCCATCCGGGCCACCGGCGATGAGTGCGCGGTCCCGGCGTTCGACACCAGGACGTCGAGCCCTCCGTACGCGAGCACGGTCTCCTCGAACGCCGCCCGCACCGAGGCCTCGCGCGTCACGTCCATCTCGAGGCCGAGCGCCCGCCCGGCGCCGACCGCGGCGACGATCTCGTCGGCGGTCCTTCGGGCGGTCGCGGCATCGAGATCGCCGACGACGACGTGGGCGCCTTCGGCGGCCAGACGCCGCGCGACGGCGCGCCCGATGCCGGAGCCGCCTCCGGTCACCAGCGCAATCCGGCGCGCCAGCTCCTTCTCGGGCGGCGCGAGGGTGAGCTTGTAGAGCTCGAGCGGCCAGTACTCGACGTCGAAGGCGTCCTTCGCCGAGAGCGAGACGTACTCGCCGAACGCACCGGCGTTGCCGAGCACGCCGATCGTATGGTGATAGATGTCGTTGACGATCCCGGCCGTTCGCCGGTCCTTGCCCGCGGTGAACATGCCGAGCCCCGGTACGAGCACGACCCGCGGGAGCGGGTCGACCAGCTGAGCGCCCTCGAACCGGTTCTCCTCGAAGTAGCGCGTGTAGCCGGCGACGAAGCCCTCGATCGATCGCTCGATCGCCTCGAACAGGGCTTGAGAGTCTTCCCCGCCGTTCGCGACGACGAAGCACGGAAGCCGCTTGGCGTAGATCGTGTGATCGGGGGTCGCGGGCCCGATCTGCGAGACGCGGGAGGCGTCCGCCGACGACACGAACTCCGTGACCTCCGGCGAATCGTCGAACCCGACCACGACGCGCCGGCTCCGGCCCAGCGCGCCGCGCAGCCGCGGGGCGACGGCGAGCGCCGTCCGCCGCCGCGCCGCCGGCTCGAGCACCGGCACGCGGCCGCCGCCGAAGGCACGCCGGCCCTTCTTCTTCTCGGCGATCGCCTCCTCGGCCCGCGTGATGAGCTCGATCGTGGCCTCGTACGCTTCACGAACGGTCGCGCCCCAGGTGATCGTGCCATGCCGCTCGAGCAGCAGCGCCTTCGCCTCGGGCCGGTCGGCGATCGCATCGGCCACGTCGCGCGAGATGCGGAAGCCGGGGCGGCGATACGCGAGCGCGATGACGTCCTTGCCGTACACACCCTGGATCACGTCGTGCGCGCGATCGTTGTTGGTCAGCGACACGACCGCGTCGGCGTGCGTGTGGACGATCGCCGGAGCCGAGAGAAACCCGTGCAGCAAGGTCTCGATCGACGGGCGCACGCCGCCCGGCTCCTGCAGGGCGTGGGCGAGATAGCTCACCATCTCCTCGTCGCTCATCTCGTCGCGGCCGAGCAGCGCCGCGATGTCGTCCATCCGCACGCCCGGGAAGTCCTTGCGCTGGACCGACTTGAGGTCGGATCCGCTTCCTTTCACCCGGAGGACAGGGATCTCCCGACCACGATGATCGCGTTCGCGGGTCTTGATCGAGGTGTTGCCGCCGCCCCAGATGACCAGCGAGGTCTCGGCGCCGACGAGACGCGACGCGTAGACGAGGAGATCGAGGCCGTTGAGCTGGCTCGCCTCGGCGTCGTTCCAGCGGGAGCGCATGCCGCACTCACGATACCATGATCCTCGTGGGCCGCTCCGTCGTGATCCTCATGGCCGCCGTGCTGTCGGCGCTCCCGGCGGCGGCTTCGGCGGACGGGATCATGCTGGTCCAGGCCGGCGCCTTCTGGATGGGACGCGACGACGGGCCATCGAACGAGGCGCCCCAGCATCGCGTCTACGTCCGCGACTTCTGGATCGAGCGCCACAAGGTCACGAACGCCGAGTTCGCCCTGTTCCTCAACGCCACCGGCCTCAGACCGCCGGGCAGCGAGCGCCGCTACGACGAGGACGACGAGGACGCGCGTATTCACCGAGTCCAGGGCCGGTGGGTCGCCGATCCGGGATTCGACCACCACCCCGTGGTGGAAGTCTCGTGGTTCGGGGCGCGCGCCTACTGCGCCTGGAAGGGCCGCCGCCTGCCCACCGAAGCCGAGTGGGAAAGGGCCGCGCGCGGCGACGACCGGCGGCTCTATCCCTGGGGCCTCGCCGCGCCGGCGCCTCACCTCGCGGTCTTCGGTCGCGCCTACAACGCGACCGAGCCGACCGGGAGCCGACCAGACGGCGCGAGCCCCTACAAGGTCGAGGATATGCTCGGCAACCTGCGAGAGTGGACGCTCACCGTCCTCCGCCCCTATCCTTATAGGACCGACGGCGACAACCGGGAGCCTTACACCGGCGCGAGCGGGCGCGTGGTGGTCCGGGGAGCGAGCCACGACGACCCGGCCGACTCGCTCGGCCTGACGCGGCGGCGCTCCTACGACCGTCGCGGCGCGGCCGCCGGCCACCATTTCGTCGGCTTTCGCTGCGCCACGTCGGAAGATCTCGGCGAGGTGGCCGGAGGAGGACGATCGCGGTGAGCCCACGCTTCGACAACCTCATGATGAGCTACCCGCTCACCTTGACGCACTTTTTCGAGCGCAGCCGGCGGCTCTTCGCCAGGAAGGCGATCGCCACGCGTGTGCCGGGCAAGCCGCTGTTTCGCTACACGTACGGTGATTTCGCCGAGCGCACGATGCGTCTGGCTGGCGCGCTCGCGGCTCTCGGAGTCCGGCGCGGCGACCGCGTGGCGACGTTCGCCTGGAACAGCCATCGCCATCTCGAGCTCTACTGGGCGACGCCGCTTTCCGGAGCGGTCCTGCACACGCTCAACATCCGACTCTCGCCGCTCGACCTCACGTACATCGTCAATCACGCCGGCGACTCGGTCATCTTCGCCGACGCGAGCCTCTGGCCCGTGCTCGCCGCGATCCGGGACAAGCTCCCAACGGTGCGCCAGATCGTGATCATGCCGGACGGCGTCGCCGACGCGGCCGAGACAGCAGGCCGAGAGCACAGCGAGTACGAAGCGCTGCTCGCCGCCGCCCAGCCCGTGAGCGGCTGGCCCGAGCTTCGGGAGACCGACGCCGCCGGGATGTGCTACACCTCCGGCACCACCGGCCACCCGAAAGGCGTGGTCTACACGCATCGGGCGATGTTCCTTCACTGCCTCGCCGAAGCCACGACGGACCTCTTCGGCATCTCGGAGAACGACCGCATCCTCCACATCGTGCCCATGTTCCACGCCAACTCCTGGTGTCTGCCCTACACCGCGCTCATGGCGGGCGCCGATCAGGTCTTCGCCGGCCCGAACCCTCAGCCTCCGGACATCTGCCGGATGATCCAGGGGGAGAAGGTGACCTTCACCGGCGCGGTCCCCACGGTGTGGATCGCGATCAAGGAGCTCTGCGAGAAGGAGGGGTACGACATCTCGTCCCTCAGGACGATCGCGATCGGAGGCTCGGCGGCGCCCCGCAGCCTGCAGCAGGCGTACGCCAAGAACTTCGGCGTTCAGATGGCGCACGCCTGGGGCATGACCGAGATGACGCCGCTCGGAACGGTGACACGGCTCAAGAGTTACATGGGGGACTGGTCGGAGGAGAAGAAGTACGACGTGTACTCGCGCGTGGGCTACCCCTCGGTCGGCGTCGACGTCCGGATCGTCGCCGATTCGGGAGCCGAGCTCCCGTGGGACGGCGAGAGCATGGGCGAGCTGCAGGTGCGCGGCCCCTGGGTGGTCGCGTCCTACTACGACAACCCCGAGTCCGCCGACCGGTTCACCGCGGATGGGTGGTTCCGCACCGGGGACGTCGCCACGATCGACGCGGAGGGCTACGTCCAGATCACCGACCGGACCAAGGACTTGATCAAGTCGGGGGGCGAGTGGGTGTCGAGCGTCGACGTCGAAAATCTGATCATGAGCCATCCGAAGGTGTTGGAGGCGGCGGTCATCGCCGTCCCGCACCCGAAGTGGGTCGAGCGCCCGCTGGCCTGCGTGGTGCCCAAGCCGGGCAGCACCCTGGAGCCCGGTGAGATCATCGACTTCCTGCGCCCTCAGCTCGCCCGGTGGGCGCTGCCCGACGCCGTCGAGATCATCGACGCGGTGCCCAAGACGAGCGTCGGCAAGTTCGACAAGAAGGTGCTCCGCGAGCGCTACAAGAGCTGGACGCCGCGGGAGGCGTAGACACGCTCGGGGCGTAGAGTTGGGGTAAGTAGAGTTGGGGTAATATGACAGGCCAAATGACCACTGGCCGGAAGTCACAAGGAGAAGGCATGCCCTCACTGACCCGAAGACAATTCCTGACGACCACGACCGGGGCGGGCCTCGCGGGAATCCTCGCCACCGGCATACCGCCCGCGCGTGGGCAGCAGCGTGAGATCTCGTACCTCTGCTGGAACAACTTCGCGCCGCTCTCGGACAAGAAGCTCGCCGAGATCGGGCCGCGTTTCACGAAGGACACCAGCATCAAGATCCGCATCGACCACATCGCCGCGCCGCAGCAAGCGGCCAAGTACGCCTCGGAGGTGCAGACGCAGGCCGGCCACGATCTGGTCGAGATGCGGATGCACGTGCCCTGGCTCTACGAGCCGCAGCTGGTCGACGTCTCCGACATCGTCACCAACCTCGAGAAGAGCTACGGCAAGGTCATCCCGCCGGGCTACGAGGCGGCGCACGTGAAGGGCGTCTGGCGCGCGGTGCCCCAGTACCACTCCATCTTCGTCTCCGCGTACCGCGAGGACCTCTTCAAGAAGGCCAGCCTCGCGGCGCCCAAGACCTGGGAAGACCTCTACAAGGTTGGCCTCGAGCTGAAGAAGATGGGGCACCCGGTCGGTATTCCGATCAGCCAGAACTTCGACACGATCTCGACCGGCTCGGCCGTCATGTGGTGCCACGGCGCCATGGAGGTCGACAAGGACGGCAGGACCGTCAAGATCAACTCGGAGCAGACCGCCCAGGTCGTCGAGTGGTACAAGAAGATGTACCGCGACTGCATGGAGCCGGAAGTCCTCTCGTGGACCGACGCGAGCAACAACGAGTCGCTCCAGCAGGGCAAGGCCGGCTGGATCCACAATCCGGTCAGCGCCTACATCGTCGCCCGAGACCAGAAGCTGCCCTCCGCCGACGGCATCAATCATCACCTGAGTCTGTCGGGCCCCGGCGGCCGCCACGACGTCACCGCGCCGCGCTCGATCGGCATCTGGAAATTCTCGAAGAACATCGAGCCCTCGAAGGAGTGGATCCGCTACCTGCTCGGCAAGAAGGAAGTCTACGACGAGTACATCATGTCGGGCGGCGCCTTCCTCCTGCCGCTCTACACGAAGATGCAGGATCACGCGGTGCTCAAGACCGATCCGAAGCTCGCTACCCTCAAGGGCGAGGGCACGAACTACCACACCTACGGCTGGCCGGCACCGGCCTCCGACAAGGTGCAGATGATCACCAACTCGTTCATCCTCCCCAACATGATCGCGAAGGCGGTGACGGGCACCTCGACCAAGGACGCCATCGCCTGGGCTGAGAACGAGATGAAGAAGGTCATGGCGGGAAGCTAGCCATGGCCATCGGATCCGTCGGCATCGCGACCGCGCCGCGGCGCCTCTCGCTGCGGTCCCGGATCAGCGAGCTTCTCGACCGCGAGTCATGGCTGGGGCCGATCTTCGTCAGCCCGGCCATGGTGCTGCTCCTGCTGCTGGTCGCCTATCCGTTCTGCATGGCGCTCTACTTCTCGGTCTCGAACGCCTTCATCGGCCGGCCGAGCAGCTTCATCGGCATCCGGAACTTCATCAACCTCTGGGACAGCGATGCGTTCCGTCAGACCTTCCAGAATGCGTTCGTCTTCTGCGGCCTGGCCGTGGGCGCCAAGATCGTCCTGGGGATCTCGCTGGCCTTGCTGCTCAACCAGCAGCTCTGGTTCAAGCGGATGATCCGCGGCGCCGTGCTGCTGCCCTGGGTGATCCCGACCGCGCTGTCGACCCTCGGCTGGTCGTGGATGTTCAATTCGCTCTACAGCGTCGTCAACTGGACCCTCCTCGCCATCGGCATCATCGACCCGCCCGGGCCCAACTGGCTCGGCCAGAAGTACTACGCGATGACCGCCGTGATCATCGTCAACATCTGGCGTGGCCTGCCGTTCTTCGCGATCACGCTTCTGGCCGGCCTGGTCGCGATCCCCAAGGAGCTCTACGAGGCGGCGGAGGCCGACGGCGCCGGGCCGATCGCGCGCTTCTGGCACGTCACCTTGCCGCTGCTCAAGGGCGTGCTCGCGATCGTGGTGCTCTTCTCCACGATCTTCACCTTCAGCGAGTTCAACATCATCTACGTCCTGACGCACGGCGGGCCGATCAACTCGACCCACCTCTTCGCGACCCTGGCGCGCCAGGTCGGGCTCGAGACGGGCCGGATCGGCGAGGGCGCGGCGATCTCGCTGTACCTGTTCCCGGCGCTGATGCTGGTGGTGTGGGCGCAGCTGCGCTACGTCCGAAAGCAGGCCTACTGATGACGCACCGCAAGCTCACGAACCGGCTGCTGGCGCACCTGGCGCTGCTGCCGTTCATCATCTTCGCAGTGTTTCCCTTCTATCACATGGCTCTGACGTCCTTGAAGCAGAACCGCGAGCTCTACGATCGCGCAGCGGTGCCGCTCCTGATCCGGCAGGGGGCGACGCTCGAGCACTACACGCGACTCCTGTGGGAGACCGAGTTCATCAACTGGACGAAGAACAGCCTGATGGTCACCGTGCTCTCGACCGTCGTGTCGCTCGTCATCGGGACGGTGGCCGCCTACGCGCTGGCGCGGCTGAAGTTCTTCGCGGTCGCGAGCCTCGGCACCGGGATCTTCGTCACCTATCTGGTCCCGACGTCGCTCCTGTTCTTGCCGCTGGCCCAGGTCGTGAACTGGCTTGGCCTGGGCGACTCGAAATGGGCGCTCGTGGTCACCTATCCGACGTTCCTCGTGCCCTTCTGCACGTGGCTCCTGATGGGCTACTTCCGGACCGTGCCGAAGGAGGTCGAGGAGTGCGCCATGGTCGACGGCGCCACGCGGATCCAGGCGCTCTGGCGGATCGTGCTGCCGATCGCGGTGCCGGGCCTCGTCTGCGCCGCGCTCTTCGCCTTCACGCTCTCGTGGAACGAGTTCATCTACGCGCTCACGTTCACGTCGTCATCGGACCAGATCACCGCGAGCGTGGGCGTCACGACCGAGCTGATCCGCGGCGACATCTACTACTGGGGCTCGTTGATGGCCGGCGCCGTCCTGGCGTCGGTCCCGATCGTGATCCTCTACGTCTTCTTCCTCGACTACTACGTCTCCGGCCTCACCGCCGGCGCCATCAAGTAGTCCCGCTATGGCCCCGCCGGGCGCCGGCCGACACGCCGGCGCCCGCGGAGTCCGCCGGTGTCCTCTTCATGCCCTCGACGCCGATCGGGATGAGCGTCCGATCGCGGAGGCGCGCCTGGGCGGGTAAGACACGAGAACGCGGGACTTGGTCTATAGTGGACGCCTTGGAGAGACGCTGGATATCTAGAAAAACACGTAGGAGGAGACACGACACTATGGACAACGTCAGACGCATCCTTTCTGTCGGGCTCGTCACCCTCAGCGCCCTGGTCCTGGCCGGGCCGCCGGCGAGCGCCCAGGAGGGCACGCTCAAGAAGATCAAGGAGACGGGCACGATCACGCTCGGGCATCGCGACGCGTCGATCCCGTTCTCGTACTTCGACGACAAGCAGGCGGCGATCGGCTACGCGATGGATCTCTGCGGCAAGATCGTCGACGCGGTCAAGGCCGAGCTCAAGATGCCCAACCTTCAAGTCAAGCTGAATCCGGTCACCTCGGCCACCCGGATTCCGCTGATGGCGAACGGCACGGTCGATCTCGAGTGCGGCTCGACCACCAACAACCTCGAGCGGCAGAAGCAGGTGTCGTTCACGATCACCCACTTCGTGACGGCGAACCGCTTCGTCAGCAAGAAGGCTTCGAACCTCAAGGACCTGAACGATCTCAAAGGCAAGACGGTCGTGTCGACCTCCGGAACGACCAACATCAAGCAAATCACCGAGCTAAACGGTCAGAAGAACCTCGGCATTACGATCCTGCCCGCCAAGGACCACGCCGAAGCCTTCCTGATGGTCGAGACCGGCCGCGCGGTCGCCTTCTTCATGGACGACATCCTCCTCTATAGCCTCGTGGCGAGCTCGAAGAGCCCGTCGGAGTGGACGATCTCCGCGGACGCGCTGTCGGTCGAGCCCTACGGCATCATGCTGCGCAAGGACGATCCGTCCTTCAAGAAGGTCGTGGACGGGGCGATGACGAGCGTGTACAAGTCCGGCGAGATCAACAAGATCTACGCGAAGTGGTTCCTTTCCCCGGTCCCGCCGAAGGGCATCAATCTCAACGTGCCGATGAGCGAGGTCTTCAAGCACGTCGTCGCCAAGCCGACGGACTCGGGCGACCCGAACGACTACAAGTAGTCGCAAGCCCGTGCGCGCCGCGTCCGCCCGGTCGGGGGCTGAGCCGTGAAGTACAACTGGAACTGGGGCATCTTCTGGCAGCTCTCGCCGGACGGGCGCGGCACGTACCTCGACACCCTCATCGCCGGGCTCGGCTGGACCCTGGCGACCGCGCTGTCGGCGTGGGTGATCGCGCTGATCCTCGGCATGATCGTGGGCGTCGTGCGGACCACGCCGGTCCGCTGGCTCCGACTCCTCGGTGACGCGTGGGTCGAGCTGTTCCGCAACGTGCCGCTCCTGGTCCAGATGTTCCTCTGGTTCTTCGTGGTGCCGGAGCTTTTGCCGGCGTCCGTCGGAACCTGGTTGAAGCAGCTACCGCGCTCGGCGTTCTACACGGCGGTCGTGTGCCTGGGCCTTTACACTTCGGCCCGCGTGGCCGAGCAGACGCGCGCCGGGATCCAGTCCCTGGCGCGCGGCCAGGGCATGGCCGGCATCGCGCTCGGGCTCACCTTGCCGCAGACGTACCGCTTCGTGCTGCTCCCGATGGCGCTCCGGATCGTCATGCCTCCCCTCACCTCCGAGTTCCTGAACGTCATCAAGAACAGCGCCGTGGCGCTGACGATCGGACTGGTCGAGCTGACGGCCAGCGCGCGCTCGATCCAGGAGTTCAGCTTCCAGGTCTTCGAGGCGTTCACGGCCGCCACGCTCATCTACATGGTCCTCAACCTGCTCGTCGTGATCCTGATGCGTTGGCTCGAGAAGCGGCTGGCGGTGCCCGGGCTGATCGGTCCGGGCACGGCGATGCCGCAAGCGGGGCACTGAACGTGCTCACCGGCTTCGACTGGGACATCATCCGGCGCACCGCACCCTACATGTTCCGGGAGGGCATGACCTTCACGCTCACGCTCACCGCGCTGGCCATGGTCGGCGGGATCGTCTTCGGGACCTTGCTGGCGATGATGCGGCTGGCGAGCTACCGCACGCTCTCGACCGTCGCCAGCACCTACGTGAACGTCATGCGCTCGACGCCGCTCGTGCTCGTGATCTTCTGGTTCTACTTCCTCGTGCCCTGGATCGGCGGCTGGCTGCTCGGCGCGACGCGCCCGATCCAGGTCGGGGCGTTCCTGTCCTCGCTGATTACCTTCATGATGTTCGAGGCCGCCTACTACTGCGAGATCATGCGGGCCGGGATCCAGTCGATCCCGCGCGGCCAGATGTGGGCCGGGTATGCGCTCGGCCTCTCCTACTGGCAGACGATGGGGCAGATCGTGCTCCCGCAGGCGTTCCGGAACATGCTGCCGGTACTGCTCACGCAGACCATCATCCTGTTCCAGGACACCTCGCTCGTCTACGTGCTCTCGATCACCGATTTCCTCGGCGCCGCCTCGAAGATCGCCCAGCGGGACGGCCGCCTGGTCGAGATGTACTTGTTCGTCGCGGTCGTCTATTTCGCGATCAGCTTCGGCCTGTCGAGCTTCGTGAAGCGGCTCCAGCTCCGGCTGGCGGTACCGAGCCGCTGATCACTCGGAGCCCCGGGAGGGCACCGTCATGGCGATGATCGAGATGCGGGACGTCAGCAAGTGGTACGGACCGGTGCAGGTGCTCAAGGGCTGCTCGACCGCCGTGAGCAAGGGCGAGGTCGTCGTCGTGTGCGGCCCCTCGGGCTCCGGCAAGAGCACCCTGATCAAGACGGTCAACGGGCTCGAGCCGTTCCAGGGCGGCGAGGTCCTCGTCAACGGCGTCTCGGTCGGCGACCCGAAGACCAACCTCACCCGGCTCCGCGCGCAGATCGGCATGGTCTTCCAGCACTTCGAGCTCTTCCCGCACATGAGCGTCGTCGACAACATCAGCCTCGGCCAGGTCCGCGTCCTCGGGCGCTCGCGCGACGAGGCCCAGGCGCGGTCGATGAAGCTCCTCGAGCGCGTCGGGCTCACGCAGCACGCGGCGAAATATCCGGGGCAGCTGTCGGGCGGTCAGCAGCAGCGGGTCGCGATCGCGCGCGCGCTCGCGATGGATCCGCTCGCGATGCTCTTCGACGAGCCGACCTCGGCGCTCGACCCGGAGATGATCAACGAGGTGCTCGACGTCATGACCGAGCTGGCCCGCGAGGGCATGACCATGATGGTGGTCACCCACGAGATGGGCTTCGCCAGCCGCGTGGCGCACCGGGTCGTCTTCATGGACCAGGGCCAGATCGTGGAGGACGACAAGAAGGACGACTTCTTCCGGACGCCTCGCTCGGAGCGCGCCCAGCAGTTTCTGTCGAAGATCCTCCACCACTGAGCCGACGCTCAGCGGATCACGATCAGGACGTCGCCGCCGTTCACCGCCTGACCGGGCTCGACCCGCACCTCGGCGATCGTGCCCGAGGCTCCCGCCTTGAACTCGTTCTCCATCTTCATCGCCTCGATCACCAGGAGCGTGGCGCCCTTCTCGACGCGATCGCCCGGCTTGACCGCGACCTTGACGATCCGGCCGGGCAGCGGCGCCACCAGCGTGCGCCCGCCCGGTCCACCAACGGCGCCGCCCTTGGTGCGGATGATGTGGCGGGTCTGCTCCTCGACGTGGATGAGGTAGCGCTCGGCGCCGATGTCCACGACGCACGCGCCATCCTCGTCCAAGACGTCGGCCACGTAGGACACGCCGCCGATGAGCAGCGAGTAGATGCCCTGGGCGGTGAGCCGGCCGTCGACCTCCCAGACCTCCGAGCCGATCGTCAGCCGATAGTGTCCCGCCTCGCCGCTCACCTCGACCAACTCGGTCGTCTCGCCGACAGTCACCGCGAACTTCACGACCGCCACCCGGGATGACGTCCGGTCCGCCAGTCGTCCGGCGAAGGCGGCGGCGCCTCGACGATCGTGCGACGGCCCAGGCGCTCGTACTCGGCGAGCACCGCCGCGATGACGGCGACCGACCGGGCGCGGTTTCGCTCGGCTTCGAACGTCGGCAGCACCCGATCGAGAAAGCCCGTCGAGAGGCGTCCGGCGCGGAAATCGTCGTGGCTCACGATCTGGGCGAGCACCGGAATCGTGGTGAGGATTCCCACCACCTTGTACTCGGCGAGCGCGCGTGCCATTCGCAGGATCGCGGCCGGGCGGTCGGCGCCCCACACGATCAGCTTGGCGAGCAGGGTGTCGTAGAAGCGCGGAACCGTGTAGCCCTCGTAGGCACCGGAATCGTCCCGCACCCACGGCCCGCTCGCGGCGCGGAGCCCGGTGATCGTACCCGGCGACGGCATCCAGCCGCCGAACGGATCCTCGGCGTTGATCCGGCACTCGATCGCGGCGCCGCGCAGGCTCACGTCCGCCTGCGCGAACGCGAGCGGCTCGCCGGCGGCGATCCGCAGCTGCTCGCGGACGAGGTCGATGCCCGTCACCATCTCCGTCACGGGGTGTTCGACCTGCAGCCGCGTGTTCATCTCGAGGAAATAGAAGCTCCGGTCGGCGTCGACGAGGAATTCGACCGTGCCCGCGTTGAGGTAGCCCGCGGCCTTCGCGATCCGGCACGCCGCTTCGCCCAGGTGCCCGCGCATGGCCGCGTCCACGAACGGCGAGGGCGACTCCTCGACGAGCTTCTGGTGCCGCCGCTGGATCGAGCACTCGCGCTCGCCCAGATGGACGACGTGCCCGTGCGCGTCGGCCAGCACCTGCACCTCGATGTGGCGCGGCTCCGGCAGGAGGCGCTCGAGATAGACGGCGCCGTCGCCGAACGAGTATGCCGCCTCGCTCTGCGCCAGACCGAGCGCGGCAATGAGCTCGCTCTCGGCGTGAACGGCGCGCATGCCCTTGCCGCCGCCGCCCATGCTGGCCTTGATCATGAGCGGATACCCGATCGCACGGGCGGCCGCGCGCACGGCGGCCTCGCCGGCCACGGGCTCGAACGTCCCCGGCACGGTCGGCACGCCGAGCTCGCGCGCGATCCGGCGCGCCGCGGTCTTGTCGCCGAGCGCGCGGATCGCCGGCGGCGGGGGCCCGATGAAGACGAGCCCTGCCGCGGCGCACGCCTCGGCGAACGCGGCGTTCTCGGCGAGGAATCCGTACCCGGGATGGACCGCGTCGGCGCCGGCGGCCTTCGCGACCCGCACGAGCTTGTCGATGGCGAGGTAGCTCTCGCTCGGGGCGGGCGGACCGATCGGGTACGCCTCGTCGGCCATCTGGACGTGCAAGGCCTCGCGGTCGGCCGCGGAGAACACGGCGACCGAGACGATACCCTGCTCGCGGCAGGCGCGGATCACCCGCACCGCGATCTCGCCCCGGTTCGCTACGAGGACCTTCGCGATCCTCATCTCGTGGCGATCATACGCTCAGCGACCCTCGAAGCGAGGCCGGCGCTTTTCCCGGAAGGCCTTCACGCCCTCCCGGTGATCGTCGGTCTTGATCAGGATCGACTGGCCGAAGCTCTCCAGGGTCCGGGCCGTATGCAGATCGGCGCTCACGCAGCTCTGGATCACCCGCTTGGCCAGGCCGAGCGCCTGCGGGGCCTTGGCGGCCAGGCGCGAGGCGAGCGCGCGCGCCTCGCTTGCGAGCTCGGCGTCGTCCACCACACGATTGACGAGCCCGACCCGCAGCGCCTCGTCGGCGGCGATGATCTCCCCGGTCAGCACGAGCTCCTTGGCGCGCCCGAAGCCGACGAGCTTGACCAGACGCGAGCACCCCCCGATGCCCGGGATCAGTCCGAGGTTGTTCTCGGGCAGGCCGAACCGCGCTGAGCGCGCGGTGATCCGGAGGTCGCACGCCAGCGCCAGCTCGAGGCCGCCGCCGACGCAGGTGCCGTTGATCGCCGCGATCAGCGGCTTCTCGAGCGCCTCGAGGTCGTTGAAGAAGCTGGTGAGGAGCCGCGTGTTCGCGCGGAACACCGGCGTGTTCCAGTCAGTCTCGAACGTCGAGACGTCGGCGCCCACGCAGAAGGTCTTGCCGGTCCCCGTGAACACCGCGACGCGGACCGCCTCGTTCCCGTACAGCTCGTCGGCCAGCACCCGGAAGTCGGCGCGCATCTCCATCGAGATCGCGTTGTTCTTCTCCGGGCGATTGATGGTGACGGTGGCGATGGAGTCGCTGAGCTCGTACTTCAACGTCGCGTAGGTCATGGGCGTCCCTCCGGACGGACCGGTCCCGCGCTACCGCGGGCAGAGCTCGAGGCTCGAGAAGAAGTACGGGATCTCGATCGCCGCCGATTCCGGCGAATCCGAGCCGTGTACCGCGTTGGCCTCGATCGACGAGGCGAAATCTTTCCGGATCGTGCCGGCAACCGCCTTGGCCGGATCGGTCGCGCCCATGAGATCACGCCAGCGCTGGATCGCGTCGTCCCCCTCGAGCACCATCAACAGAGACGGTCCCTCGGTCATGAACGAGCAGAGGCTCTGATAGAAGGGCCGCTCGCGGTGGACATAGTAGAAGCCGCGCGCCTCGGCGAGCG
>QHSQ01000534.1 GCA_003221615.1 Candidatus Rokuibacteriota bacterium | reverse complement strand
AATGGCAAGAGGCCCAGTCAGCCGCTCGCGTCTTGGCTATCGTACTGCAGCCGTTGGAGGTGAAAGATCCCAAAGACTTCCCGATAGCTTTCTCGGCGATGACACGAAAGCGCCCCGACGCTCTCATCACGTTCCCATCCCCCCTCACGAGTGCGTATCGCCCAATCATCGTGGAGTTCGCCACCAAGCAGCGGCTGCCGACGATGTTCGGGCTGCGGGCGGATGTCGAGGCAGGCGGGCTCATGTCGTATTCCCCGAATTTGGCGGACGTGTTTCGGCGCGCTGCCTATTACATCGACCGTATCCTGAAGGGCGCCAAGCCCGGTGACTTGCCCATCGAGCGACCAACCAAGTTCGAGCTGGTGATCAACCTCAAGACCGCGAAGGCTCTTAACTTGACGATCCCGCAATCGGTGCTCGTGCGAGCGGACAAGATTATCGATTGATGGACCGGCGAGCGTTCATCACCGTGGTCGGTGGGAGCATATTCATCGCGCCGCTCCCGATTCAGGCACAAGCGACTGGAAAGGTAGCCCGGATTGGTTATCTGGCTCCCGGGACCGCGACCACGAACGCCGGGTTGCGTAAGGCTTTTAGCGATGGGCTACGAGATCATGGGTGGATCGAAGGACAGAACATCGTGACCGAGTACCGATGGGCGGGCGACGAACAACCCACGCTCAATGCCCTAGCGGCCGAACTGGCGCGCCTGCCACTCCAGCTCATATTTGCCATCAACACGCCAGCAGCCCTTGCCATGAAGCGGACGGGCACCAGACTTCCCGTCGTCTTCGCCCAAGTGAGTGAACCTATTGCGATCGGATTGGTCGAGAGTTTGGCGCGACCCGGCCGGAACTTCACTGGGCTCACTACGATCAATCGGGAACTCATGTCCAAGCGCCTGGAGCTGCTGAAGGAGGCGATCCCTGGTCTTACGCGCGTCGGTCACCTCGCCAATCCGGGCTATGAAGTTCATAAAGCTCAACTTACCGAGATGACCGCGGCAGCCCGCGCGCTGGGACTGACGCTTCATGTTGCCGAAGTCCGCTCACCTTCTGAGTTTGAGGCAGCATTTGCGCGCTTCACAGCGGCGCAGGTCGGAGCCTTTATCGTGCAGCAGGACGATCTATTTGTCGCCAACCGGCTCCGGGTCATTGAGCTCTCGGCGCAACGTCGACTGCCCGGGATGTTCGTTTTCAGCTTCTATCCGCGGGCAGGCGGGCTCATGTCCTACGGGGCTAACGCCGAAGATCTCTACCGACGCGCAGCCGAATACGTGGACAAGATCCTCAAGGGCGCCAAGCCGGCGGATCTTCCGGTGGAACGGCCCACCAAGTTCGAGCTGGTGATCAACCTGAAAACCGCGAAAGCGCTCGGCCTGACCATTCCCCAATCGCTCTTGGTGCGAGCGGATCAGGTCATAGAATAGCGGGCTCGACCCACGCGGCCACCTCTTGAGAGCAGATCAGCAATAGTTCAGGTCTGCTAGACTGCCCGCCAGCCATCCTCCACCGAGATCCTATGAAGGTGCAATGGAAGAAGCAGAGCGGGCCGCTGCTGGTAAGCTCCTGCAACCTTGTTTCAGCCAAAACGAGGAAGAGAGGAGCCGACGATGACCAGAGCGACCCGCACCGCCGAGAATACCGGAGCGACCACGCTGTGCCTGTACCTCGCCTTCGAGCTGGGGAGCAATGAGTGGAAGCTCGGGTTCACGACCGAGCCCGGGGCCACGCCGCGCGTGCGAACGATGCCGGCGCGCGATCTCGCGCGGCTGACCCGGGAGATCGCCGACGCCCAGCAATGGTTCGGCCTGAAGGCCGCCACCTCAGTGCGGAGCTGCTACGAGGCGGGCCGCGACGGGTTCTGGCTGCACCGGTACTTGAACTCCCTCGGGATCGCGAACGTGGTCGTGGACTCGTCGAGCATCGAAGTGAATCGCCGGCTCCGGCGCGCGAAGTCGGATGCCCTGGATGTCCGCAAGCTGCTCGGGATGCTGCTGCGCTACCACGCGGGCGAGCGCGCCGTGTGGAGCGTCGTGCGCGTGCCCACGGTCGAAGAGGAGGATCGGCGCCAGCTGCATCGCGAGCTGCGGACCTTGAAGCAGGAGCGCCCGCGGGTGGCGAACCGGATGCACGGCCTGCTCGCGAACCAGGGCCTCTGGCTGCCGCCGGGCACCAACATCGGGGCCGCGGCGAAGACGGTGCGCCTGTGGGACGGCTCGCCCGGGCCCGCAGCGCTGCGGGCCCGGTTGGAGCGGGAATGGGAGCACGCGTAATTCCTCCGCACGCGGATTCTCGAGTTGGAGCGGGAACGCCAGCGCGCGATTGCCCACGGGCGCGGCGAGACCATCGACAAGGTCCGGCAGCTGCTCCGCCTGCGAGCAGTCGGGCCGACCGGTGCGTGGGTCTATGTGAACGAGTTCTTCGGGTG
>QHSQ01000572.1 GCA_003221615.1 Candidatus Rokuibacteriota bacterium | reverse complement strand
TTCGCGTCGCGCTCGAAGATCGTCATCCTCCAGCCAGACGGGAAGACGATGAAGCGGATTCCCTTCAACTACAACAAGGCGCTCGTCGGCGAGCAGGAGAACTTCTACCTCCGCAACGGCGACATCATCATGGTGCCGTAAGGGCTCAGGCGGGCTGAGGACGAGCGAACGACATGGATACGGTGGACGAGAAACCGCGCCAGTTCTCCCTGGATACGCTCGCGGCCATCTGGAGCCGGCGGAAGTGGCTCGCGATTCTGGCGTTCGTGGCCCTCCTGGCGGGCGGCGTCAGCCTCAGCGCCTTCCTGCCCAACATCTATCGGTCGGCGGCGACCGTGCTGGCAGATCGCCAGGAAGTCCCCGATTTCTTCGTGCGGTCGACCGTGACGAGCCTTATCGAGACTCGGCTTCAGACGATCAGCCAGGAAGTCCTGAGCCGCCCCCGGCTGGAAGCTCTGATCAATCGGTTCGGCCTCTACGTTGATCTGCGGGAGCGCGTCCCGATGGACATGCTCGTGGCGCGCATGCGCAAGGACATCAGCCTGGAGCTCAAGAGCACGGAGCTGAAAGGCCTGCGTGAGGCCACGGTGGCCTTCACGATCAGCTATCAGGGTCGGGACCGGGAGACCGTCTCACGCGTCGCGAATACCCTCGCGTCCTTCTACATCGAGGGCAACACGAAGGCGCGGGAACGCCAGGCGACTGGCACCACGGAGTTTCTCAAGGTCCAGCTCGCCGAAACCAAGAAGCGGCTCGACGAACTGGAGCAGCGGGTAAGCGGGTTCAAGCGCCGCTACCTGGGCGAGTTGCCTCAGCAGATGGACACAAACCTCAACACCCTGGACCGTTTGAGCGCGGAGCTCCTCCGGAACGCGGATAGTCAGACACGAGCCAACGAGCGGAAGCAGACGCTCTCGAGTCAGTTGGCGGAGGCCGAGTCGTTCCTGACCCCGGGGGCAGGGCCAGGTACCCAGTTCGCCACGCCCGAGCTCCGCGAGGCAGCCCGCCTAGAACAGAAAAAAGAGGAACTGGCGAGCCTCCGCCTTCGATTCAATGAGAACTATCCCGATGTGGCCCTCTTGGCAGCCGAGGTCGCCGCGCTCGAGCGTGAGCTTGCCGCCGCCATGGCCCGCCAGTCGAAACGCAACTCGGAACGCAACTCGGAACGCAACTTGGAAGCAAAACAGACGGCGACGCCCGCGACGCCGTATGTGCTCCGGCTGAGAGAGGCGCTCAACGAGGTGCAGACCGAGCTCAAGATCCTCAAGACGGAGGAAGGCCGGCTCCGGAGCGCCGCCGCGGCCTATCAGACAAGAGTCGAGAACGTGCCACGGCGCGAGCAAGAGTTCATGGAACTCTCCCGCGACTACGAAAGCACTCGCCAACTCTATGCCTCGCTACAGAAGCGCTACGAGGAGGCCCAGCTCGCCGAGACGATGGAACAGCGCCAGAAAGGGGAACAGTTCCGGGTGGTCGATCCGGCCGTGCCAAACGCTCAGCCGGCGGCGCCCAACCGCCTCCGACTCCTCATCATGACCCTCGCGGGTGCGATCGGCCTGGCCATCGGGGCCGTCCTGCTGGCAGAGCAGCTCGACACCTCGTTCCACGCGCTCGACGACCTGCGCGCGTACAGCAAAGTGCCGGTACTGGTCAGCATCCCACGAATTGTGACCCGAAGGGATTCTCTCCGCCGGTGGTGGCGCATACCGCTCGCTGCAACCGCGGCCTTTACTGGCCTCGTCACGATCGTCGGCATCGTCTATGTCGCTGCGCACGGGAACGAAACCCTGGTCTTGCTCCTGGCGCGTGTCGTCTCGTGAGGACTGCGACATGTATCTAACGTTCTTCGGGCTCGCGGAGAAACCCTTCAATACGACCCCGGATCCCAGATTCCTCCACATGACTCCGGGGCACCGGGAAGCGCTCGCCCAGCTCTTCTACGGCACCCAGGAGCGGAAGGGCTTCATCGTCCTGATCGGAAAGGTGGGCACCGGAAAGACGACCCTCCTTCACGCCCTCAGGCAACGGCTCAACGGACATAGCGCGATCTCGTTCATCGTCAATTCCACGCTGCGGTTCGACGAGCTACTCGAGTACGTCCTCGAGGATTTGGGCATCCCCAAGGCAGGGGATTCGCGGGCGCAGCGGCTCATCGCGTTGAATAATTTCCTCATCAAGCGCGAGCGGGACGGTCAGAACACCGTCCTCATCATCGACGAAGCTCAGAACGTTGACGTCGCGACGCTCGAGCAGATCCGACTTCTCTCAAACTTCGAGACCCCTACGAGCAAGCCGCTGCAGATCCTGCTGGTCGGGCAGCCGGAGCTCAAGACCCGGCTCAATCTGCCCGAACTGCGGCAGCTCAAGCAGCGCGTCGGACTGCGCTGTCAGATCCCGCCGCTGACCCTGGAGGAGACCCGCGCCTACATCCGGACCCGGCTGCGCATCGCGGGCGCGCGGGATCTGGGTTTGTTCGCCGACTCCGCGGTGGACCGAATCTCTGCCTACGCGGGCGGGATTCCGAGGCTCATCAATACCGTCTGTGATCACTGCCTCCTCTTCGGATATGCGGACCAGAAGCGCCGGATCGATCGACAAATCGTCAATCAGGCAATTGAGTACCTCGAAGATGGCACCCGGCCACAGTCCAAGGGAAGGGAGCTTCGCGGCTCGAGGACACAACGCCTCCTGCGGTGGAGCATTGGCAGTTTCGCGGTGACCCTCGCGAGCGCCATCGCCGCGCTCGCCCTGAAGTCTCACATTGTCACGCAAGGACTCATTCAGTCCGTGCGTCAGTTCCTGGTGACTCCATGAGTACGTTCTTCAGGGCG
>QHSQ01000571.1 GCA_003221615.1 Candidatus Rokuibacteriota bacterium | reverse complement strand
AGCGTCAGGGAGGACGGCGCGGGCAAGACGCTGATCGACAGCCTCGCCCTGCGAATCGAGGGCGGGCTGTTCGAGTCCACGGTGTCTCCTCGAGAGACCGAGACGAAGTTCGCGCCACCCGACGAGATCACCCTGTTCGTGGCGCGGCCTCTTCTGCCCGAGTTGAGTGTCTTCGTCGAGATCGAAGGTGCGCCGAACGCGATGGTCTTCGAGAACGGCCGCTACTTCACCAGAGGCGAGTTCGGTCTCGGCAAGGAGGCGTTCTTCATGCTCAACTTCGGACGCCTCCTCGGCCTGCTCGGGGCCCCGACCATGGAAATGGGTGGCCAGACGATGGTTGGCCAGCATGGCGGCTTCTCGATGCACGGCCCGATGCTGATGGCCGGGAAGGTCGATCCGAACACGAACTTTTCTTACGCGACCAACCGCCAGCTCATCGCTCCGACGGAGCTCGAGGTCGCCCACGGTGAGGTCGAGCGCTTGCCGGTAGTCCCATATGCATTCGCCTCCAAGTTCTTCGGGCTGTTCAAGAACCGCGACGAGCGCGAGCCGCAGCTCGTGACGGACCAGGTCATGTACAACACGTCGGGCGCCCCGGGGGCCGACTTTCACGCGATGTTCAACGACGTTGTCCTCGGCCAGATCGGCTTCCTCCGTGAGAACGAAGGGTTCAACACCTACGCGGCCGTACGCTTTGACCTCCTCGACCGCGGTGAGCTCACCTTCAACGTCTCCGCCCTCGTGAACTGGGGCTTTGGCGTCGTCCGCGCGCCCGATCCGGAGGACCCTGATCATCCCGGCGGCAACCGTCTCGACCGATTGCGGTATGGCATCGCGGCCAACGTCCGATGGAAGCAGCTTGACGTCTACGGCGCGGTGATCTGGGATCGGCTCTACGGCCTGCCCGGCGCGCTGCGAGGGAGCTTCGACCGCTCCGCGAGCGGTCTCACGATTCAAGCGGACTATCTCGTCCACGAGAAGGTCATGCTGTCGAGCCGGTTCGACCAGCTCTGGGCCGGCGGCCTGAAGGACGAGAAGCGTGACGGCTCCGTGCTGTCCTTGCAAGCGAAGTTCTATCCCTGGCAGAACATCGCCTTCTTCGTCCGCGACACTGTGAACCTCCGGAGCTTCGTCGAAGACAGTCCACTCCGGAACTGGCGCAATCAAGTCTTCATCGGCATCGACTGGGCCGCTGCGCGGTCTGCCACGGCGACCAGGGCGACGGCAAGGGCCCCGCCGGCGTGGCGCTACCCCTCAAACCGCCCGACTTCCGCGACAAGGACGGCGTCGCGGAGATGCGCGACAACTACTGGTTCTGGCGCGTGAGCGAGGGCGGACAAGTCGAGCCGTTCAAGGGTAAGGGCTCCGCCATGCCGCCATGGAAGAGCGATCTCTCGGTCGAGGACCGATGGGCCGTGATGGCGTATCAGCACACGTTCTCCGGGCACAACGGACCACACGTGCCCTGGGAGCATCCGGAGAGCGTCGCGATGGGCCGCGACATCTTTGCCATGGCGTGTGTCCCATGCCACGGCGTCGCGGGCAAGGGCGACGGCTCGGTCGGGCCCATGCTCGCGCCTCGGAGGGCTCCTCAACCGCGAGACTTCACCAGCGCGGAGTTCAAGTTCCGCTCCACGCCGTCGGGTCAGCTCCCGACGACCGCCGATCTGTTCCGCACGCTGACGGAGGGCGTGCGCAGCAGTGGCGGTCCAATGACCATCGGCCTGCGCGGCCATCGCATCATGCCGAGCTTCCAGCACATGCCCGTCGCGCAGCGGCTCGAGGTCCTCGAGTACGTCAAGAGCCTGAACCGCGGCTTCTGGGAGCGGGGTGCGGTCAAGACCGTCACCGTGCCCGCGGCGCCCACCCTGACGCCGGAGCGCCTGGCTCGAGGCAAGCAACTCTACGCCGATGCCGAGTGCCTGGCGTGTCACGGCGAACGCGGCCGCGGTGACGGGCCCTCCGCGCCGACGCTCAAGGACAATCGCAACCTGCCGATCGCCGCGACGGATCTGACCCGGCCGGAGCGCTTCAAGAACGGCGCGCGGCCAGAGGACATGTATCGGACGCTCGCGACCGGGCTCGCCGGCACGCCGATGCCATCGTACGGCGACTCGCTCGAGCCCGACCAGCTATGGGACCTCGTGTACTACGTGCTGTCGCTGTCCCGTGGCGGACGCACGGCGGAGGCGGGATCCCGCTGAGCGCCTGATGCCGTGCACAGGAGGACGACGTGACCAAGGCAATGTTCGTGATCGTGGCGTTCATCGTCGTCGGCGTCGTGAGCGCCGCCCACTCTGTTGCAGACGAGGCGCCGATCTCAGGCACGGTCAAAGCGATCGACACATCGGGCAAGACCCTGACGCTCCAGACAACGGCGAAGGGTAAGACGCGAGACGTGACCATCGTCCTCAAACCCGAATCAAGGATCCTCAGGTTCGCGCGGTCGACCGAGCCTGGGAAGACAGGGTTCGTCGAGCATTCGCTCTCGATATCCGACCTCAAGCCAGGCTGGATCGTCAGCGTCACGACCAGGCACGAGGGCGGCAACGAGGTCGCCGAGACCGTCACGGTCGTGATGGAGCGATGAGGGTGCGACGCGCCTGGGGGTACACCGCATACATTTCCCGGTATCGCGACCGATCTGACTTGCATCACAAGGGGCAGAGGATCCCAAGAGTGGAATGAGTGCAGAACCACTCGAAAAGGAGAGGCGATGAATAAGAAGGGGTTTGCAGTTGCGGCCGCGCTGCTGGTCGGGGCCGGGCTCACACCGGCGCTGCCCGGCGTCGGTAGCCAGGCGGCGAGGGCCGAGGACCTGAATAAAGTGGACTTCGAGACCAGCGCAACTTGGGAAGGCCAGACTAGGATCACCGGGTACGTCCGTGGCAATAGAGGACAGGCCGCTCAACCCGTGCGGGTCATCATTCGTGGACTAGATGCGAAGGGACATGTAATCTCGCAGGTTTCCAGCGCCGTGGATGACACAATTCCCGCCGATAGTCGGGCCTATTTCGAGGCGCAGGTCCCGAGCAGCCCAGCCTACCGAGTGAATGTGGACGGCTCGTAACGTCGCGGCCGCAGACTCGAAGGTGCTTGGCGTCAGCATCACCGCGACCGGGAGCCCGTCGGTGAGGCCGCACAGCGCGCGCGCCAGCACGTCCGGGACGAGTCCCGGCCGACGTGCGTAGGGGAACAGGAGCCCGTCCCTGAGTAATAGCGGCCGTCCGTCAGTACGGGCGAAGGAGGCGCCCATGAAACAGCATAACGGACATCACCACAACGCCACCTCGGCCGTCGCCGAGAAGGACCCCGTCTGCGGGATGGATGTAGTTCCTGGACAGGCACCGGGCGGCGGTACCGACCACGCTGGCAAGACGTACTGGTTCTGCAGTCAGGGCTGCCGTGAGAAGTTCGTGGCGGACCCGAAGCGCTACGAGGCGCCGTCGCCGACGAAGCCGGCCGCCGACGCCATCGCGCCTGCGCCGGCCCCCCCGCGGACGAAGTGGACTTGCCCGATGCACCCGCAGATCGTCCGGGACGAGCCGGGGAGTTGTCCGATCTGTGGCATGGCCCTGGAGCCGATGACGGTCACGGCTGACGAGGGACCCGATCCGGAGCTGATCAGCATGACGCGCCGATTCTGGATCGGTCTTGCTCTTACGGCCTGAACATGTTCACGCTCATTGCGCTCGGTACGGGCACCGCGTACCTCTACAGCGTCGTCGGAACGGTGGCGCCAGCCATCTTCCCGAACTCGTTTCGTACCCACGGCGGCGAAGTAGGGGTGTATTTCGAAGCGGCGGCCGTGATCACCGTGCTAGTGCTGCTCGGCCAAGTGCTGGAGCTGCGTGCGCGGAGTCAGACAAGCAGCGCGATCAAGGCTCTCCTGAATCTCGCACCACCGACGGCGCGCCGCATCCGGCCGGACGGCACTGAAGAAGACGTGCCGCTGGAGGCAGTTCAAGTTGGCGACCAGCTACGCGTCCGGTCCGGAGAGCGTATTCCGGTCGACGGCGACCGGCGAGCCGATCCCAGTGGAGAAGACGCCCGGGAATCGTGTGACGGGTGGCACCGTAAACGGCCGTGGCGCCTTCGTCATGCGTGCCGACCGCGTCGGCAGTGAGACGCTGCTCGCGCGCATCGTCCAGATGGTCAGTGAAGCACAGCGAACGCGTGCACCGATCCAGCGGCTCGCAGATCTAGTGTCGGCGTGGTTCGTGCCCGCGGTCGTCGTTATTGCCGTGCTGACGTTCGTCGGCTGGAGTCTCTGGGGGCCGGAACCGCGGCTTGCATACGGCCTGGTGAACGCCGTCGCCGTGCTGATCATCGCCTGCCCGTGTGCCCTTGGCTTGGCGACGCCCATGTCGATCATGGTAGGGACGGGTCGAGGTGCTCTCGCCGGCGTCCTGATCAAGAAGGCAGAGGCGCTGGAGGTCATGGAACAGGTTGACACGTTGATCGTCGACAAGACCGGGACACTGACCGAGGGCAAGCCGCGGCTCACGACGGTCAAACCGGCGCCGGGCAACGACGAGGAATCGGTCGTGCGGCTGGCTGCAAGCCTGGAGCGTGCTAGCGAACACCCGCTCGCCAGCGCGATCCTGATCGGCGCGGCCGAGCGCGGCGTCAAGCTCTCAGCGGTCGAGGATTTCCGCTCGGAAACCGGCAAGGGCGTCTTTGGCCGCGTCGAGGGGCATTCCATCGCACTGGGCAATCATCGGCTCCTCCAGGACTTCGGCGTGACGATCGACACGTTCATGCTGGCGGAGGCCGAACGTCTACGCGGTGACGGCGAGACGGTGATGTTCGTCGCTGTCGACGGGCGACTGGTTGGGTTGATAGGGGTCGCCGACCCGATCAAGCCGTCGACGCCTGATGCGCTCCGGATGCTCCGCGAGTGCGGACTGCGAGTCGTGATGGTGACGGGTGATAGCCGTCGCACCGCCGAAGCGGTGGCCCGCAAACTGGGCATCGAGCGTGTCGAGGCGGAGGTCCTGGCCGATCAGAAGAGGAGCGTGGTCCTGGCAATGCAGACGGAAGGCCGGCGTGTCGCCATGGCCGGCGATGGCGTCAACGACGCTCCGGCGCTCGCCCAGGCTGACGTCGGGATCGCCATGGGCACTGGGACCGACGTCGCCATCGAGTCGGCCGACATCACCCTGGTGAAGGGTGATCTCCGCGGGATCGTCCGCGCTCGGAATCTCAGCCGGGCGACGATGCGCAACATCCGGCAGAACTTGTTCTTTGCGTTCGTCTACAACGCGCTGGGCGTGCCCATCGCCGCTGGCGTGCTGTATCCCGTCGCGGGCGTGTTGCTGAGTCCGATCATCGCCAGCGCAGCGATGACATTCAGCTCTGTGTCGGTGATCGCGAACGCGCTGCGGCTCCGGCGGGTCGCCTTGGAGGCCCGCTCCTAGCGTGGCGCACGAAAACTGCGGCCTCTAGAATCTCGCGCGTTCGTCGATCCCTTCGTCGGCTCAGTGCTTGCCCTGTTGATTCCGGTGCTTGTCCTCGGGCGCTGTGTAGCCACGCAGTTCGTTGTAGCGAGCGATCTGAGATTCGGAGAGGATTCGGCGGGTCACGAGGTGGGCCGCGAGGTGGATTGTTCGGAGCTCGCCCTGGCTTCGCTCAGATGATCGCGGGGTAGCGAAGCTCGGTCATCATGCCCGTCACCATGTGGTAGAGATTGTGGCAGTGAAACGCCCAGCGGCCGGGGTTGTCGGCGTCAAAGGCGATGGTGACGCTGCCCATTGGCGGCACCAGGACGGTATCGCGCACGGCACCTGCGAGCGGCGCGCCGTTTAGGGCCACGACCTGGAAGGCGTGGCCATGAAGGTGCATCGGATGCGCCATCATCGTGTGGTTTAGCATCTCAATTGCCACGCGCTGACCCGTGGCGATTATCAGCGGGGTTACGTTAGGCCAATATTCGCCGTTCAGCGACCAGGTATACGGCGCCATGGCGCCGGCGAGGATCACGCGGTGCGTCGCGTCGGGCGCGCGCGGCGCCAGGGGGGTGACCGCTTCGAGGCGACGTTCCAGCGAGAGATCGACCGGCGGCGCATTTTCTGCGGCCTCCGCGGCGAGGCGTGACACAAGCGCGCCGGACGCTGCGAGGACAATCCCCGTGCGTGCCCGCTTGCCCTCGACCTGCGCGAAGATTGGATAGGCACCGTTCCCAGGAAGATCAATCAGCACGTCGAGCCGCTGGGCGATGGCGAGCGGGAGACGGCTGGCGCGCACCGGTCGAACCGGATGGCCGTCGGCGGCGACGACGGTGCCGGCGAGCGCCCCGAGATCGATCCAGAACTGCGTCGAGGACGCGGCGTTGATCAACCGCAGCCGGACCCGCCCGCCCGGTTCGGTGCGGATGACCTCCGGATCGGCGAGCGTGCGGTCATTGGCGAGGAATGCGTCGTAGTCGATGTCGTTCAGGTCCATCGCCATGCCGGATCCCATGTTCATGGCGCCCATGCTTCCCGAGCCCATGTTCATGTCGTTGCCCATGCCGCTCTT
>QHSQ01000570.1 GCA_003221615.1 Candidatus Rokuibacteriota bacterium | reverse complement strand
TTTCGGAATCTCATCTACGCCGGCAGTGGCGCCTTCGGTAACGCGGCGACAAGGATCGAGAACTTCGTCGCCGCCGGCGGCACCTATGTCTACGGGAGCTATCCCGACATCGATGGGCTCTTCCGAGAACAGGCCGCCGAGATGGACAGGAAGAGACGCGAAGCAACGCTGCATCGCATCCAGCAGCTCATGCATGACAAGGTCATGGTTGCGCCGCTCTGGGAGTCCACCATACTGGTTGGCTTGGGACCGAGGGTCGAGGAGTCCGGGCTCGGGCTCATCGCCGGTTACCCGTGGTCCGCGCCCTACGAGGACGTGAAGCTCAGGGGCAAGTGAAGGAAGCTTTTAGCATGGGATATGTTCAAGGCGGCCGAGCGCGAGGACTAGCCGCGGGACGCGCCTCAACAGCCACCGGCGCTGCAACGAGGCTCGAACTCACGGCGTTGATGACCCGCGCCGGTCCATCATTGATGTCATGAGCACGGTCTCCCGCGCCCATTGCCGCTTGAAGACTTAAAAGTAGTCCACCTGGTCTAAGCGACCGAGTCGTTCGAGGCCCACTTGCGCCAGGTCGCCGACGACGTCGAGGCCCGGGAGCAGCGTCGCGCTGAGCACCTGCTGGTCGAGATCCCGAAGCTCGCCGCCGCCGAGGCCCGGTTGGCGAAGGCGATCGCCAGGACCGACGAGGCAGTCGCTCTGGTGGCCGAGTTGAAGGCGACGCAGCAGGAGCGTCGCGATGCCGAGGCCCGGGTCGCCTACCTCGAAGGCGTCGAGATGGACGTCCAGGCCGATCGGGACAGAGTCGAGCAGCTTCGCGAGCAGTGGGGTAGTTGGTCCCAGTACCTGGACGACGACCCGCTCCTGGCCCGTCAGGTTCTGCGGAATGTGCTGGCCTCGCCGATCAAGGTGACGCCTCGCGCAGTCGATGGTGCCGCATCGTGGCGCTTCATCGGCATCAGCCGGTACGACGGCGTCCTGGCTGGTGGCTTGACGAAGGGCGAGGTGATCAGGGTCCAGGTCGACCCGGCCCTGATCCCCGTCCTACTGAACGAGCCCTTCGAGCCCCTGGCCCTTCATCCGATCAGCGGCGGCTCCGATGCTACACTCCCGGCCTGGGAGCCTAGCGTCTGTGACTCTTCGAGGTCCCCCAATGCTGAAGATCAGTGAAGTCCACGCCGGGTATGGGGCGACGCCCATCCTCTTCGGAGTCTCGCTCGAGGTGCGCGCCGGCGAGGCGGTCGCGCTCCTGGGGCGCAACGGCATGGGCAAGACCACCTTGATGAAGACTTTGATCGGGTTCCTCGAGCCCTGGCGCGGCTCGATCGAGTTCGAGGGCGTCGATCTCGCGCGACGCGCCCCGCACGAGATCGCGCGGCTCGGCGTCGGCTTCGTGCCGGAAAATCGTCGGATCTTTCCCGGACTCAGCGTGCGCGAGAACCTCGAGCTCGGCCTGTCGGCCGCCCCCGACCGGTCGGCCGCGCTCCGGCGCCGCCGTCTCGACGAGGTGTTCCATCACTTCCCGCGCCTGCGCGAGCGGATCGAGCAGCCGGGCAAGACGCTCTCCGGTGGCGAGCAGCAGATGCTCGCGATCGCGCGCGTGATGATGGCCGGCGCGCGGCTGATCCTGATGGACGAGCCCACGCAGGGGCTGGCGCCCGCGTTCATCCGGCACATCCGCGACATGGTCTTCGAGCTCAAGCGGCTGGGCGTGACCGTACTGCTGGTCGAGCAGAACGCGCGCGTCGCGCTCTCCGTGTGCGACCGGGGCTACATCATGGAGAAGGGCTCGATCGTCTTCGAGGCCTCCTCGCAGGAGCTTCGAGAGAGCCCGATCACGCGTGAAAAGCTGGGCGTCTGACGCGATCCTCGGGGCGAGCCGGCGAGAGACGCTGATCCGCGCCGCGCTCGCCCTCGTCGTGCTGGGCGCGGTCTTCTGGCTGCTGCCGATCCGGCGTCCCGGCGAGGACGGCGGTCACCACGGCGCCACGCCCGCGCTGGACCCGTTCGAGAAAGCGGGCATCGTCGAGCTCAAAGAAGGTCAGCCGGCCCCCGCGTTCACGCTGGGCACGCTCGACGGCGCGCGCGCGTCCCTGGCCGATCATCGCGACAAGCTCGTGGTCCTGAACTTCTGGGCGACCTGGTGTCAGCCCTGCGTGCTCGAGATGCCTTCCCTGGAGGCCTTGTGGCAGCGCTACCGGGCTCGCGGGCTGGTCGTGGTCGGCGTGTCCGTGGATCGCGGATCACCGCGAGGCCTGCTCGAGCCTTACGTGCGCAACCTGAAG
>QHSQ01000569.1 GCA_003221615.1 Candidatus Rokuibacteriota bacterium | reverse complement strand
GACCGAGAACCACTCCCCCGCGTTGATGTACATGCCCGCGCGGCCTTCGACGAAGCTCTTGGTTGCGCCGTTCCAGTCCCACGTGATGGCCTCCGGTGGGGCGTACTTCGCGAGCGTCCGCATGAACTCCATCGCCGCCACGGCGCGGTCATCGTTGACGGTGGGCCGATTGCCGGGACCGAAGAAGGAGCCACCATACGCCCACAACCACGTCGCAGCATCGATGAGCAGGGAGTAATGGCCTGATTTCCACATCGCCGTAGTCCCGTACACGTGGGGTTGCAACTCGCGCTGGATGGCCTGGACGGTCACGAGATACTCGGGGACGGTCTTGGGGATCGGCAAGCGGAGCCGATCGAAGATATCCCTCCGGTACAGCAGGATGTGGATTGGAATGTCGTAGGGAATACCCATGACCTGACCGTCGTACGATGCGATATGCCTGACGAGTGCCGGCAGGATGTCGTCGAAATCATAACCGGGGTAGGCGAGGTCCTTCCTGGCAAGCAATTTCTGCACTGGCACCGTGTCATGGGCGAAGCGACCGACCCACGCCTGATCCAGGTAGAAGATGTCGTTCGTGCCCGCTCGCCTCGCTGTGTCCGCGCTCACCTTCGCCAGAACACGGTCGAGAGGCAGCAGCTCCCATACGACGTCGATGCCGGTGAGCGGAATGAACTCATGCTTCATGATCTCGCGCGTTGCCAAGGAGGGCGGCGTATCCTCGGTCACGACGTGCACCGTCTGCCCGGACAAGGTCCGGCCTGCGTCACGAAGAAATCTGTGCTGATCACTGGATGGCTCGATCGCGGAGCTCGGGCCGGCCGTGGCTCTGATCTCTTGGACTGTCGGCGGCCCCGCCGTCGCCCGTCTCGGGCTCGAAAGAGTGGCGAGTCCCGCAAGCCCGATACCGGCGCGCGCGCAGATCTGAAGAAAAGCCGAGCGAGTTATCTCACCGTTCCAGAGCTTGTCGGACGCCTCTGCAATCGCAATGCGGCGGCGGCGCTCAGACGACTCCATGTCTCGTACCTCGTACGCAGGTGCGCCTGAAGGGAAGGTATCGTAGCCGGGCTCGGAGCGCCAGCGTCAAGCGTCGACGCGGGTATTGGCGGACGTTCAGCACCTCGTGCAGCTTGGCGAGCTGGCTCTGCTCGTCATCGCGCTGGACCTGTCGGGCCCATCCCTCGCTCGGACGCCAGCCGAGTCAGGATCGGTTCAGCGTATCGCGTTGGGATCGCAAAGCTGATCCCGGTGTTCCCCCCGCCCTTGGTCACGACCACGGTATTGATGCCGATCGCCTGGCCTCGCCGATTGATCAGCGGGCCGCCGCTGTTCCCCGGGTTGATGTTCGCATCCGTTTGGATGAAGCGGCCGTTCGGCTTCAATTCGACCTCGCGATCGAGGGCGCTCACGATGCCGACGGTAGCCGTCTGATCGAAGCCAAAGGGGCTGCCGATGGCCATGACTGGCTCGCCCACTTGCAGCTTCGATGAGTCACCGAGTGGGATCACGGGCAAGTTGCCGGCCTCGATCTTGAGAAGCGCCAGATCCGCCACTGGATCCTGGCCTACAACCGTCGCAATCAGCTCCCGCCCGTCGGCCAGCTTCACACGGAGCTCCGCGGCCGCCTCGATGACGTGTTGGTTCGTGACGATGTACCCATCGGGGTTGACGATCAAGCCTGACCCCAAGCCGAGGTAGGTCGGCTTGCCAGCGTCCACCTCCCAAGCGCCTATGTGGACGACCGCTGGGCGGAGCGTCCGCGCGATCCGCACCCAGTCGGGCGCCAGGGTTCCCACGTCCGAGACGGGCAATGCGCGGCGTTCCGTCCAGAGCGCGTTGCTCGACCGGCGCGACGGGAAGCCTACCCGCCGTGCGAAGTCGGTGCCTGCGACGAGCCCGGCCAGCAGGAGTAGTGCGAGGACCACCAGTGTCACGGGCATTCTCTTCGACCACCGAATCATGGCGGGTGCTCGCACAGGCCTGCCGGGCGCGCTCACGGGCACGCGTCGGAACGCCATGCCCGTGAGCCTGCAGAACTGTGACCGCGAGCCGTTGACGCCCCTACTGCTTGGCCTTGGCTTTCGATTCGATCTCGCAGAAGCCGGCGGCGGTATCCCAGGCGCCGCCGTTGCGCTCGCAGGCTTGTTTTTCAGACTCTCCCGTGGCCGCAGCCTTGGCCTTGGATTCGTACTCGCAGACATTGACGTCTTTCACCCACCAGCCGTGGTTCCTGATGCAGTCCTGGCGAGTCCTCTCCAGCGCGGGGTCCTTGGCCTGCGCTAGTAGCGTGCCGGCCCGATCCGCCGCCGCTGCGAGCATCGCCGATCCGCTCACGGCCACAAGGAACGTTGCTGCGACCATCGCTGCGCCACCCATGCGAACCATTGCCGTCCTCCTGTGTGTTGTGGCTCCGGCCCCGCAGGCCCATCCCCGGGGCACTCGACAACGCTGGGTCGATGCTCGTGTCTCTTGGATGCGGGATGGGCCTGCCCGAGCGCATCGGACGATCGTTTGAGCAAGAATCAGCAAGACCCGGAATAGAGTGGTGCGGGTATGCCATGGGCCCGCGCTGTTGGCGGGGCGATGACACCCAGCGGCTTCTGCCCACCCCCCGGTCCTATATAGTTGAACCCCGTGACGACTGCCTCCGTCGCGGCTCTGGTTTCCAGATACGGCCTGCTTGCCGTGTTCGGGGGAGCGCTGCTCGAAGGGGAGGGCGCGCTCATCGTGGCAGCGACGCTCTCAGCCCAGGGTGTGCTCGACCCCGTACGCGTCTGGCTGGCCGCATCTACTGGTGCTTGGCTCGGACATATGTTCTGGTTCACAACG
>QHSQ01000344.1 GCA_003221615.1 Candidatus Rokuibacteriota bacterium | reverse complement strand
TTCGCGGGGATGTTGCTCTTGCCGCCAAACTGATCGGCATCCGGGATCTTGAGCATCGAGTACCAGTAGATCGCCGGATAGTATTGCGCCGCCGCCGCATCGGTCGGCGCCGGGACCGCGCTGAGATTCAGTGGCTTGCCCGGCTCGCCGTCGACCTTCGCCGAATCGACGAGGCCGTAGCCACGGACCCACACCTTGTATTTGGCCTTCGGAAGGTCGGGCACCACGTAGCGGCCCTGGTCGTCGGTGACGACGATTCTCGCAAACCTGGTCGGAAGCTCCGTCGTCTCGGCGATGACCCAGACACCGGCCTCGGGCCCGCTCGGCCCGGTGACCACGCCGCCGATGTCGTCACCACCGATGGGCACCGCTCCACCGCCCGGTTGCTGGGCGCCGAGCTTCACGATCGAGCCGGCCCCGAGCACAACGACCACAAGTGCCGCCACCCTCAACCACAGCGATCTCTTCGTCTTCGTCATCGCGCCACTCCTTTTGTCGCGTCCCACCACTCGCCGCTGCGCGCAAGGATGATACATGGCGGTTGCGCCGACGGCCACCGCCGCTTAGAGTGCAGTCGATGCGCGTGGCCATCCTGCCGTCGGGCGCGCTGCTGGCGGACACACCACTCGGCGACGACGAGACAACTGACGGCCTCTCCGCGGCGGCCCGCGCCCGTGTCGCCCGGGCCTTCGCGCGTGGATCTGGGCACGCGCTGCTCGATCTGGGGGCGACCGAGCTCGAGACGCCCCTCGCTCCCCCGCTCGCGTTTCTGCGCGATCTCGGCCGCGCGTTCGTGACGCGGCTCTGCGCCCTGCCCGACCTCGAGGAGCGCCGCGGGCAAGTGGAAGTTGACTGCCCCGAGGACGAGCGTGCGCGCCTGGCCGGCAGTGTCCCGCCCATGGACGGCAGCGAGTACGTCGACGCCGACTGGATCGACGCGCGCTGGGCCGACCTCAACCGCGCACTCGCCGACGAGATCCGCGCGCAGCCTGGCTCGGTCGCGGACTGGCTGAGTGCGCGCCATCCGTCGTGGCACGTCGTCGGCAAGGTGTGCCTGCACCTGGCCGAGAATCGCGCAGACGAGGAACATCCGTTCGCCTTCCTCGCGACCTACGCGGCGCGCGCCGGCGCGGGCGGCAAGGTGCAGCATCGCCCCCTCGCGCGCGCGCTCGAGGAGTCCTCCGCGCGCGGCGACCGGAAGGGGCTGCTCCATCTGCTCGTACCGCTCCAACGCGCGGCGGAGCAGACCGAGTGGCTGGCCGAGCTGATCGACTCCGGCGAAATCTACCAGGCGTCGGCCTGGACGCCCGCCCAGGCTCACCGCTTCCTGAACGCCATCCCGGCCTTCGAGGCGGCCGGGCTGGTCGTGCGCGTCCCCGACTGGTGGCGCGCGCGCCGCCCGCCACGGCCGGAAGTGGCTGTGCGCGTAGGCGAGAAGAAGCCAAGCGTGGTCGGGACGGACGCGCTGCTCGACTTTTCAGTCGCCGTCGCGCTGGGTGACGAGAAGCTGACGAACGCGGAGGTGCGCCAGCTCCTGGCGTCGTCGGGCGGGCTGGTGCGGCTACGCGGCCGATGGGTCGAGCTGGACCGCGAGCGGCTGCGCGAAGTGCTCTCCCACTGGGAGCGCGTGCGGCGTGAGGCGGAGAAGGGCGGCCTGTCGTTCCTCGAGGGCATGCGACTGCTCGCCGGCGCCCCGCGGACCCCGGAGGATGCCGCGGCGCTCGCGACGACTGAGGGCTGGTCGCGCGTCGAGGCCGGCGCCTGGCTCGCGCGCACGCTGGAGGAGCTGCGCGGGCCAACGGGGCTCGCGCAGACCGATCCGGGTCCCGACTTTCGGGGCACGCTGCGGCCCTATCAGAAGGTAGGCGTGGCGTGGCTCGCGTTCGCCTCGTCGCTGCGGCTCGGCGTCTGCCTGGCGGACGACATGGGGCTCGGCAAGACCATCCAGGTGCTTGCCCTCCTGCTCCTGCACAAACGGCGCGAGCGGGCCGCCGGGCCACCGCATCTGCTGGTGGCGCCGGCGTCGCTCCTCGCCAACTGGAAGGCCGAGATCGACCGCTTCGCGCCGTCGCTGACGACGCTCGTCGCGCACCCGTCCGCCATGGCTCCGCGCGAGCTGGCCGAGCTGGCGGGCGCCGAACTCGGCTCCACCGATCTCGTCATCACCACGTACGGCACGCTGGCGCGCGTCGCAGCGCTGCGGGTGCGTGAGTGGTCGCTGCTGATTCTCGACGAGGCCCAGGCGATCAAGAACCCCGGGGCCCGGCAGACGGAGGCGGTCAAGGCGCTGAAGGCGCGTAGCCGCATCGCGCTCACCGGCACGCCCGTCGAGAATCGCCTGGGAGATCTGTGGTCGATCTACGACTTCCTCGACCCGGGCCTGCTGGGCTCGGCGCGCGAATTCTCGGCGTTCGCCAAGCGGCTGGCTGATCGACCGGACGATAGCTATGCGCCATTGCGCCGCTTGATCCGGCCCTATCTCCTGCGCCGGCTCAAGACCGACCGCTCCGTCGTCGCGGACTTGCCTGACAAGACCGAGGTGAAGGCGTTCTGTCTCCTCTCGAGCCCGCAAGCCGCGCTCTACCAGAAGACGGTCGACGAATTCGAGCGTTCCATCACGGGCCTCACGCAGGGCATCGAGCGACGCGGCCTGGTGCTGGCCTACCTCATGCGCTTCAAGCAGATCTGCAATCACCCGGCACACTGGCTGGGCGAGAGCATCTGGGACGAGGCGGGCAGCGGCAAGCTCGCGCGGCTGCGCGAGATCGTGGAGGCGGTGGCGGCAAAACAAGAAAAGATGCTCGTGTTCACGCAATTCCGCGAGGCCACGGAGCCGCTGGCCGCGTTCCTGACGGGCCTGTTCGGGCGGCCCGGGCTCGTGCTTCACGGAAGCACGCCGGTCAGGGCTCGGGGCGGGCTCGTGCAACGCTTCCAGGAGGATGCGACTGTGCCGTTCTTCGTGCTGTCGTTGAAGGCGGGCGGAAGCGGCTTGAACCTCACCGCGGCCTCCCACGTCGTGCACTTCGACCGGTGGTGGAATCCCGCGGTCGAGAACCAGGCGACTGACCGCGCCTACCGCATCGGCCAGCACAAGAACGTGCTGGTGCACAAGCTCGTATGCCGCGGCACCATCGAGGAGCGGATCGACACGCTCATCGAGGACAAGCAGGCCATGGTGCGTGGGGTGCTCCAGGGGGGCGGCGAGAGGCTGCTGACCGAGATGAGCGACGCAGAGCTGATGACCATGGTTGCGCTCGACCTGCGTCGGGCCACGGCCGAGACATGAGATAAGGAGGCGCGATGGCGTGGTACAGGGGCGGATGGGAGTACTACTCGCCCTACGTGTCGGTGGGCGAAAAGAGGGCGTACGGCATGCTGGCGCTGGCGAAGCTGTTGAAGAAGAGCAAGCGCACGGCCGAGCCCGTCACGATCGCGGGACGGAAGCGACAGCTCGCCACCACGTTCTGGGGCAAGGCGTGGTGCGACAACCTCGAGCGTTACGCCAACTTTGCCAACCGCCTGCCGCGCGGGCGCGCGTATCTGCGCAACGGCTCGGTCCTGGACCTGGCGATCGCCGAGGGCCGGATTGAGGCGTACGTGGCCGGCAGCGAGCTGTACCGGGTGACGATCGGCATCGTCCCTCTGGCGAAGACACGCTGGCGCCAGATCGTTTCGCACTGCACCGGCCGGATCGGTTCGCTCGTCGGCCTGCTCCGCGGTGAGTTGTCCGACGAGGTGTTGGCCGTGCTGACCCACGCGCAGGACGGGCTGTTCCCGGAGCCGCGCGAGATGACGCTCGACTGTTCGTGCCCGGACTGGGCCGGCCTGTGTAAGCACGTCGCCGCGGTCCTCTACGGTGTAGGCATCCGTCTCGACGCCAAACCGGAGCTGTTCTTCGTGCTGCGCCGGGCGGACCAGGCTGAGCTACTGAGTTCGGCCACCGCCGGCCCGCTATCGCGCGGGCGGCCAGCCGCGGGCAAGCGCATCGCTGACGACCGGCTGTCCGCGGTGTTCGGGATCGAGCTGGAGGACGCCGCGCCGGGCGCGCGCCACCCATTACGCCGAGGCACGCCGGGCCCATCCCGCGTCTCCAAACGGCGACGTTGAGCCTTGATCGCGGTTGCCGTATCGTGGCGTTAGCGATGAAGGCACCGCCGCTTCCTCTCTGGCGGATGACGCGAGTCCGATTCGACCGTCTCGTCGACGTCGGCATCTTCGGCCCGGAGGACCGGGTCGAGCTGCTCGACGGCTTGCTCGTTGCCCGCGGGCCACAGGGCAGGCGTCACGCAGCCGTCGTGGTCCTCGTGCGCGCCGCGCTCGAGAAGGCGTTCGGCTCTGCCTACCACGTGCGCGAAGAAAAGCCGATCGCTCTCGATGAACAGTCGGAGCCCGAGCCGGACGCCGTCGTCGTGCCGGGCCAGCCGCGAGACTACCTGGACGCCCATCCGTCTCGGCCGGCCCTGATCGTCGAGGTCGCCGAGACGTCGCTCGCGATCGACCGGCTGCGCAAGGGCAGCCTGTACGCGCGTGCGGAGATCGCCGAGTACTGGGTCGTCAACCTTGTCGACGAGGTGCTCGAGGTCTATCGAGAGCCGGTGCGCGCCCCTTCGGGACACGACCACTGGAAGTACGACTCGGTCCGTCTGCTCCGGCGCAACGCCGTCGTCACCCCGCTCGCCGCGCCCCGAGCCCGTATCCGCGTCGCTGCTATGCTGCCGTAGGCTGGAGGCGCCGGATGATGGTGGTCACCAGGGTAGGATCGCCGGCTCGTACTTCTCGATTCGCTCCTTGATCGCCATCACCGGCTCGATGCCGTAGAGCTTGCGCGCGTTCTCGCCCATCAGCTTCCGCTGCGCCTCGGCCGGCACATTCAGCTCGGCCATGTGGTGCAGGCCCTCCCAGGCGTCCTCGGCGTCGTGATGCGGATAGTCGGAGGACCAGATCGCGACGTCCTGGAACACGTCCCACAGGCGATAGACGAGCGTCTCGTCGGACTCGAAGCCGATGAAGCAGCGCTCGTTGAAGACCTGGACGGGATCGCGGATGAGCCGGTTGTCACGCTGAAACGCGAACAGGTTCGAGAAGTTCGAGCTGCGCGACAGGATCAGCGGCAGCCACGACGCGTTCGACTCGAGCACGGCGGCCTTGAGCTTCGGAAACTTCTCGAGCCAGCCGGTCTGCACGACCACCGTCACCCACGTCATCGCTTCCATCAAGAAGCCGAGAGTCTCGGACGCATCGATGGCCGGGTCCATGGCCGCGGTGATGTTCGAGACGAACTGCCCGGGCGAATAGACAACCGACTCGTCCGTGAACAGGAGCCCCTGCCCCGAGTGTCCGCGCGCCTCCGCCATGCGCTGGCCCCAGTCCGGTGTGAGCGCCTCGCGCGACGGGAAGGTGTGCATCGCGAGCACGACGCCGGTGGCCTCGAACTCGCGCCAGAGCGGATCGAACTCGGGCAAGGTGGGATAGCGGCCGTTCCAGAAGCAAGGCCGTACGGCCGCTGCCTTGAAGCCGAGCGCGGCGACGCGCCTGAGCTCGGCGATCGACGCCTCGACGCTCTGCAGGGGCAGCACGGCGCACGGAAACAGTCGCCGGCGATCCGGGGCGCAGTAGTCGAGCACCCAGTCGTTGTAGGCCCGGGCCAGCACCGTCGCCGCCTCGGCGCTCCGCACCAGCGCCAGGCGAACGAACCACGTCGGGAACAGCATCACCTGGTCGGTGCCCAGCGCGTCCATGTCGGCGAGCCGCGCATGCGGGTCGCGGCAGCCGAGCAGGCGTCCGAACTTCGCCTGCCAGGCCGCGGTGCCCGGCATGAGCTTGCCGATCTCCTTCTTGTCCCAGCGCGCCCAGCCCACCTCCGCGGCGTTCGAGCGCTCGCGCGCGGCCGGCACCACCCGCCCGTTGATGTAGAGGAGGTCACTGTCGGTGTGGAAGCAGAACTGCGTCTTGATCCACGCGCGGCCCCTGGCCGGCACGTACTCGTCCCAGACCGCCGGCGGCTCGACGACGTGGCTGTCGCAGTCGAACACGGGAAAGTCCTTGCGGATGCTGGTGGCTGTCATAGGGATGAAGTAGCCTATTGGCTGGAACCCTGTCAATGACGGCTCCGAATACGCCGGGACTCGAACGCTTCTCGCTCTCGGGCCGGGTGGCGCTGGTCACCGGCGCCACGCGCGGGCTCGGGCTCGAGATCGCGCGGGGCATGGCCGCGGCCGGCGCTGCGGTGGGAATTAACGGCCGCGACGCGCAGCGGGCCGACGAGATCGCCAAGAGCATCCCGAACGCCTTCGCGGCGCCGTTCGACATCACCGATCTGAGCGGGGCGACCGACGCGATCGACTCCATCGTGGCGCGTCACGGCCGGCTCGATTGCCTCGTCAACAACGCCGCGGTCCGCGACCGCCGCCCCCTGCACGACATCACCGCCGACGACTTCCGTCGGTTGATCGAGACCAACCTGGTCGCACAGTACGAGCTCTCGCGTACGGCGGTCCGCCACATGGCCAAGCGCGGTCAGGGGCGCCTGGTCTTCATCAGCTCGATGGTCGTGCCGCAGTCGTTCCACGGCGACCCGGCGTACATGGCGTCGAAGGGCGGGCTCGAGGCTCTGATGCGCGCGCTCGCCGTCGAGCTCGGCGACAAGGGCATCGCCGTCAACGCGATCGCGCCGGGCTTCTTCCTGACCGAGCGGAACGCGCCGTTCTTCGCGCAGCCGCGCATCGCCGAGCTGGCGCGCCGCATTCCGCTTCGACGCTTCGGCCGGCCGGACGAGCTCGTCGGCGCCGCGATCTTTCTCGCGTCGGATGCCGCGTCATATATCACGGGCCAGGTGCTCACAGTCGACGCTGGACTGTCGGTCGCTCTCTAGGATGGAGGAGACATGAAGATCCGAATCGGAGTGGGAATCGGCGGCGCGTCCGCGTCGACCGGCGCGCTGAGCGAGCTGGTCACGGGGCTCGACGACATGGGGTTCGACTCGCTCTGGCTCTCGGAAGTCCTGACCGGCCAGGTGTTCGATCCGGTCGTCGGGCTTTCGTGGGCGGCCGCCAGCAATCCGCGGCTCAAGATCGGCACGACGATGCTGTTGCCGGGCCGCAACGTGCTCAGGCTCGCCAAGCAGCTCGCGAGCCTGGACCTGCTCTCCAACGGCCGGCTCCTGGTGACGCTGGTCCCCGGGCTCACCTACGCGCCCGAGCGCGACGCCATCGGCCTCGAGCCCAAGCGCCGCGGCGCGTTCATCGACGAGGCGCTGCCGCTCCTGCGTCGGCTGTGGGCCGGCGAGACCGTGAGCTATGAAGGTGTCGCCGGCACTTTCCGCGACGTCAAGCTCTGGCCGCTTCCCGTCCAGCAGCCGCTCGAGGTGTGGCTCGGCGGCACGGTACCCGCGGCGCTCGAGCGCTGCGGCCGGCTCTCGGACGGATGGCTGCCGTCACAGTGCACGCCCGAGGAAGCCGCGGCCGGACGCACGGTGATCGAGGACGCCGCGGCGAAAGCCGGGCGCTCGATCAGCTCCGAGCACTTCGGCGTGAGCCTCGGCTATGCTCGCGCGCCGATCGATCCGCAGATGGCCCGGGTGATGACCGCGCGGCGTCCGCGCTCGGTCGAGCTCACGCCGGTGGGTCTGCCGGCTCTTCGCGCAGTCATCGAGAAATTCATCGGCGTCGGCTTCTCGAAGTTCGTGGTGCGGCCGATCGTCGCGCCGACGTCGTGGCGCGCCGAGCTCGAGGCCCTGTCGGCGGCGGTGGGAATCTTACAAACCTGACGGGCGCGGACCCGACCAGGTCTATGGACGCCCTGACGTTCGGGCGCCTGCGTCACTTCCACCGCCTGGACCGGTGGCTCCTGCTGCTGTCGATCGCGAGCAGCGCGGCGTACATGGCGACGCGCGCGGCTCAGCCGTTTCCCGGCAGCGTCGTGCTCAAGGCGCTCGGCATGGCGCCCCTGGCGGTGCTGGTCTGGCGGGTCCTGAGCAAGGCCGACCGCGCTGGCGACGCCCGAATCCTGGCCACGGCGCTGGCGCTCTCCTGCCTCGGCGACGTCGTCCTTCACCTCGACGGTCGCCGTTACTTCGCCCACGCGCTGGGAGCGTTTCTCCTCGCGCACCTCGCATACATCCTGCTCTTCACGCGAAGCTGGCCGCGGCCACTGCGCCCCTCGGCCGGCCAGGTGATTCTCGCGGCACTGGTCCTGCTCTATGGCCTGGTGGTGTGCGCCTGGCTGTGGACCGGGCTCGGCCGGCTTCTGGTCCCGGCGCTCGCCTATGCCTGCGCGATCACGGCGATGACCGTGTCGACGATCCTCGCGGGCTTTTCGCGGCCGTTCGTCTGGATCGGCGCGTTGCTGTTCCTGATCTCGGATTCGCTGATCGCCGCCGGACGTTTCCGGATGTGGATGCCGCTGGCCGCGCTTCTGATCTGGCCGACGTACTACCTCGGGCAGTACGGGATCGCCATCGGATTTCTACGGGAGAAAGCCGCCGCCGATCGCTCGCCCGCGTTCAGCGGCTGACGTCGGAGCGCTGGGCGGCCAGCTTCACGGCACGCTCGTGGAGCGCCGGCGCGCCGAATCGCCGCGCCCAGTCCGCGAAGTCCTCGCGGGGCCCTGGCCAGC
>QHSQ01000343.1 GCA_003221615.1 Candidatus Rokuibacteriota bacterium | reverse complement strand
GCGCCAAGCTGATGACGACCTTGCTTCACGAGCTGGAGCGGACGGGCAAGCGCTACGGGCTCCAGACGATGTGCATCGGCTTTGGGCAGGGCATCGCGACGATCATCGAGCGGCTCTAGCTCGGGCGGGGCTCGGGGGGAGAAATGGCCGGATTTCGGTGTGCGAAGTGCGGGAAGGTCGCGATGGCGCAGAAGATCTGCTGCGGCCGCCCGATGAAGCGCGCCTGAGCTCAGGCGGGAGCGAGCGCGTCCTGGATCGCTGAGTCGAGCTCGCCCGGACGCACGGGCTTGAAGAGACACTTGCGGATCTTGAGCGTCTTCAGGCGACCGTGCTCCTCGTCGCGCAACCCCCAGCCCGTGATGAGCAGGATCGCGATGTCAGCGTCGACCCGCCGGAGCCGTTCAGCGAGCTCCCACCCGTTCATCCCAGCCATGCCGAGGTTCGTCAGTAGGACGTCGAAGCGCCCCGGCCCGTAGGCGTTCAGCGCGGCGCCGCCGCTCGCGGCGGCCGTGACGGAGTGGCCGACGCTCCTCAAGATCTCCGTCAGCGTGCCCAAGACCTTGGGGTCGTCGTCGACCAGGAGCACGCGGGCCGGGCGGCGCGCCCGGGGCAGGGCGGAATCGGGCTCGGTGCCGACCGGCTCGCTCGCGACCGGGAAAGTGAGCGTGAACGTGGCGCCGCGTCCGGGCTCGCTGTCGACACGGATGTCGCCACCGTGTCGCCGGACGATCGCGTACACCATCGACAGGCCCAACCCCGATCCGCCCTCGCCCTTGGTCGAGAAGAACGGCTCGAAGATCCGGCGGCGCACGGCTTCGGCCATGCCGATGCCGGTGTCGGTCACCGCCAGCACCACGCTGCGGCCGGGATCGCCGCGCGTCGTGACCGTCAGCGTGCCGCCGTCGGGCATCGCGTCGAGGGCGTTGAGGAGAAGGTTCGTCATCAGCTCGGTCAGCGCCGCCGGGCGGCCGTTGATGGTCTCGATCGTCCCGAGATCGAGTCGCAGGTCGAGCGGACGGTTGTCGCGCGCGATCTTTTCCTCGAGCCGCGGCCGGATCATCGCGACCGCGTCGTGCACGCTCTGGTTCACGTCGACGCCCACCGGCGGGCCGTCCGGCCGCAGGCGCGCGAACTGCTGGATCCGCCGCACGGTCTCGGCGCCGTCCACCGCCGCCGCCTCGACGACGTTCAGCGAGCGGCCGACGAACTGGGTGTCGTGGAGGCTCTGCTTCATGAGCTGGGCATAGCCGAGGATCGCCTGCAGGAGATTGTTGAAGTCGTGCGCGATCCCGCCCGCGAGCTGGCCGAGGGCCGTCAGCTTCTCCGACTGGTGTAGCTGCTTTTCGACCTCGCGCTGGGCGGTGATGTCGCGGACGATCGCGATCAGTCCCTCGAGGCTGCCGTGACGTCCGTGCAGCGCCGAGAGCGTCACCGCGAGCTCGATCGGCCGCGGCTGTCCCGCGGTCGCGGTGGTCTGGAACTCGTGTCGCGGCGTGCCGTCGGCCAGGCGGCGCCGCGCTTCGGCATAGTCCCGGCGCGGGAGCATGTCGGTGATCGGCCGGCCGATCGCCTGCGCTGCGGTGCAGCCGAAGATGCGCTCCGCCGCCGGATTCCACTTCTCGATGCGATCGTCGGGCGAGACCGAGATGATGGCCTCGCCGGCGGACGAGATCGTCTGCTCGAGCCGCTGCTTGGTGTCGGCGATCTCGCCGTAGAGCCGGGAGTTCCGCAGGGCGATCGCCAGGTACTCCGAGAGCATCTCGAGGAGCTCGCGCTCCCCCGGATCGATCCCGCGCCGCGAGGATCGGTTGTCGATGACGAGGTGCCCGAGCGGTCCCTGGATGTCCCGGATCACGCACGCGACGACGGCCGGATCGTTCCTGTCGACGTCCGCCGGAACCTCCGGGACGATCTCGACACGGTCGTAGCCGAGCGCCGCTCGCAGCTGCTCGGTGATCGCGGCCGTCACGTGCTGGGGATCGAGGTGGCCGACGATCGTTCGCGAGATCTCGCGGAGGATCGAGAGCTGCGTGACGCGGAGCGACTGCTCGATCGCCTCCTGCCGCGCCGCCTCTTCGAGCTCTCGGGTCTTCGAGGACAGCTTGCGCATCTCCTCGACCAGCCGCGCGACCTGCCCCTTGGCGCCGAGCTCGGCCTGGCGGCGCTCGAGCGCGCGATGCACGACGTCCTCGAGATCCTGGCGCGAGAAGGGCTTGATGAGGTACTCGAACGCGCCGTGCGTGAGCGCGTGCCGGACCGTCTCGAGCGAGGCGTAGGCCGTGATCATCACGACTTCGATCGACGGATCGGCGCGCTTGACGTGCCGGAGCAGCTCGAGCCCGTCCATCTCGGGCATCTTGATGTCCATGATGACGACGTCGGGCTGGAACCGCCGAAGCAGATCGAGGGCCGTGCGCCCGTTCTCCGCCGTCTGGATGGCGTAGCTGGGCTTCAGCAGCATGCGCAGCGACTCGCGGGGACCCAGCTCATCGTCCACGACGAGCACGCGCCCGAGCGCGTTGGCGGTCATCGTCATGAAGTCGCGAGCGGGAGCGTGACCAGAAAGTGGAGTTCGTGGCGGCCCTGGCGGACGGCCAGCTGCCCGCCCACCGCTTCGACGAGGCGCTGGCTGACGGCCGGGCCCACGTCGATCAGGCTTTCCTGGACCATTTGCACGGGGTCGAAGACACGATGGAGCTTTTCGGCGGGCACCGATGCGGTGCGCGAGCCGACGAGGATCCGCACACCTTCGCCGCCCTCGCGCTCCGCGTGACGAGCGACCGACACCGACACGCGCGCCTGATCCGGCGGAGAGTTGTGGGCGAGATACCAGATGAGATACGAGAGCGCTTTTCGGAGCTGCGCGGGATCGATCTTCACGACCTGCGGCGTCGTTTCGCGCGTCACGTCGAGCTGGAGCGGCCTGGCGGGGACGTCGTCGACCAACTCGATCGCGGTCACCACATCGTCGACGACGGTGTGCACATCCACGGTGGTGAAGTTTAACTCACCTTCCGTCACCAGCCCCGCAAGTTTATCGAAGACCTCGACCAATCGGCGCACGTCCCGACGCACGACCGACGAGAAGTGCCGGCGGAAATCGGGATCGTCGTAACGCTCACCGATGAGCTCGATGAAGGTGTTGATGGACACGAGCGGATTTTTGATCTCGTCGGCGATGCGTGCGACCACGCGGGTGAGCAGCTGCGTCTGCTCGACCTGGCGCTTCTGCGTCAAGAGCTCTTTCTGCGCCGTCAGGTCTTCGAAGACGAGCACGGCCCCGAGCGGCGCGCCGTCCTCGCCGCGAACCGGATAGGTCGAGACCTCCAGCCAGAGCCCGCGCAGCGCGAGCTGGATCTCGTGACGAGCCGCCGCGCGCCCGGTCTTCAGCGTATCGAAGAGCATGTCGCCCAGCGGCGACGGGAGCGCGCGCAGGTCCTGCTTGAGAACCTCGCCGGCCGACAGCTGGAGAATTTCCTCGGCCCGCCGGTTGATCGTGCCGATGCGCTGGTCGCGACCGATGGTGATGACGCCGCTCGACATGTGGGCGAGGATGCGCTCGCTGAACTGCTGCTCGCGCTCGAGCTGGTTGTGGAGCGCGATGTCGCGGATGGCCGTGGCCAGGTGCGACGCGAGGTCGAAGAGCGTCTCGGTCTCGCCGCGTCGATACATCGAGCCGACGACCGGCTGACCGACGGTGAGGATCGCGACCAGCTCGCCGTGGGCGAGCAGGGGCACCGCGAGGACGCTCTGGAGCAGCTTGAGCTCGCGGGTGATTTCCGGGTCGGTGAGATCGAGCAGTCGCGCCGGGCGCCCCTGGGCGGCGAGCCAGCGGGCCAGACCCTGCCCGGCGTGGAGCCGCACCGACTCGACGATCGGCCGTGCCAGTCCGCGATGGGTCGCGACGCGATATTCCTGGGCGTCGGCGTCCGGCAGCAGCAGGGCCATCCGGGTCGGCCGCACGAGATCGCCGATCGCGTCCAGAAACATCTCGAGCGCGCGTGGTAGGTCGAATCCCGCGGCGAACGCGCGCGTGAATTCTTTGAGGACGCGGGCGAACGCAGCGCCCTCCCAGGGCTCGTCGGCGCCGGCCGCGACGCCCGGCGCCTCGGGGGCGAGGCTCGATCGCAAGGCGGTGATTTCACGGGTCAGGCGAAGCTTGTCGATCACCCGCCGCAGCACGCCGTCCAGCTCGCGCTGCGTGAACGTCACCGGCAGCGTGAAGTCGGTGGTCTCGCTCTCCTCGGCCGCACCGATGGCCACCGTCAGAGCCGAGGGCGCGATCGCCCGCACGCGCGCCACGAACGGCTCGATGTCCCGGGGCATACCGGCGCCGCCGCGCAGCACCACGTCGATCTCGATGAGCCGCAAGGTCTTCAGGGCCTCGGCGTCGTTCGGCGCCGCGAAGACCGAGTGGTCGCGGAGCGCGGACATGAGCCGCGCCCGCAGTGCGTCGTCGGACGTGACGATCAGGACCGTGTTCATGCCGGCACCGGCTGCGTCGCCACGACGGCGAGGGGGAAATCGACCGTGAAGACCGCGCCCCCCGTCTCGTGATTCGCCACCTTCAGGCGCGCGCCGTGTGTCTGAGCGATGGACGCGCAGATGGCCAGGCCGAGACCGCTGCCCCGTTCCTTGGTCGAAAAGAATGGGTCGAACACCCGCTCCAGGAGCTCCGGCGGGACGCCGGGACCAGTGTCCACGACGGCGACGATAGCACGGTCCGCGGTGGTCGAGACCTCGACTCGTACCGAGCCCTCGGGCGGCGTCACCTCGTGGGCATTCATCAAGAGGTTCAGGAAGAGCTGCTCGAGCTCCGAGTGGTCGGCGAGGACCGTGCATGGCGATGGGCCCATCGTCATGCCCAGGCCGATGCTCTTCTCGCCGAAGACCGGGCGCATCGCCTCGATCGCGTCGCCGATCGGCGCCCTCAAATCGATCGGATGGTGTGGCCGCTCGCCCGGATGCGAGAGCGTGCGCAGGCGGTCCAGCAGCCGCTCCATCTTCGCGATCTCGTGGTTGACGACCCGGTCGAACTCGGCCACGAACCGGTCGTCGGTGCGGCGACGTGGCATCAGCTGAGAGAAGGCCTTGACCGCGACCAGCGGATTCTTGATCTCGTGAGCGATTCCCGACGCAAGCATCTCGAAATACGCGAGCCGCTCGGCCCGTTGCCGCTCCACCTCGAGCGCCTTGAGTGGCGTGAGATCGCTGAAGACCGCGACGGCGCCCAGCACGGCGCCGCTCTGGTCGTGCAGCGGCGACGTCGTGCAGATGATCGGCCGGGTCGTGGTGCCGTCCGACAGTTGCACCTCGGGCTGAGTCCTGGCTCCTCCCTCGGCGACGGTCTCGCCCAGCATGCGCCCCACGCACTCTGGCAGCACGCTCAGCGGCTGGAACCGCACTCGCTCGGCCGCCAGCCCCGTCAGCTGCTGCGCGGCGGGATTGAACAGCGTGATCTGGCCGGTGGCGTCGACGGCCACCACGCCGCTTTCGATGGTGGAAACGATGTTGTTGAGGTGCTCGTTGGCCAGCAGCACCTGCGCATAGAGCTGCGCGTTCTTCACCGCGACGCCGGCCTGGTTGGCGAGCGTCATCAACAGATCGAGGTCTTGCGGATAGAAGGGATCGCCGGCGAGCTTGGGCCCCACCACGATGGCGCCGATGACATGCTCTTCGGAGACGAGCGGCAGCACGAGCGCCCAGTTCAGGCGCGACAGCGCCGCGTGTAGCCGCTCGCGCTCGCTGGTCGGCCGCTCGTGCTCGATCTCCTCGGTCAGCAGGAGATCTTTGGTCCGCGTCAGAACCGCGATGACTTCTGGAGGCGCCTCCTCCGGCGTATCGAAGTGGCTCTGCGCGTGCCTCTTCTCCGCGATCGCCCGCCGGAATGGCGATCCGAGCTCCGGCGCACTACCTTTGAGATAGACCGCTGCACCCTCCGAGTTCGTCGACGTCGCCACAGTGTGATTCATGAACTGCAGCAGCACCTTGAGATCCAGCACCCGCGTGAGCGCTTCGCTCGCCTCCCTCAGTGTGCGCTGATAGTTCACGTGAGTCCGGTAGACGTAGCGATCGAGCAGGCGTCCCGCGACGTCGCGGGTCAAGGGGATGAGGATGCCGACAACGACAATGGCTATGACAAGGACTATCAATTCCTCGGGAGCGAGGTGGTCCGAGAGCCTGGGCCAGGCGAGCGCTAGGAGGCAGGCTACGGGTATGAGTGAAACCACCAGCGCCAGCGCAAACGTCAGACCCCGGTGGATTACTAGTCTGACATCCATGAGGCGGTGACGAATAATGGCGTGAGCGACCAAGGCAATGAGGATGAGCGCGAAATACGGTCCGATCCATGCGAAGGCGGAACTTCTTGTCACCAGAGGAAGGATGAGGTTTGTTGTGATGCCGCCGGCGGTTGAGAGTATGACGCCGAGAGCGAGATAGTGGAGTTGCCCTCGCGAAAACCCACGTACTCGTGTCCACTTGGCGATGACTACTCCGATGGAGACTAGCCAAGTCGTAAGAAAGTAAATCGCGTATAGACCGTATAGTGGGCCGGTTTCGCGAGCCACTCCCATGCTTGCTGTCATTGTCACGTCGGTTACGACCAATCTCGTTACTAGGGAGATTGAGGCGATAACTAGGCCGCAACCTAAATTCATGAAGAGAACAATCTTGTTGCCTGGCCACTTTGGAGCTGTCGGGTAGTACTGCACGAAGGCGAGAAAAGTCGGCGGTATCAGGCTGGCGGCGGCGAATGCAAGGCGTGCCACGAAATCAAGATTGACAGCGGATTGCATGGTTGCAATCCCAAACACCCACACGGCGATGACGAGAGTGAACACTCCGAAGAGGCGGTTTGTTGCACTTGCGGGTCGAGCCCGCCAGACAAGTAGAGCAAGCCCCATGACAAGCGCTGAGACTAGATAGTGTGAAATTTGAATCATGCGAGCTGCGTATCGGTGGGTAGGCCGGGAAATTCAACCTCTGCTACCGTTCCGCCGTCGAGAAGGGAACGGGGTGAGAGCGCTAATCTGGCTCGGTGGAAGTCCGCTATCTCGCGGCAGATTGAGAGTCCCAATCCTGTTCCCGATGGTTTGGTCGTGAAGAAAGGCTCAAAGATCTTGGCCCGTACAGCTGGATCGATGCCAGTTCCTTCGTCTAACACGCGAACAACGATTGACTGAACTCCGAATCTTCCCGGTGAACTATCTGCCTCTATCATGACAGTGCCGCCGTCCGGCATTGACTCGACTGCATTCCTGAGGAGATTTACGAAGAGTTGGACGAGTTGACCGGGGTCACCCTGTATTTTCGGCAGTTCCTCGGGGCACCGTAAAGTGATCTTAACGTGCTGCTCCTGTGCATTCGGAGAATGGATCGCGACGATGTCGTTGAGTAGTGGCGGTATCGAGACGACGCTAAGCTTTCCCCCTTCGCTCGGAGCCATCAATCGTAGCCGCTCTGAGAGGCGAACAATTCGCGATACTTCCATCGGGAGGAGCCGAACAGCCGTATCCCTGTACTCAGGATCATCGAATCGATCAGGAAGCATAGCAATGAAGTTGGAAATCGCAGCCAGTGGATTGCGGATCTCGTGTGCGATGCCCGCATAGAAGCGCGCCATGATCGCTAGGTGTTCCACTCTGCGCTGGTTTCTTTCAAGCGCCTTGACCGCTGAGAGATCCGTTACGACAACCAATGCTCCCGATACACGTTGTTCGTCGTCGTGGAGAACCGCGGTCGATAGAATCACATGAAGAGGGCCCCTCACGACGTGATCGATCGTGACCTCCACTTCGCGCGGATGCCAACCGCCGCTGACAGCGAGCACCAATGCCCAACCAATTTCCGACGGCAGGACATGCATTAGGGCACCGCGATACTCGTCGCTTACTCCCAGAAGCTTGGTCGCCGCGGGGTTGAAGCTAGTAATCCTGCCTCCGACGTCAATAGCTACCACGGCAGAGTCGATCGATTCTAGGAGGCGATCCGAATACTCAAGCATCTGAATGCGCTGTCGATAGAGCAGAGCATTCTCTAGCGCGATCGAAGCCAGATCAGCTAGCGACTCTATGAACGCCAGATCGTTCTTGAAGTAGGCGTCTCCACTTCGCCGGGGGCCAAGAAGCACCAGACCCAGCAACTGTCCCCGTCGGCCGATGGTTACGACGATTTCAACACTAAGAGCTCGCAAGACTTCATGGATAGGCTTGAGGGCGCCTGCATCCTCTCCGGAAGTAACGACAAGGATGCGAACACTATTGTGCTGATCAGACTGCAGCGTGGCCCAAATGCGCGGATCGACCTGCGTGGATCCTTCCGAGGAGAGTTGCTCGAATGAGTCGCTCTCGAAGCGCTTGACAAGTAGGGTGAAAGATTCAGGAACGAGGACCTCAGCAAGAATCTGCCTGAGCTCGGTTGCTAGTTCTGCCGGCTGCATCAATCGGCTTAGACGCCTCGTCGCGGCGCGAAGAGCAATCGCATGTTCGATTCCTCGGTATAGGTACGGGTCGATTGCACGATTGAAGAATCGCTGAGCAGGACTGGAGAGCATGGCGAGAGCCACAATGGTGATTGTGACGATGTTGGGATGTACGAAGTACGTCTGAGCATCCCAGCTTGGAAAGATGAGGCGCGCAGCAGTTATCGTGAGCGCCGACGCGACCGCCATGGCTACCGCATAGGCTAGGCCTCGGCTGACAAATATGCGAAGGTCCATCAGCCGATGACGAATGATTGCATGACCAACAAGAGCGACAAACGGAAGTGTGAAGTATGGTCCGAGCCAACTTAAGGTCGATCGACCTGTGGCGATCGGTAGCAATAGATTGGTCGTTATCGCGCCCGCACTAAGGATCACTAGGCCTATGCCAAGATGCTGCAATTGAGCCCGTGCCTGCCCTCGTTCCTTTCGCCACTTGGCAATGAACACAGTGAGGGCTGTGATCATGCAGACCAGAAAGTAGACCGTGAAGATAGGAAAGAGCGGACCTGAGGTGCGTTGGATGCCAGTGGGAGTCAGCGAAATGTCATACGCGATGAGTCGAGTTGTGACCGCGAGCAGAGCCAAGCCGCTACCAATGAAAAGCGTGGCGCGGAGAAGAGTCGAGGTCGGCCAGGGACTTGTTGCTGGGAAGACTCGCGAGAATGAGAGGAAGGCCGTAGGAATCAATGAGGCCGTCGCGAACGCGACACGGCCCCAGACCTCGGTCTGGATTCCGAGATCAAGGCGGCATGTGAACCACCGATACTTTGGGCATGAACAAGAACATTGCGGATGCGGACCCGACGAGCCACGTTCGGAACATAGTCCAGATCGCAGGCTGGATCACGAACGCTGTAGTTGATCGTCGGCGGGGCTATGCTGTCCCGAATAGCAAGACACGAGGCAACCACCTGCATCGCACCACTTGCAGCCATTGCCTGGCCACACATGGATTTGATCGAGGAGATCGGGACAGACCATGCACGCTCTTGGAACGCAAGCTTTATCCCGGCCGTCTCAGAAATGTCATAGTCAACAAGTGAGTTGCCGTGAGCACTGATGTAGTCGATGTCTCGACACGTTAGTCCCGCGTCACTAATCGCCATTGCCATCACTCGAGCGGCCGGCTCTCCGGTGACATCGACATTACGCATGTGCGCGCCCTCGGTAACGCTGGCAAAACCGAGGATCCGGGCGTAAATCGGCGCGCCACGATCATGAGCAGCAGCCTCATCCTCTATGACAACGATTGCGGCGCCCTCTCCTAAAACGAGACCACTCCGCAGTTTGTCGAATGGTCGACTAGCTTCCTCCGGACGCCCCGGCCATGTCGCCAATGCACCTAGAGCACGAAAGGCTTCGACACACGCTGGAGAGAATGGCGTTTCTGAAGCGCCAGCGACAACCACGGGAGCCTGACCTCTAGCTACACTTTCTGCCGATGTTGCAATCGCATCGATGCCAGCAACACAAGCTGTTGCTGGGCTCGCGGTCCGCCCGCGAGACCCGATTTCGATGGCGACGTGGCTCGTAGCTGCATGTGCCGGGTACTCGAGGACCGTCCAGGGACGCATGTCCTCGCCCTGAAGGAACGAACGGAAGGCAGGCTGTTCAACGTCGGCAAGACCGCTCATAGACGATCCGACGGAGACCATGCAATGTTCAGCTGTGTCTGGCGTAAGACTCATCCGGCTGTCGTGCATCGCCATCTTCGCTGCTGCAACAGCGAATTGGCTGAAGCGTCCAGCGACTTTCGCGGTTTGGGCGGTCATCCAAAGTCGCGGATTGAAGTCACGAACTTCACCCGCAAGCCGGCTATTCGCTGGCAACTTCGATCCATCGAACAGCGTTGGGCGACCGATGCCTGAGCGGCCGGCCAGCGCGGCTTCCCAGAATTTGTCGACGCCGATGCCGATGGGCGAGACGATCCCGAGTCCGGTGATGACGGGCTGGCGCTTCATTGATGACTAACCCCCAGTGAGGCTGGGTCGTATTTCTACCGAAATTCCCAGCATTTACGTTAACAGGTGCACAGTCAAACGGCCAAGTTCCCTCGCGAGAGGCTGCTAGAATAGGTGAACCGACGAAACATGTCCAGGCAGGTCATCGACCGTCGAGATTTCTTAACACTTCCGCTGGTTTTCATCCTTCTGCCCCTGGCGCGGGCCCATGCGGCGGCGGTGGCCCATACCGCGCCCTACCGCGTGGATGTCAGCCTCCTCTACGGCGCGCTCACCTATCGAATCGACGAAACCCTATCGGAGTCCGTCGACAAGACCGGTGGTCGGTACGAAGTAGCAGTTACGGGAGAGGGTGACGGAATCGCCAATCGGATCGAGTCGGCCGGGACCCTTCGCCAGGGGCGCTGGGCGCCGCTGCGGACCCAGTCCTTCTTTTCCGTGAAGGGGCGCGAGTCTCGCTCCAACGTCACGTACGACTACACCGCGCGACAAGTCGAGTATCACTTCAAAGGCGAAACATTCTTCCTGCGGCGCCTGCGCGTCGTGGACGATACCGTTCGGATGCCCGAGGGCGTGCACATCGACGATGCGATCAGCGCGACGCTCAACTACGCCGACAAGCTCTGGCCGTCTCAGGCGGACGGCAAGCTGGTCACTCACGTCATCCGGCGGAAGCTCGCAAGCAACGAAGGTCCCGACGACGTGCAGGCGCGATACCAGGCCGAGCTGGTCCCGTTCACCCTCAACGTCGGGCTCGATGCGGAGACACGCAAGCCGATCGGGCGATTCGATCTCACGCGCTTCTCGTCGTGGGCGAAGCAGAATCAACCCGCGCAGATCACGTTCGGCGTCGACCGGCGGCCCGAGCACATGAGTCTGCCGATGATGCTCGGGACGTCAGTCCAGATTCGCCTGAAGACCGGCTAGATGCACGATCTCGTCACTCTCGGCGAGGTATTGCTGCGGCTGGCGATTCCGGCGCCCACGCGCTTCGAGACAGCGCGCCAGCTCGATTTGCAGGTCGGGGGCGCCGAGGCCAACGTGGCCGCCGCGTGCGCCCGCCTGGGCCTGAGCACCGCGTGGATCTCCGCCCTGCCGGCCAACCCGTGGGGCGAGCGGATCCGGCGCGAGCTGACCGGTCACGGCGTGGACTGCGGTCACGTGCGCATGACCGAGGGCGCGCGCGTGGGCGTCTACTTCCTCGAATATGGAGTACCGCCGCGGCCGGTGCGTGTCCTTTATGACCGACGCGACTCGGCGTTCGCCAGGCTCACGGCGGCGCAGGTGGATTGGGAGCCGGTACGGCGCGCTCGGCTCGTGCATCTGACCGGGATCACACCCGCCCTCGGCGAGGCGCCACGCTCGCTGGTCGAGCGCGCTCTCACTGAAGCATCGACGGTGTCCCTCGACGTCAACTATCGCGCAACCCTCTGGTCGCCCGCGGAGGCGCGCGCCTTCCTCGAGCCCATGCTGGCACGCGTGCGCTATCTCTTCATCGGGCAGGCCGAGGCGCACACGCTTTTCGGCTTCGCGGGCTCGCCCGAGCAGACCCTCGACGGTCTGGCGCGTCTGGCGCCGAAGGCGACGATCAGCCTGCAGCGGGGCGAGGCGGGCTCCACGGTGCTCGACGGCGGCCGGCTCTTCGGACCGAGTCGGCGACTGACCGTCCAGATGGTCGATCCCATCGGGGCGGGTGATGCGTATGCCGCCGGATTCCTCTGGGCGCTGCTCCGCGGGCGCGATCTTCAGGAGGCCGTCGATTCCGGTACGGCGGTGGCGGCGCTCAAGTGCTCGACGTGGGGCGACATCGCGCTCGTCAGCCCTCAGGACGTCGTCGACGTTCTGGCCGGCGGACCCGACGTGCGCCGTTGAGGCGACCGACTGACGACAGCCTGTTATAGTCGTTACGGCATGGCGGGTGAGCGGATCCTCGACGGCCTGAACGACGCCCAGCGCCAGGCCGTCACTCACGACGCCGGGCCCCTCCTGATCGTGGCCGGTGCCGGCACCGGCAAGACCACCGTCATCACCCGTCGCATCGCCTGGCTGATCGCCCAGAAGAAGGCGCGCCCCGACGAGATCCTCGCGCTCACGTTCACCGACAAGGCCGCGGCCGAGATGGAGGAGCGCGTCGACACGCTGGTGCAGTACGGTTATGCCGACGTCGAGATCTCGACCTTTCACGCGTTCGGCGATCGGATCCTGCGCGAGCACGCGCTCGAGATGGGGCTCCAGCCCGATTTCCGCGTTCTCAATCGCGCCGAGCAGGTCATTTTCTTCCGCGATCGGTTGTTCGAGTTTCCGCTGGTCTACTACCGGCCGCTCGGCGATCCGACCCGCCACATCCGCGCGATCATCACGCTCGTTAGCCGCTGCAAGGACGAAGACATCTCGCCCGAGGAATATCTGACGTACGTCGAGCGGCTGGCCGGCGAGGTCGCCGCGGCGCCCGACTACGAAGAAGCGCACGAGCGCGTCCTCCAGCAGCGCGAGCTGGCGGCCACCTACGCCAAGTATCAGGAGCTGATGACCCGCGACGGCTGCGTCGATTTCGGCGACCAGATCGTCCTGGTCTTGAAGCTCCTGCGGGCCCGGCCCAACGTGCGCGGCAGTCTCCAGCGCCGCTTCAAGTACATCATGGTCGATGAGTTCCAGGACACCAACCATGCCCAGTTCGAGCTCGTGAAGCTCCTGGGCGCCCGCCACGGCAACGTCGCGTGCGTGTGCGACGACGACCAGGCAATTTATAGGTGGCGAGGCGCCGCCATCTCCAATGTGCTGGCGTTCCTCGATCGCTATCCCGAGGCGCGGCAGGTCGTCCTCACCGAGAACTATCGGTCTCACCAGAAGGTCCTCGACGCGGCCTACCGCCTGATCGTCAACAACAACCCGGATCGTCTCGAGGTGCGCAGCGGCATCAGCAAGCACCTGATCGCGGTTCGCGAGCCCGAGGGCCCGCCGCCGGCGCACCTGCACTACGAGACGGGCACGCAGGAGGCCGACGCCGTCGCGCGTGCGATCCGCGAGAAGGTGGACGCCGGGCAATGGCGCTACGACGACGTCGCCATTCTCGTCCGATCCAACGACGACGCGGATCAGTTCCTGCGCTCGCTGAATCTTCAGGGCATTCCGTGGACGTTCTCCGGCAACTCCGGGCTCTACGGCCGCCCGGAGATCCGCCTGCTGATCGCGTTCCTGCGCGCGCTGGTCCACACCGACGAATCCGTGAGTCTCCACTACCTGGCGTCGTCCGAGCTCTATCACGTGCCGGTCGTCGACCTGACGCGCTGCTCGACCTACGCCGACCGCCGGCACGTCCACCTCTTCGACGTGTTCCGCAAGACGGAGACGATCCGCGAGCTCCGCGACGAGATC
>QHSQ01000568.1 GCA_003221615.1 Candidatus Rokuibacteriota bacterium | reverse complement strand
GCCAGCGCGCTCGCGGTCGCGGCCCACGCCCTGCGCGGCGTGCAGCGGGTGTACGAATGCGGCGTGACCGACACCGGCCAGTGCTTCGTCGCGCTCGAGTGGGTCGAGGGCGCCACGCTCCGTGAAGTTCTCGATGCCGGCGGTGCGCTCGACGTGTCGACCGCGCTGCGCGTCGCCATCCGGGTCGGGGAGGCGCTCGAGGCGCTTCATCACAATCGGCTCGTTCACGGTCAGCTCGGACCCGACTCGGTGCTGATGGTCAACGACGGCGAACGAATCCGGCTCGTGGGGGCC
>QHSQ01000567.1 GCA_003221615.1 Candidatus Rokuibacteriota bacterium | reverse complement strand
GCGCCGGCGACCGTTCACTCTCCGCATGGCGGCCGCCGTCGTGACAGCCGGTATCATCGCCACGGTCGTCTCGGTCACGGGGTTCGCTCGAGTGGTCTCGCACTTCCAAGGCCGAGTTGCGCCGCCTCCCGCCACTGCCGTTCCTGTGGACCGCGAAGCTAGACCGCCGTCGGATGTGCCGTCGTCGGCGTCGGCCACTCCCGAACCGACGTCGACGCGCTCTGAATTCCGCGCTGTCCAGGACACATCAACGCTGGAACGTCGTGCTCCGGCGGTCCTCAAGCCGCTTCCCGCGCCGGCGATTGTTCGGCGACCGCCGGTCACGACGCCCGCGGTTGACAGCCGACCGCGTCCTGCCCTCGAGTCCCGGACCACGGCCGAGTCTTCGGCTCCAATCGAGCGCCGGGCCGCGACCGAGCGGCCAACAAGAATGGACCGGAGCGACACGACGGGCGATGGCAGTGCCGTTATCGACTGGCTGCTGAAGGATCGGCGCTAGCGACAGGCAATGCGGTCATCCGGCCGTCCTTGAGTGTCGGCACAATGACCGGCCGACGCCTACGCTTCGTCGGCGCGGTGATCCTGGTTCTCGGGCTCGCCAGCGCGATGTGGATCTACCTGGCCGCGGCGCCCGCAACGGGCGACGCCCTCGGATACAACCCCGAGGAGTCGAAACAGTATTTGCGGACCATGGAGCTGTACGGTGGAAAAGCCAACGTGCTCGCCGCCGAGCTCAGGCAGTGGTTCGAAGGGCTGTGGCACGGCACGCGGCTTGCCTACACGGTGGCGTGCGCCACCGTACTGCTTGCCGGCGTCTTCTGGTTCGCCGCCGCCTCTGAGAAGTGAAACGGGTGCTCGATCCGCGGACCTACGGCCCGGCCGTGGCCGCCGGTTCACCGAGCGAGAGCATCAGGCGATTGGCCCAGTTGAAGAAGGCCGCGGCGTGGATGACGTCGGCGATCGCCAGATCGTCGAGGCCTGCGCGACGCAGGCGATCGACGTGTTCCGGCCCGAACGCGCTCGGCGTTGCGGTCAGCGCCACCGAGGCCGCGACGATGGCATTCCAGCGTTCTCCGAGATCGGCGGTGACGCCGGCGTCGAGCAGGCGCTGAACGTCGGTCTCGCGCTTCGAGTAGGTTGCGGCGTGGCGCGCATGCACGGAGGCACAGTAGAGGCATCCATTGGAGCGGGACGTCGCGGCGGCGGCCAGCTCGCGCTCAGCCCGCGGCAGGCCGGCGTCGGGGTTGTAGAAGATGTCCTTGTCGGTTCGCGTCCTGGCCTCGAGCGCATCCGGATCGCGGGCGAGGAGGCGGAAGTACGGCGATTCCACGCGCGCGGCGTCCACGAGACTCGCCATGTGGCGCGGGGTCATCGCATCGACGGCGAGCGGCTCGAGCCAGGGGAGCCAGTCGAGCTGGGCGCGGGTGAAGGCGGTCGGAACCGTGTGTTCCGGGGGAACCAGAACGGTATCGGTCATGTCGGGACCTCGCGCGTCAGGGACGGCCCGGCCAGGATGCGCAGTCCAGTGACCACCCGGATCTGGAAGGACAGGAAGGCGACGATCTGTGAGAGCGTGACGATGTCGGTCGTGGACCAGCCGGCGTCCAGCAGCGCCTGCAGCGCCGCCGGCTCGGCGTCGCGCGGGTGGAAGACGAGCATGTGCACATGCTCGAATG
>QHSQ01000342.1 GCA_003221615.1 Candidatus Rokuibacteriota bacterium | reverse complement strand
AGCTTCCCGTATCTCGTCCCGGATCCGGTCATCCCGGCCGCCGACGAGTACCAGCGCAAGCTCTCGTTCGAGATCACCGAGGCGCTGGCCAAGCGCAAGGCCCCGAAGGACGCGCTCGACTCGGCCGCCAAGGAGTGGGACAAGATCACCGAGCGGCGGGGACCGGACAAGCAGAAGGCCGCGTGGGGCGAGAAGCTCGCAGAGATGAAGCAGCTCGGCATCGAGTATCACGCGGACTGGGCAGCCAAGGCCAAGTGAGCGAAGCCGGCTGCGTCTTCTGTACGGTCGTCGCGGCGCTCGAGCGAGCGGACACGTGCCCGGCGAGAGAAGCCGGGCAGGTGCTCAGGAAAGTGCGGGACCTGCCGGCGTCGATCGCGCTCCTGGCGCCCGACCAGTACTACAAGGGCTACACGATGGTCGTGTCGAAGACGCACGCCATCGAGCTCTACGAGCTCCCCGAGCGTCAGAGCACGCAATACTTCCAGGACATGGTGGCGGTCGCGAAGGCGATCGCCACCGCATTCCACCCGCGCAAGATGAACTACGAGGTGCTCGGCAACACGGTCGGCCATTTGCACTGGCACCTCTTCCCGCGCTACGAGTGGGATCCGAATCCGAAGGGGCCGACCTGGGAGACGAATCATCCGCCTCGTCTGCCGAGCCCGGAAGAGTACGCGGACATCCTCGCGGCGATCCGCCGCCGTCTTGCCTGAGCCGTACGGCCCCGAAGGCCGGGAGCAATCACCATGATCGTGCCCCTCACCCTGGCTGATTTCCTGGAGCGCGCCGAGCACGTCTACGGCGATCGCGAGGCGATCGTCGACGAGCCCAACCCGCCCGGCGGCGGTCTGGGCCGCATCACCTACGCCCGGTTCGCGGCGATGTCGCGCAGCCTGGCCGCCGCGCTCGACGATCTGGGTGTGGGCGAGGGCGAGCGGGTCGCGATCGTCTCGCCCAACGCCGCGCGCTTCCTGGTGAGCCTGTTCGGTGTGAGCGTCTTCGGGCGCGTCATCGTTCCGGTGAACTTCCGGCTGAATGCCGAGGAGGTCCGGTACATCGTGGAGCACTCCGGCTCCACCGTCGCGCTGATCGATCCAGAGCTCGACGAGTCGCTCCAGGAGCTGAAGGTCAAGCATCGCTTCGTGCTCGGCACCGCGACGGACCAGCAGCTCTTCCTCCGGAAGAATGCCGCGCCGCGGGGTCGGGTGACCGACGAAAACGCCACGGTGTCGATCAACTACACGTCGGGCACGACCGCGCGGCCCAAGGGGGTCCAGCTGACCCACCGAGGCTGCTGGCTCAACGCGGTCACGTTCGGCTGGCACCTGGGTCTCTCCGATCGTGACGTCTATCTGCACACCCTGCCAACGTTTCACTGCAACGGCTGGGGCATGCCCTACGCGGTGACCGCGATCGGCGCGCGCCAGGTGATCATCCGCAAGATCGACGGCGAGGAGATCCTGCGCCGCGTCGACGCCCACGGCGTGACGCTCTTCAACTGCGCGCCGGCGGTGATCGCCGCGGTGCTCGACGCCGCCGCGGCGCGAGGCCAGCGCGGCGAGAACGTTCCGGGCGCCCGGCGCGTGCGCGTCGTAGTCGCCGGAGCCCCGCCGCCGTCGAAGACGATCGAGCGCATCGAGGCCGAGCTGGGCTGGGAGTTCATCCAGATCTACGGCCTCACCGAGACCTCGCCGTTGCTCACGATCAACCGCGCGCCCCAGGAGTGGGAGGGGATCGAGCGGAGCGAACGCGCCCGGCGGCTGTCGCGCGCCGGGGTGCCCGCGGTCGGCGTGCGCATGGCGGTCGACGAGAACGGCGAGATCCTCACGCGCACCAACAACGTCTTCGAGGGCTACTGGAACCAGCCCGAGGAGACGGCCAAGGCGCTGGCCGACGGCTGGTTCCACACCGGCGACGGCGGCCACACCGAGGACGCGTACGTCGTGATCGCCGATCGGAAGAAGGACGTGATCATCACCGGCGGCGAGAACGTCTCCTCGATCGAGGTCGAGGACTGCCTCTACCAGCACCCGGCCGTGGCCGAGGCCGCGGTGATCGGCGTTCCGGACGAGAAGTGGGGCGAGACCATCAAGGCGCTGGTGGTGCTACGCGCGGGCACGCAGGCGAGCGCGGCGGACCTGATCGCGTTCTGTCGCTCGCGCATGGCGCACTACAAGTGCCCGACGTCGGTCGAGCTGCGCGACGCGCTCGCCCGCACGGCCACCGGCAAGCTCCAGAAGTTCAAGCTCCGCGAGCCCTACTGGGCCGGGCGCGAGCGCAAGGTCAACTAACATTAGCTGGACGTCGGGGGGAGCGGCGCCGCTCCCCCCGACACCCCCCACCGGTCACACCTGGCGGACATCGCTGCGATTCGTTGCGCCGGCGAAGCCGGCGCTCGGATCAAAGGGGGCGCGCGCCGCGCTACGCGAACTTCGCGCGCTCCTCGCGACGATAGAATCTCACGGCGAGCGCGAGGAAGAGCGCCGAGTAGCCCCCGAGCCACAGCAAGCTCACGCCGAGCGACTCGTGTCCGGCGCCGAGCGCGCTCCACGCGAGCTGCGCGTAGTGGTAGCTCGGCAGGTAGGGCGCGAGCCTCTGGACGAAATCCGGGAGCTGGCTGAGCGGGACGAAGAGCCCGGAGGCGAAGGACAGCGGCAGGTAGATCAGGTTCGCGACCGCCGGTGCCGCGTTGGGCCCGGACCAGTAGCCGATCGCGAAGCCCAGCCCGATGAAGGGCAGTGAGCCGGCGAGCAGCCGGGTGATGATCGTCGCCCACACGGCCGGCGTCTCGCGGATTCCGCCCGCGACGATCCCGAAGCTGATCAGCAGGACCAGGGCCAAGAGGGCGAACAGCAGCGCGGTCAGCACCTTGGCCAGCATGAACACGTACGGCGGCAGCGGGCTCGCCCGCATCAGGCGGTCGATCTTCATCCCGCGCTCGTTGGCGACGCCGATCCCGAAGCCATAGACCATGACGTTGCCGACCGCGTATGCGCCGAACGAGGCCAGGAGGTACGCGCCGAGGCTCACGCCGTCTCCCCTCCGGAGATGCGCGATCGGCAGGCCGAAGAAGATGAAGAACACGATCGGCAAGACGAGATTGGTGACGCTGAAGGCGGGAACCCGCCAGCGAATCAGGAGCTCGCTCCTGGTCTGGGCGAGGAGCATCTTCAGCAACGGCGCGGCCGCAGGAGTCGTCATGGGCGCCTCGTCAAGCTGAGGAACGCCTCCTCGAGGTCGGCGCCAGTGACCTCGAGGTCGCGCACGACCACGCCACGCTCGAAGAGCGCTCGGAGCACCACCTCGGGTTCGTTGCTGAGCAGGTGCACCCGGTGGTCGGCGATCTCGAGGTTCTGGACCGGAAGCCCACGGAAGGTCGCGTCGCCGACCGCCGTCTCGGGTCTGAAGTTGACGCGCTTGCTCGGGATCCGCGCCTTGATCTCGCGCGGTGTCGCGTCGGCGATCACGACGCCGCGATCGATGACGACGATGCGATGCGCCAGCTGATCGGCCTCCTCCAGATAGTGGGTGGTGAGCACAATCGTCTTGCCGGCGGCGGAGAGCGAGCGGATGCTCTCGAGCACGCCGCGGCGAGTCTCGACGTCCATCCCGACGGTCGGCTCGTCGAGGAAGAGCGCTTCGGGGTCGCCGCAGACGGCGAGCGCGAAGTAGAGCCGCTGGCGCTCTCCCCCGGAGAGCGTGCCGGCTCTGGCGCCGGCCTTGGCGTCGAGCCCGGCCAGGGCGATCGCACGGGCGGCCGGCAGCGGCGACGGATAGTAGGCGCGGAACAGGTCCACGATCTCCCGGACGGTGAGCATGCCCGTCGTTCCGGACTCCTGGAGCATCACCCCGCATCGGCTCCGGGCGCGCCGGTCGTTGGGATCGAGGCCGAAGAGGAGCGCCTGGCCGGCGGTCGGGCGCCGCAGACCGAGCATCAGGGCGATCGACGTCGTCTTTCCCGCCCCGTTGGGCCCGAGCAGCGCCACCAGCTCGCCGGCGCCGATCGTGAGATCGACGCCTTTCAGCGCCTCGACCTGGCCAAACCGCTTCCTCGCCCCCTGGAGCTCCACCACCGTCGCCATCGCGCCCAGATTATCAGCCCATTACGGCTTTTTGTGGCGTGCCGCCGCCAACCATCGCCTAGTCGATATCCCGATGGCCCCCAAAGGTAATCACCTGATAGACAGCCAGCCGTTTCGAGCGAAACAATCGAGCCTCAGGACACAGCTTGGAGAGGCCGGGCGCAGGCTGGCGGCCATCGCCATCGAGTTCCAATGTCGAGGACGGCCTGCAATCCGAGAAGTCCGAGGCGCCGCTTGGGTCGGACAACCGGCTGAAGGGGAGCGAGATGCCTGAAGCCGTCTCACCCGTTGCTGTGCTCACAGCCAGACCGACCCTCGCGGCGGAAATCATCATCGCGAATGCTCCGGATCCGGTCTTCGTCTGCGATCTGGAGGGCAAGATCCTCGAGGCGAACGAGGCGGTCTCACGCTTGCTGGGTCTGCGCCGTGACGAGGTGCTCGAGCAATCGATCTCCCGGTTCCTCGGTCAGGACGAGGCGCGGGAGTTCGTGGTGGCCCTCCGCGAGGTGGTCGAGCGGGACGTCACCCGCAACGTCCGGCTCCAGCCGCGCAGCGCGTCGGGAGAGATGATCCCCACCACGCTCAACGCGTCGGCCTTGCGAGATACGGACGGCAGCATCATTGGAGCCATCGGCATCCTGCGCGACATGAGGGAGCTCGATCAGGCCCGCGCCTACGCCGAGAGCCTCATCAAGAACGCGCCGGATCCGGTGTTCGTGTCGGATCTCGAGGGAAAGATCCACCAGGCGAACGATGCCGTGTTCTCCCTCCTCGGGTTCCGTCCGGACGAGCTGATCGAGCAATCTCTCTCCCGGATCATCTCGCCGGAGGAGACGTGGGAGTTCATGGTCGCGCTCCGCGAGGTCGTGGACCGGGGCGTGACGCGGAATGCGAGGCTCCACCCCCGCAGCGCATCCGGCGCCGTCATCCCGACCACGCTGAATGCCTCGGCGTTGAGGGACACGGACGGCAGGGTCATCGGCGCCATCGGTATCCTGCGCGACATGCGAGAGCTGGACAAAGCGCGCGCCTACGCCGAGAGCCTCATCAAGAACGCGCCGGATCCGGTCTTCGTGTCCGACCTCGAAGGGAAGATCCTACAAGCCAATGACGCCGTGTCGCACCTCCTCGGCTTCCGGCAGGACGAGGTCGTCGAGCAGTCCGTGTCCCGGTTCCTCGGCGCCGACGAGACGCGCGAGTTCGTCGCCGCCCTCAGGGAGGTGGTCGAGCACGGCGTGAGCCGAAACGTGCGGCTCCACCCGCGGAGCGCCTCGGGCGAGGTCATCTCGACGACCTTGAACGCTTCGGCCCTACGGGACGCCTACGGCAACGTCATCGGAGCGATCGGCATCCTCCGCGACATGCGGGCCTATGAACAGGTTCTTCACGACCTCGAGGATTCGCGGCGCGAGCTCCGTGACGCGGACCAGGCCAAGGACCGGTTCCTCGCCATCGTCTCGCACGAGCTGCGCACGCCTTTGACCGCCATGCTCGGCTGGGTACGGCTTCTCACCACCGGCAGGCTGGACGACGCGACATCCGCCCGCGCCCTGCCGGTGATCGAGCGGAACACGAAGCTCCTGGCCCAGCTCATCGACGACCTTCTGGATGTATCCGGGATCATAGCCGGCAAGCTTCGGCTCGAGGTGGGCCCGGTTGACCTCGTCGCCGTCATCGAGTCGGCGATCGAGGCCGTCCAGGGTCTTGCGGACGCGAAGAGCATCGGCCTCAAAGCCGTGCTCGATCCGTCGGCCGGGTCGGTCGCGGGCGACCCTGGCCGCCTCCAGCAGGTGGTGTGGAATCTCCTCGCCAATGCGATCAAGTTCACCCCCAACCGAGGACGCATCGACCTCCGTCTGGAGAGGGCCGGCGCGCACGCACGCCTCACGGTCCGCGACACCGGTCGGGGCATCAGCCCCGAGCTTCTGCCGCACATCTTCGACCGCTTCCGACAGGACGAGCGGACGAGACAGCATGGCGGCCTGGGGCTCGGCCTCGCGATCGTGCGCCACATCGTGAAGCTCCATGAGGGCAACGTGTGGGCCGAGAGCGAGGGGGAAGGCCGGGGAGCGACGTTGGTGGTCGAGCTCCCACTCCCCATCGACGACGTTCACTCGGCCCCGAAAACCGCAACGGTCTACCGAAGGCTCGAGAGCGCCTCCTCTCGCCTGATCAATCTCGCCGGGCGACGGATCCTGGTCGTGGACGACGAGGCCGATGCACGCGACCTCCTCGCGCAGATTCTGGGCCAGGCCGGAGCGGACGTCATCGTGGCGGGCTCGGCCGATGAAGCACTCGAGACCTTGCGACGCTGGCGGCCGGATGTGCTGGTCAGCGACATCGGGATGCCCGGCGACGACGGATACGTCCTGATTCGCAAGGTACGGGCGCTCGGTGCCGGCGAGGGGGGTCAGGTCCGTGCCCTGGCGCTGACCGCGTATGCGCGGTCCGAGGACCGAGCCCTCGCGCTCGAAGCCGGCTTTCACACACACATCGCCAAGCCGGTCGATCCTCTCGAGCTGACGGCGCTCATCGCGGGCCTGGCTCCGGAGCGGCGTGATTGAGCCTGTTTTCGGTCGGCGTCGCCCACCAGGGCGGCGTCCCCCGGTTGTACGCTCGGGGCATGAGCCGCGGGGACTGGCTGCATGAGCAGCTCTTCGAGCGCCGCATCGTGCTCGTCTCGGGTCGGCTCGACGATTCCGTGGCGGCGAAGGCGGCGGCCGCTCTGCTGGCGCTGGACGCCGGCGGGAGCCGGCCCATCGAGCTTCACGTGAACAGCCCCGATGGCGAGCTCGGGGCGGCGTTCGTCCTGGTCGACACGGCCGACACCCTGCGCTCGGCGCTCCACGTCCATTGCCGGGGTCAGATCGGCGGCCCGGTCGTCGCCGTGGTCGCGACCGCGGATCACCGCACCGCCACGCCGCATGCGCGCTTCCACCTCGCCCAGCCAAAGGCGCGGTTCACCGGCACCCCGGAGGAGATCGCCGCGCAGAGTGGTCAGCAACAGGAGCTCTTGTGGAAGCTCTACGGGCGCCTGGCCCGGCGCACGGGCCGGCCCGCCGAGGAGATCGCAGAAGATATGCGGCGCGGGCGTTACCTCGCCGCGCGGGAAGCGCTCGACTACGGCCTCATCGACGAGATCATCGGCGACAGGTAGCCGCACGAGGACACTCACCACCGGCGGCGAGAACGTATCGTCGATCGAGGTCGGGGACTGCCTCTACCAGCGGCGCTAGGGCCGCGGCGCGTACGGGCTGAGCGAGGAGCCTCCGGGCTTGAAGCCGTACGCAGACGGGGGAGCGCTCTCGACGATTATCGGGGACGACCCCGAAGCCCCGGGAGCCTTGAAGGACCCGGGCGGCCGGGGCAACCCGGGGGTACCGGGCGATCCGGTGCGGGCACCTCCTACGGGCGAGCCGGTTGTCACCCGCAATGGGCTCCCGGTCAGAAACCGCTGCTCTCTTCGAACGAACGCGGCGTAGTCCATCGAGGGCCGGTATCCGGCCGCCGCCGCATGCTGCGGGCTCTCGAAGTGCACGAAGGGATCGGCGAGCAGGATGTTGCGGCCGGCGTCGTCCGGATGAAAATAGATCTGGAGGCGTGTGTCTGCGTACACGCCGGCCGGCCGTGGACGATGATTCTGTACCACGTCCGGATCGGCCCAGAGGCCCCGTCTCGGCACCGGGCCAAGGTGTTCACAAACCCATTGTTCATATCTTCAGAGCATCTGCGAATTGCAACCAGGATGCCACCCAGGATCCAGAATGGTCGGGTTCCGGAGCCCCCGGAGCGCGGGTAGTTTCGCCGGACGCCCTGATCCTGTATCCTCCCTGCATCCGACTACCAAAGGAGCCCGGCCACATGAAAGAGCTCAACATCTGGATGAACGGCAAGCTCGTGCCCCCGGCGCAGGCCGTCCTGCCCGTCAACAGCGCCGCCGTCTTCTACGCGACCAACGTGTTCGAAGGGCTCCGCGCTTATTGGAACGCGGCCGACGACGAGGTGTACTCCTTCCGTCTGCCCGAGCACTTCCAGCGCTTCCGGGAGTCGATGAAGATGATGCGGTTCACGATTCCTTACAGCGATCTCGACCTCTACGAGGCCGTGCGCCAGGTGCTTTCCGGAAACGAGGTCCGCGAAGACATCCACATGCACATGTGCGCGTACGTCACCGGCACCGGGCTCAACGCCACCACGCCGACCGGGATCTACATCAATCCGCGGCGCCGGCCGCGCGTCGAGGAAGGCCAAGGGCTCAAGTGCTGCGTGAGCTCGTGGGCGCGCACGTCGGACAACGCGATCCCGATCCGCCTGAAGTGCGGCGCCAACTACCAGAACGGCCGGCTGGCGACCTTGCAGGCGAACGCCGACGGCTACGATCAGCCGATCCTCCTCAACAAGGAAGGCCACGTCGCCGAGGGCACCGGCGCGACGTTCTTCATGGTGCGCAAGGGCCGGCTCGTCACGCCGCCGATCACTGCGGACATCCTCGAGAGCATCACGCGGACGACGTTGATGGACTCGATCTGCCCCGAGCTCCTCGGCATGGGCGTGGTCGAGCGCGAGATCGATCGCACCGAGCTCTACGTGGCCGACGAGGCGTTCTTCTGCGGCAGCGGCTACGAGATCACGCCGATCCTGTCGATCGACAAGTTCCCCGTCGGCGACGGCAAGGTCGGCCCGATCACGGCGCGCCTCACGCGGGCCTACATGGACATCGTGCGCGGCGTCGACGCGCGCTTCCCGGAGTGGAGGACGCCGACCTATCGCCCAGTGAGGGTCTGAGCTGAACTTTCCCGGGTTCCGGCTGCCGGACGAGCTGCTCGCCCTACGCGAGCAGCTCCGACGGGTCATCCGCGACGAGGTCATCCCGGTCGAGCAGCGGATTGATCCCGACGCGCCGGAGCTTCCGGACGACGACTACCAGAAGATCGCGGCCAAGACGAAGGCCGCAGGGCTCTGGGCGCTGGGCGCCCCCGAGCAGTACGGGGGCGGCGGCCTCGACACGTTCTCGATGTGCGTGGCGCTCGAGGAGATGTCGCAGCACCGGATGGGTCTCTACAATCCGGGCTGCGGCGTCTTCGGGCGCTATCCCCCTCCCGCGATCTGGGCCGGCAGCAAGGAGCAGATCGCCAAGTACGCGGTCCCGACCATTCGCGACGGCCTGAAGACGTTCTTCGCCATCACCGAGCCCTCGGGCGGCTCCGATCCCGCCGGCGCGATCCAAACCCGCGCCGAGAAGCGCGGCGACCGGTGGGTGCTGAACGGGCGCAAGGTGTTCACCTCGCGCGCCCACGACGCGCCGTGGGGCCTGGTGTGGGCGCGCACCGACAAGGCGAAAGGCCGCGGCGGCATCTCGTGCTTCATCCTCGAGCGGGGCACGCCGGGCTTCACCGCGAAGCCCATCAAGGTCATCAGGACCTCGGCGATCCCGAACGACGTGACCTTGGAAGACTGCGAAGTTCCCGCCGAGAACCTCGTCGGCGCCGAGGGGCAGGGGCTCGACCTCGCCTTCGATCTGCTCGTGAAGAACCGCTTCCCGTACTCGGCGTGCAACCTGGGCGTGGCCGTTGCCGCGCATCGCATGGCGATCGCGCATGCCAAGCAGCGCTCGACCTTCGGCGCGCCGCTCTCCCAGCGCCAGGCCATCCAGTGGATGCTCGCCGACGCCGAGGTCGAGCTGCGCGCGTGCCGCTGGATCATCTGGGAGGGCGCCTGGAAGGCCGACCGCGGTGAGGACGCGCGGGTCGAGGCCTCGATCGCCAAGCTCTACTCGAGCGAGGTGCTCGGGCGCGTCATCGATTCCGCCGTGCAGATCCACGGCGCCTACGGCGTCTCGAAGGAATTCCCGCTCGAGCGCTGGTACCGCGAAGCGCGCGTGCGCCGCATCGGCGAGGGGCCGTCCGAGGTCCACCGCATGGTGATCGCGCGCTCGCTCTTCCGCTAGACCCGAGGGCACCGCCATGGCCGACGAAATCCTGTACGCGGTCGCCGACTCCATCGCGACGATCACGCTCAATCGCCCCGAGCGCCGGAATGCGCTGAATACCGCGCTCATGGAAGCGTTGGCCCATCGCTTCGACGCGCTCGAGAGCGATACGAGCGTCCGGGCGGTCGTGATCCGGGGCGCCGGCCAGGCGTTCTGCTCGGGCCGAGATCTCAATGAGATGAGCCGGCGACAGGACGACGGGCTCGAGCCCGAGGCCGACGTGATTGCGCTGTTCCAGCAGATCGAAGCCTCACGCCATCCGACGATCGCGATGGTCCACGGCGCGGCCTACGCGGGTGGGTGCGAGCTGGCGCTGCACTGTGATTTCCGCGTCGCCGCCGACGTGGCGCGCTTCGCGATGCCGCTGGCCCGGATCGGCCTC
>QHSQ01000341.1 GCA_003221615.1 Candidatus Rokuibacteriota bacterium | reverse complement strand
CCCGCGCCGCCCCCGCCATGACCGCCTTGTCGCCCGCCCTCACCAGGTATTCGACCGCCTTCCGCCGATCATCACCGTGCGAGAAATGATGGGCGAGCACGTCGTAGTGCTCGGCGAGCCGGTCGGCGTAAAGGTGTTCGATGGCTCGTCCGATGGCCGAGTGCAGCTCCGCACGCCGCCGCGCGAGGATCGATTGGTAGGCGACATCCTGGATGATGGCGTGCTTGAAGATGTACTCGAGCTCGGGGAAGAACCGCGTCTCCCGCACGAACTCCGCCTGCTTGAGTGTCTGGAGGTAGTCCTGCAGCAGCGCCGCGGTGTCCACGACCTGCGCGAGGAGGCGCTCGCCGAACTCTCTGCCGATGACGGCGGCGACCTGGGCCGTTCGCTTCACCGGCTCCTCGAGCCGGTCGATTCGCGCCCGGACGATCTCCAGCGCCGTCTCGGGGAAGGCGACCGACGGTTCCATCGTCCAGCGCACACCTCCGGTCGCCGGGGTCAGCGTGCCCCGCTCGACCATCGAGCGTACGATCTCCTCAACGAAGAAGGGATTGCCCTCGGCCCGCTCGTGCACCCGGCGCACGAGGCCTTCCGGCAGCGCCTCTGCGCCGAGCACGCCGCGGATGAGCGTGGCGGTGTCGGCTTCGCCGAGGACGTCCAGGGCGATCTGGCGATAGTAGGTCCGATCGGACCACCGCACGGCGTGGCCGGGACGCTGCGTCGTGACCAAGAGCACGCGGAGCCCCGGCAGGCTGTCGACCAGGAAGGCCAGGTAGTCCTCGGATGTCTCGTCGATCCAGTGGAGGTCCTCCACGACGAGCACGAGCGGGGCCCGCACGCTGCCCGCGACGGTCAGCGCTCGAATGGCCTCGAACATCTTCTGCCGCTTCCCTCGGGCATCGAGGGCCTTCAGCGTCTCCTCCGCGCGCCCGCTGAGGAGCTCGCGGAAAAATGGCAGCGTGCTTTCGAGCGTCGGATCGAGAGACAGCGCTCCTCGACGCACCTTCTCGTCCATCTGGAGCGCGTTGTCGCCGTCCTCGATGTGGAAGTTCAAGCGCAGCACGTCGACGATCGGCGAATAGGGGATCGAGCGGGCGTACGCCACGCAGGCACCCATGAGGTAGGTGACCCGCTCGGCCTCGAGCGACCGACGGAACTCGTGGAGCAGGCGCGACTTCCCGGCCCCGGCTTCACCGACGATTCCGACGACTTGGCCGCGTCCCTGGACCGCGCGGTCGAATGCCTCACGCAGGAGGGCCAGCTCGCGCTCGCGGCCGACGAGGGGACTCAGCCCGCGCTCTTCGCTGACCTGTAGCCGGGTCCGCCGGCGGCGGCCCACGATGCGATGCGCGGCCACCGGCTCGCCGAAACCCTTCAGCGCGACACGGCCAAGCGATTCGCTCCGGACGTAGCCCTCGACGAGCCGGTGGGTCGCATCACCCGCGAGGATGCTTCCGGGCTCGGCACTCGCTTGGAGCCGCGCGGCGAGGTGCGTCGTCTCGCCGATCGCAGTGTAGTCCATGCGCAGGTCGTCGCCGATGCGGCCGACGACCACGACTCCTGTGTTGAGCCCGACACGCAGTCGGATCTCGATGCCGCGTTTCGCCCGCTGCTCCTCGGAGAGTCCGCCGATCGTCTCCTGGATGGCGAGGGCCGCCTGGACTGCGCGCAGCGCGTGCTCCTCCACGGCGAGCGGCGCGCCGAAGAGCGCCATGAGGCCGTCGCCGAGGAATTGGTTCACCGTGCCCTCGTAGCGGTGGACGGCTTCGGCCATGAGCCTGAGAATGCGGTCCATCAACTCGTGCATCGTCTCGGGATCGAGGCGCTCGGCGAGCCGGGTCGAGTCGACAATGTCGCAGAACAGCACAGTGACCTGCTTGCGCTCGCCCTCGAGGGCGCTCTTGGAGGTCAGGATCTTCTCGGCGAGGTGCTTTGGGGTGTACGACTCTGGAGCGGCGAACTTCGGACCCCCTGACGTCAACGACGCGCCGCATTCGCCACAGAACTTCTGTGTCGGGGCGTTGGGCGCGCGACAAGCCGAGCAGACGGCTGCGAGGCGGGCTCCGCACTCCCCGCAGAACTTCATGCTGGGGAGGTTTTCGTGCTGGCACCGGGGACACTTCATCACGGGCTCCCAACCGCTGGCCGGTCAAGCTCGGAACGGTGGGCTGAGGGTAGCGGTGGGGCCCCGAATGGTCAAGAACGCCTGTCAGTCCTGGACCCGCTGATGGCCTATCGGTTTCGTCTCAAAACCAGCCGCCGTGGCGGGTACTTCCGCTTCGTGGTGCCGTCCTGGTGCCACGGATCCTGCTGGGGGACGTCCTCCGAAAAAGCGCACGTACGGATTCTCGCTCAGGAGACCAGTACGGGTCGGCTCATGAACTCCTACGTCGCGGGCGCGGGGATAATCGCCCGACGCGACCCCGTTGAGTCCACGGTTCGCCATCCTCGGCCATGCTTTCGCGATCTGCACCGGTGGCAGTTCGACTGCGCGATCCACGAGAAGTCACTCACTTCGCATGGTGCGGTACGCAGCATGCGACCCACGCTGTCGCAACCGGCTCGAAGGGACGCAACATCAAGGCCATGACCCACGAGCAACTCGCCACATTCCTGGCCTTCTCGTCGGCTAGATGCTCGCGGCGAAACCACGTCCTCGATCTACTGTTGGCCGATGCTGGGCTTCGACCCGACGAGGCGTGTGCGGTGAAGTGGTCCGACTTCGACATGCTCGCCAAGACCCTCCGGATCGAGCGGGCAGCGGCGGACACTGGGCGTATCAAAGAGACCAAGACCGGAGAGGACCGCGAGGTCGACCTCAGTCCCCGGCTGGTGGCGGCGCTATGTGACTTTCGGGCGACTGGAAGCAGACGCGCTAGTCGCTGGGCGCGACGACATCAGCCCGTGGGTGTTCGCCACGCGGGTCGGGAAGCCGCCGAGGTCACATCGTGTGGCCAAGACCTTTCACAAGGTCCTGCTGGCGGCAGGGCTCCCGCACTTTCGCCTCTACGACCTTCCGCACACGTACGCCAGTCATCTGATCGCGCAGGGCGCCGACATTGCGTACGTGGCGAAGCAACCCGGCCACGCGAAGATGACGACGACGCCTCTGTTCTACGGTCACTGGTTCCCAAAGGGGACCGACACTACGTCGAGCGGATGGAAAGCGTCCGGGTGTCGGCGGCTCCGCTGAACCTGCCTACACCGCACGACGACTCGGGTGCTGTACTCGACGCGGAGGAAGCACCGAACGAGCGTTCATGGCACCACTTTGGCACCACAAGCGAATCGGGCGCCCCGGATGTCTCCGGAGCGCCCGATTTTGATGGTGGGCCGTCGGGGACTCGAACCCCGGACCCGCTGATTAAGAGTCAGCTGCTCTGCCAACTGAGCTAACGGCCCGTCCCACCCCCAACGACTCGCGATCGCGAAACTCGGCTCCAAGTGGTGCGCCCGGCAGGAGTCGAACCTGCGGCCTTTGGCTTCGGAGGCCAACGCTCTATCCAGCTGAGCTACGGGCGCGCGGCGTACCACGCATATTCTCTTTTGGGGTGACCGATGGGAATCGAACCCACAACCCCTGGAGCCACAGTCCAGTGCTCTAACCAATTGAGCTACGGTCACCGCGCGACACCGCAAGGGCCTGATCTTACAGGAGCGCCCGCGCAGCGTCTAGCCTTCCATCTCCCTCGGCGAGGGACCACCGTCGATCACGATCGTCTCGCCGGTCATCCACGATGACGCGTCCGACGCGAGGAAGATGCACGGGTAGGCGATCTCCTCGACCTTGCCCCAGCGCCCCATGCCCACGCGCGCGGCGATCGCGTCGTACGTCTTCTTGCCGTCTGGCCCGGCCTGCTTGAGCACGTCCAGGTAGCCCTCGGTCTCCACCGGGCCGGGCGCGATGCAGTTCACTCGCACACCCTTGCGACCCCACGCGGTGCCGAGCTCGCGTGTGAGCGTGATGACCGCGGATTTCGCCGCCCCGTAGTGTGGCATCATCGTCGAGCCGTAGACACCGGCGATGGACGAGATGTTGACGATCACGCCGCCGATCGGTTGCTGCATCATCTGGCGACCGGCCCACTTGCAACCGAGAAAGGCTCCGGTCAAGTTGATCCCGACCACGGTGTTCCAGCCGTTGACCGAGATGTCCTCGGGCTTGGCGCGGAAGGAGGCGCCGGCGTTGTTCACCATGATGTCGAGATGGCCCCACTCCTGGACGGCGCGGTCGACCACGGCCTTGACCTGGTCTTCCTGCCGCACGTCCATGGCCACGGCGAACGATCGTTTCCCAATATCGCGAACGGCCTTGACGACCGGCTCGAGGTGCTCGAGCTTGCGCGAGCACAGAGCGACGTCGGCGCCAGCTCGCGCGAACTCGATGGCGATGGATTTGCCTATGCCGGTGCCGCCTCCGGTGACGATCGCGGTCTTCCCCTCGAGCGAAAACGGTGATTTGGCCATGGCGCGCACGATACCCCAGGGGTCCCCCCCTGTCCACTGGGCCATCCGGGCAGTTCGGCACCGGGAACAAAACACCTCGCTCACGTATCTCTGTATGTGACATGAGCCCGCAGGAGCAGACCACCCGTGACCGGATTCGCAGATTCGAGACGGACGTGCTCGTGCACCTCGACGATCTCTATCGGGCGGCGCTGCGCCTGACGGGCAACGCTGCCGAGGCCGAGGATCTGACCCAGGACACGTGTCTACGGGCGTTCGAGCGCCTGGACCAGCTCCGCAGCCCCGGCGCCGCGCGCGTGTGGGCGTTCACGATCCTGCGATCGATCTTTCTGCGCCGCATCGAGCGCCAGCCGAGAACGACCGGCGTCGACATCATCGATTCGTCGCTGCTCGAGGCCAGGGAGGTGTTGCACGACACCTACGAGGCGTTGCGGCCTATTCAGGAGACGCCGTTCGGCGAAGTGCGCGAAGCGCTCCGGCGGCTTCCGTTGCCGTACCGTGAGCCCCTCGTGCTCGCTCACGTCGGCGGCTTCTCGTACAAGGAGATCTCCGAGATCCTGGCGATTCCGCTGGGCACGGTGATGTCGCGGCTCTTCCGGGCCCGGCGACTGCTGCGAAGCGAGCTTCGCGAGCCGGCGTGGCGCACACGGAGCACCCCATGACCTGTGAAGACGTCCCGAGTGTGATCGACGCGTACCTCGACGGCGAGCTCTCCGTCACCGCCACCCTGGAGGCGCACGAGCACTTCGCGGTGTGCGACAACTGCCGTCGCGTTCTCGAGTCCGAGGCGGCCTTGCACGGGCTGATCGTCCAGGCCGCGCGCGCCGAAGCGGTACCGACAACGCTCCGCCGCCACATTCTCGGCAACCTCCGCACGACCGAACCCGCGCGAAGGCGGCCGACCCGTCGGCTGGCCATGAGGTTCGGCATCGTCTCGGGATTCGTCGGCCTCGCGGTGCTGGGCTGGCTCGGGGCGGAGCGGATCACGCCCCATCCGCTGACGCCGCTCGCAGCCGAGCTGACAAGCAAGCACCTGCTCTACGGCGAAGGGCGCGGCGGCGCGCTGGAGCTCGTGACGTCCGAACCCGCGAAGATGGGCACCTGGTTCCAGGGGCGTCTGGGGTTCCCGGTGCGGCTGCCATCGGGCGCGCGGCGGCCGGAGCGGCTGGTCGGCGGGCGCGTCTCGTCCGTCGCGGACTCGCCGGCGGCATACGCGCTCTACGATCGGAGCGGCCAGTCCATCTCGCTGTTCGTCACGCGGCGCGTTCCGTTCGCCCGCCGCGGGTGGACCGAGCGTCAGGTGGACGGCGCCGAGCTCTACTTTGCGTCGCTACACGGCGTGTCGCTGGTCTGGTGGGAAGAGAAGCGGGCCGACCGGCTCTATGCGGCGGTATCAGGCGGGGACGAAGAGCCCCTCGTCGAGTTCGCCCTTCTGTGTATCAAGGGAGGGCAATCTCGGCCCGCCGGCGAGGCACTTCCCGTTCGACTCGCTGCCAGACCGCTCGCGGCTCCAGGCTCACCCCGTCGCCGCTCACGCAGGACTGGAGCTTCGTGACCAGGCTCTGCGCCTGGCCTACCTGGGCCCTGGGCGCCTTCGCGGCGCGACGGACCTCCTTGTCGGACGTCCGCTTGGCCTCCGACCAGGCCTCTTCCAGGTGTGCGACCAGGAGCACCACGCGGTCGACCTCGCCATCGATATAGGCCCGCCGCTGGGCAACCGTATCGAACCGGGGGCACTCCTCGGCGATCACGCCCTCGAAGTGGCGGGCGATCTGCTCGACCTCTAGTAGATGATGCTCGACGCGTGGGCGCGCCTCGTCGGCTGTGCGGTCTCCGGCCGTAGCCACGGCTGCCAATCCCAGCACTTGCGCCGCAATGAGGCCCGCGAGCACTCGCATCGTCAAGAATCTTACCATCGGTCAGTCATGATTCCGGGAAGCGGCCGAAATCGGACCAGGACCCTTTGTCGGACCATCCATGGTGGTCAACGATCGCTATAGCGGCGCATATTTGTGACGATTTCCGGCCCGTGGCATCGAGTAAGCACTATCACCAGAGCATGACGGCGCTGAACCAGGATCTACGGATCCTCCTGGTGGACGACAACACGATCGTCCGAGACATGCTCGTCGACCTGGTCCAATCGCTGGGTTACCGCGCCGATGCCGCCGCCAGCGGAGCGGAGGCGATCGCCCTCTTCGACTGTCATCGGTACGGCGTCGTCCTCACTGACCTGGTCATGCCTGGCATGAGCGGCTGGGACGTTCTCGCGGCGTTGCGTCAGCGAGACGCCCACATCCCCGTGATCATCGTCACGGGCTCGCCGATCATCGGAGATCCTCGGGCTTCCCAGCCCGGAGTCGCCGTCCTGAAGAAGCCGGTCGACGTGACGGCGCTCGACGCGATGATCAAGCAGATGCTCCACGCGCGCCTCCCGGTCTGACTGCCGACGCCTTTGTACGCCCAGACCCCTCGAGGGTCGCGCAGCTGCTCATAAGTGACGGTTACCCTCCGTTGACGTTGACGACGAACCTCGCCCGGCACTAGTCTTCCCCCAAAGCCCAGCATGCGAACCGCGGCAAGATTGACCCTCTCGTCAAGCCGGCGAGCGGCAACACGCGTCATCCTGCTATTGATCGTCATGGGTGCTTGTAGCAGTACCCGGCTCACGCCTCAGCAAGAATGGGTGATGAGCAAATTCGCCGAGTGCAAGACGCTCACGAACGCGCTCAACGTGACGCTGCCGAGCGCCTGAAAACGCTGGGCGAGTAGCCGCGCGCTGCTCGACACAACGAAAGGTCGGCTTAGGTTTGATGCTGGACGTTGCTCGTCTGAGAGCCGACACGCCCGGTGTCGGTCAGGTTCTGCACTTCAACAATGCGGGCTCGTCGTTGCCGCCGCGCCCGGTCCTGCAGGCGGTCACCGGCCACCTCGAGCGTGAGGCCACCATCGGGGGTTACGAGGCCGCGGCCGAGGCGGCGGACCGCATCGCCGACTTCTACGACGCCGTCGCCACGCTCATCGGGGCCAGCGCCGACGAGATTGCATTCGTCGAGAACGCCACGCGAGCCTGGGACATGGCCTTCTATTCGATCCCCTTCCGCGCCGGAGACCGGATCGTCACCGCGCGCGCCGAGTACGTGTCGAACTATCTCGCGTTCTTGCAGATGAAGCGGCGAGTGGGCGTCGAGATCGACGTCATCGAGAACGACGCGGCCGGGCAGGTCGACGTCGCCGCGCTCGAGCGCGCGATCGGCCCGCGGACCCGGCTCATCGCGATCACGCACGTGCCGACTCAGGGCGGACTCGTCAATCCGGCGGCGGAGGTCGGCGCGGTCGCCGCGCGGCACGGCATTCTTTACTTGCTCGACGCCTGCCAGTCGGTCGGCCAGCTCGCGGTCGACGTCAATCGCATCGGCTGCCACATGCTCTCGGCCACCGGGCGCAAATACCTGCGCGGCCCGCGCGGCACCGGCTTTCTCTACGTGCGCCGCGACACGATCGGCGAGCTCGAGCCGCCCTTCATCGACCTCGAGGCCGCGTCGTGGATCGACGCCGACACCTTCACGATCCGCGACGACGCCCGGCGCTTCGAGAACTGGGAGCGGCACATCGCCGGCCAGATCGGCCTCGGCGTCGCCGTCCGCTATGCGCTGGCCCTGGGCCTGGCGCCCATCGAGGCGCGGGTGAAGACGCTGGCGGCTCTGCTCCGGCGCGAGCTGGCGAAGCGACCGGGCGTGACCGTCCACGATCTGGGCGTCGAGCAATGCGGCATCGTCACGTTCCTGAAGGCGGGCGAAGAGCCCGATGCGACGCGTCGGCGCCTTCGCGCGATGAACATCAACGTCACGCACACCCAGGCGCGCTCCTCGCGCCTCGACCTGCCCGCTCGAGGATTCGACGCGCTGGTTCGCGCCAGCGTCCACTACTACAACGACGAGGCCGAGGTCGACCGTTTCGTGCGCGCCGTCGGATAGCGCGCCAGCCGGCGAGCCCTTCGACATCGAAACGTCTCCATCGGGCCACCTTCGCGCAACCTGGCGATGCCACCTTCTGGCGGAGCCCCGCGTTCCGGCGGCACCCCTGAAGGAGGTCTCGAAATTCGCCGGGCGTCGGGCTTCGTGACCTAGAATGGGCGCTCCACGGACATGGCGCGCGTCAGCACGGTGGATCAACAGAAGATCAGGCGTACGCGGACCGGGCTCATCGCCCACGAGGCCGCGCGCGCCCAGTCGGGCTACACGCTGTTCGCGCCGATGTACGGCGACGGCACCGTCTACCTCGTGGACATGGACGGTAAGGTCGCGCACACCTGGCGCCTGCCCTATCGACCGGGCCTCTACGGCCATCTGCTCCCCAACGGCCGTCTGTTCTACGGCGGCAAGATCATGGAGGACCTCGAGCGCTTCGAGGCGTGGCGGCGCTTCAAGGGCGGCGCGGTGCTCGAGGTCGACTGGAGCAGGGGGTAAGGAGGGCTCCCACCTACTCCGGTCGCGTGCGTACCTCGACGGTGCTGACGACGCGTTTGACGCCGCGAACGCCCTTGACGACGGTCTCGGCTTTTTCCTTCTGCTCGGCGGATTCGACCGTGCCGCTGAGATAGACGGTCGCCTCCCTGCTTACCACGCCGAGGCGAGTCAGGTTCGCGTCGTGTTCGGCGACCAGGCGCGCCTTGGCCTCGGATTCGATCCGGGTGTCCGCCCACGGATCGACCGTCGCGCACCCGGAGAGCACCGTGATGCCGAAGACCATGGCGGCGAGTGCGCGATATCTCATGCGGTCCTCGTGGTCAGCGAGCGGACGACTTCGTCGTGTCCGCGTCACTCGTCAGCTTTCGCAGGAACTCGGCCGGACCTCGCCCCGGACGCTCGGGGTTCTCGGGTTCCGCTAGATCGAGCTTGACCTGCGGCTCGTCCCCCTCCGCGTCGCCGGCGGGTTTGGCTTCGAGAAGTCGCGATTGATCGACTCCCGCTTTCTTCACGGCCGCTCGTACGGCCTTGAGGCGTTCCTCGGACAGCGTGGAAACCGCTTCCGCGGGCGACGGCTCGGCTTCCAGGAGC
>QHSQ01000340.1 GCA_003221615.1 Candidatus Rokuibacteriota bacterium | reverse complement strand
TCCTGCGAGGTCCTGCCTCAGATCAAGGAGTACGAGCGGGTCTGGACGACCGTCGTGAACGCGTACGTCGGGCCGGCGCTGGCGCGCTACCTGAAAAATCTCGCCGCGCGTCTCGAGAGCCACGGCTACCGCGGCGACGTCCTGATCATTCAGTCGCACGGCGGCGTGGCGCCGGTGCGCGAGTCGACGCGCCTGGCCGCCGGCGCGGTGTTGTCCGGCCCGGCCGGCGGCGTCGCCGCGGGCCGCTACTGCGCCCGACTCATCGACGAGCCGAATCTCATCACCTTCGACATGGGCGGGACGTCCACGGACATCGCCCTCCTCCAGGGCGGCGAGCCGCAGCTGACCGGTGAGAAGACCATCGGCGTCGCGAAGGTCGCGCTGCCGGCGATCGACATCCACACGCTCGGCGCCGGCGGCGGCTCGGTCGCGTGGGTCGATGCGGGTGGGATTCTCCACGTCGGCCCCGAGAGCGCCGGCGCCGAGCCGGGCCCCGCCGGCTACGGCAAGGGTGGCACGCGCGCGACCGTGACCGACGCCAACCTGGTGCTCGGATTCCTCGATCCCGCAAACTTCCTCGGCGGCCGCATCGAGCTCGACGCGCGCGCCGCGCGCAGGGCCGTCGACGCGATCGCGCGAGAGCTCGGCACGACGTCCCTGCGGGCGGCCGAGGGCATCGCGCGGGTCGTCAACACCAACATGGCCGAGGGCATCAAGATCGTCTCCGTCCGCCGCGGCGTCGACCCGCGCCGGTTCGCGCTGGTCGCCTTCGGCGGCGCGGCCGGCCTGCACGTCACCGAGGTCGCGCGGCTCCTCGAGATCCGGCGCGTGGTCGTGCCGTCGGTCGCCGCCGTGCTCTCGGCGTGGGGGATGCTGGCGACCGATCTCCGCTACGAGCTCGTGCGCTCGCACGTGAGCGAGGTCGGGCGGATGACCGCCGCGGGCCTGCGCAAGCTCTTCGCAACGCTCGAGCGCGAAGGCCGAAAGCGCCTCGCGCGCTTCGAGGGGCCGGTCACGGTGCGGCGCGCGCTCGACATGCGCTATGGCGAGCAGATCTTCGAGATCCAGGTGGACCTCGACGGCGTCGATCTCCAGGCCGCCGATCTCATGGAGCAGGTGGCCGAGCGCTTCCACCGGCGCCACGAAGCCCTCTATGCCTACAGCGCGCCGGGCCAGGAAGTCGTCGTCGTCAACGCGCGGGTGGCGGTGGTCGGTGCGCTGCCGGTGCTTCCGGCCGGTGCGAACGCCCTCGGGCGGGGTGCGGCCGCGTCCTCGGCGCGGCGTCGCGTATGGCTCGGCGACTGGGTCGAGGTGCCGTTGCACCGGATGGAGGCGCTCGCCGCCGGGCAGGAGATCAAGGGCCCGGCCGTCTTCGAGTCGGCGACGACGACGGTGCTCGTGCGCGAGGCCGAGCGCGTCACCGTCACGCCGCACGGCTGGCTCGACATCCGCCTCGGCTGATCGCGTGAGCGTGAATCTCCGCCACAACGTGGTGGCGCTCGGCGCCGACTACGCGCTCTTCGTCGTGGGGCTCGCGTTCGCCTCGCAGTCCACGATCCTGCCGGCCTTCGCGGCCTATCTCGGCGCGCCCAACGTCGTCATCGGCGCCATCCCGGCGGTCATGACGCTTGGCTGGTTCATGCCGTCCTTGTTCGCCGCCGGCCACACCGAGACGCTCGAGCGGAAGCTGCCGTTCCTCGTGCGCTACACGATCTGGGAGCGCGTGCCGTTCATCGTGCTGGCGCTGGCCGCGTTCTTCCTCGCCGATCGCGCTCCGGCGCTGACGCTCGGCGTGATGCTCCTGATGCTGCTGATCGTCACCGGGGTCGGCGGGGCGCTCATGCCGGCGTGGATGGACCTGATCGGACGGGTCGTCCCGGTCACGTTGCGCGGACGCTTCTTTGGATTCGCGAACCTCGCGGCCAGCGCGGGCGGCCTGGTCGCCAGCGTCGTGACGGCGAGCATCCTGGCGATGATCTCGGCGCCGGCCAGCTACGGTCTGTGCTTCGTGTGCACCTCCGTCTGCCTGGGGCTTTCGTTCGCCGCGCTGGTCGTCGTTCGCGAGCCGGCCTCGACCTCCTCGGCGCCGGCAGTGCCGTTGCGCGAGTATCTCGCCCGGATCCGTGTGCTCCTCGGCCGGGATCCGAACCTCGCGTGGTTTCTCGCGGCGCGGGCGTTCGGGGTGGTCGGCACGATCGGCAACGGCTTCTACACGGTCTACGCCCTTCGAGCGTGGGATGCCCCCGCCGCCCACGTGGGTGTCTTCACCACGTTCTTGTTCGTGGGCCAGATGGTGGGCAACGCCGCGCTGGGCTGGCTCGCCGATCGCCGGGGCCACCGACTGGTGATGATCCTCGGTTTCGGTGCGAGCCTGGCCGGCAACGTGGTCGCGATCGCCGCACCGACGCTCGGCGCCTTCGGCGTGGTCTTCGTGATGATGGGAATCCAGATCGCCGCGATGAACGTGTCGAACCTGAACGTGATGCTCGAGTTCGCGCCCGAGACGTCGGCGCAGCCGACCTACGTCGGCCTCGGCACCACCCTGCAGGCACCGTTCGCCTTCGTGGCACCGCTGGCGGCGGGGCTTCTGGCGGACGCGCTCGGGTTCATCGCGGTGTTCGCGGTGGCGGCGGTCGCCGTCAGCGTCGCGCTCGCGCTCTTGATCGCGCGGGTCCGCGACCCGCGGGCCATGGTGGCGACGCCCGCCGCGTGAGCGCTATTTCGCGCGCTTGACACTCTCGATGGCCGGATCGTCGACGACGGGCTGATCGCTCGGCAGCGAGATCGCGATCGTGGCGCCGGGCTCCACCAGCAGGTCGATCTCGGCGACTCGCTTCGTGAACGCCGCGAGGATCACACTCTGATCGGTCTGGATCTTCACGAGCACGCGGTTGCCCTCGCGCTGCTTCTGCAAGACTTGTCCTTCGACGACCCGCGAGCGCAGGCGGAGATCCTTGGGCAGATACGGATCGAGCCGCGGCGGCACGTAGATGGTCGCGGCGATGCCGAGGGCGGCGCCGACGAGGAGCGTCCCGATCAGGATGATCCAGCCTCTCATTTCGCCTCAGGCTTCTCGGCGGGCGGCGTCGCCGGCTTCTGATCCGGCGTGTCCTCGAGCCCCATCTTGAACTCGCTGAGCGCCCGGCCGAGCGAGCGCGACAGTTCGGGGAGCTTCTTGGCCCCGAAGAAAAAGACGCCGAGCGCCAGCGCGACGAGCAGATCCTGCGTGCCGATCATGGTTCGTGCTCCTTCTTCCGCGGACGACGCCGCGGGTGATGGTCGCCAATCCGAGCCTTGCCGTCGTCACCTCGGGCTTGCTCAGGCGGGCGGGGGAGCGCGGACCGCGGGCGCGGCGAGCGCGAACGCGCGCTCGGGCTGCCGCGCCCGGAGCACGACCGTGCCGAGAGGGAGCGCGTGGGGTTCGACATCGAGCGGCGGCTCCAGCCCCGGCGCCTGGTCCATGCCGGTGACCGCCAGGATCACGTCGTCGCCATCGGCCGAGTCGTAGAAGCCGCCGATCCACCCGGGATCGGGAGGGCTCGCGTTGGCCAACGCGCCGAGCGTGGACAGCACCAGTCCCAGGAGCGCCGCCACGGCGAGCCGCGGAATCATCGGTGCTATTGTAGCCCCTCGACTTCACGCTGTCGGCCCAGGCGCTCCAGCCGATCGACGCGGCGTTCTGAATCCGAGGATCAGGCGTCGGGCTTGGGACCGAAGCGGTAGACGCTCGTGTCGCGCAGGTGAAAGCCGGCCTTTTCGTAGAGCCGGTGGGCGGCCTGACGCGATCGACGCGACGTGAGATCGACCGTCTTGGCCCCCCGCTGCTTGGCCAATTCCACCGCCGCCAGGGTCAACGCCTCGCCCACGCCGCGGCCGCGGGCCACCTCGTCGACGACGACGTCCTCGATCCAGGCGCGCCTCGCCGACGGGATGCGGAAGATCACGAGGGTCAGGGTGCCGATGATGCGGTTGCCGGTGCTCGGATCGCGGGCCAGGAGCACTGTGTTGTGCGGCGCCCCGATGATCTCGGCCAGCGACTCGCGCGTCAGCCGCGCGGCGGACGAGGACAGCTGGGGCAGGAGCCGCCCGAACGCCTCGACGACCTCGGCCGTCGCGGCGTCGGCGATCACGACCTCGACCGGGCTGTTCGGCTTCGCCATCCGAGCGCAGGACCTACGTCAGCGGAACGTAGTCGTACTCGCCGATGCCTTGCAGAACCAGGAAGACGGCCGAACCCTCGCCGCCGTTGGTGACGAGATGCGGCCGGCGCTCGCGCACCGTGTACGTCTCGCCGGGCCCGAGGCGCACTTCCTCCTTCGGATCGCGCAGGAACAGGCGCACGTGGCCTTGCAAGACGTAGAACGTGTCTTGGATCTTGCTGTGATAGTGCCAGGGCACCTGCTGGCGCGGGCCGATCTGGAGCTCCGAGATTCGAAAGCCCGGGCGCTCGGCATGCCGGGCCCGGCGCTCGACCTCGTAGAGATGACTCGCGTCCCTCACGCCTTCGCGTTCGACGGCTTCCATGGCGCGCCTCCCCTTCGCCGCGATGGTACCATCGGCGGCGACACCGTCACCTCGGGGGGATCGCGCCAATGGGCCAGGATCTGCTGGAAGTCGTCAAGGATGGAGTCGCCGTGCTCACGTTGAATCGTCCCGACCGGCTCAACGCCATGTCCGGGCCGATGCTGAGCGCGATGCTCGAGGCGCTCCCGCGGCTCGCCGGCGACCCTGAGGTGGGCGTGGTCGTCCTCACCGGGGCGGGCCGGGGCTTCTGCGCCGGCGGCGACGTGAAGGCGATGGCCGAGGGCCGCGAGTTCAGCGGAACCTTCGAGGAGAAGGCGCAGGCGCTCCGCTCGAGCATGGAGGTCTCGCGCTGGCTCCACGAGATGCCGAAGGTGACGATCGCGATGGTGCGGGGCGCGGCGGCCGGCGCGGGGCTCTCGCTCGCGCTCGCCTGCGACCTGCGGGTCGCGAGCGACACCGCCCGGTTCGCGACGGCCTTCGCCCGCGTCGGCTACTCCGGCGACTTCGGCGGCAGCTGGTACCTCACCCAGCTCGTCGGAACCGCGAAGGCGCGCGAGCTCTACTACACGGCCGACATCGTGGACGCCCAACAAGCCCTGACTCTCGGGATCGTCAACCGTGTCGTTCCCGACACTCGGCTCGAGGAGGAGACGATGGCTCTGGCCGGTCGCCTGGCTCGCGGGCCACGCGTCGCCTACCGATATATGAAGCGCAACTTCAACGCGGCCGAGAGTGGAACGCTCAAGGATTGCCTCGACCTCGAGGCCTGGCACCACACGCGGACCGGGATGACCGAGGACCACAAGGAGGCGGCCAAGGCCTTCGTCGAGAAGCGCGAGCCGACCTTCAAGGGCCGCTGATGGCCTTCACCAAGGAGCTCTGGCGGTCGATCGAGCCGATCTATGCGGCGATCCTTCGGCACCCGTTCCTTCGCGGCCTCAGCGACGGCTCCCTTCCGCGCGAGAGCTTCAAGTTCTACGCGGTCCAGGACGCGCTCTACCTGCGCGAGTTCGCCCGCGCCCTGTCGTTGGCGGGCGCTCGGGCGCCGAAGGACGACTGGATCATCATGTTCAACGAGCACGCCGCCGGCGCGCTCAAGGTCGAGCGCTCGCTGCATGAGAGCTTTTTCCAGGAGTTCGGTCTCACGCCCGGGGCGGTGGCCTCCACGCCGCTGGCGCCGACGAACCTCGCCTACACGAGCTATCTCCTGGCAGTTGCCTACGGCTCTCCCTTCCACGAGGCGCTGGCGGCGTTACTGCCGTGCTACTGGATCTACTGGGAGGTGGGCAAGGAGCTCGAGCGCGCCGGGTCCGCCGACCTCCTCTACAAGCGATGGATCGGCACCTACGCATCGGAAGAGTTCGGCTCGGTCGTGAGGGCCGTGCTGGCGGCCGCGGACCAAGTTGCGGACGGTTTGCGGCCGCCGGAACGGGAGGCGATGCAGGCTCACTTCGTCGCGACGAGCCGCTACGAGTGGATGTTCTGGGACATGGGTTTGCGTCGCGAGGCCTGGCCAACATGGTAGCTCGGTGAGCGAGCCCGACCGCTTCAAGCGGGCGACAGAGCTCTGGCGGGAGGCCTATCGCCACCAGATGCAGGGCGAGCTCGACCCTGCGATCGAGCTCTATCATCGCTCGATCGAGGAGTGCCCCACGGCCGAGGCCCACACGTTCCTCGGGTGGACCTATAGCTTCCAGGGCCGCCTCGACGAGGCGCGAGCAGAGTGCCTGAAGGCCATCGAGGTGGACCCCGACTTCGGAAACCCCTACAACGACATAGGGTGTTACCTGATGCAGCAGGGCAGGCTCGAGGAGGCTGTCCCCTGGCTCGAGCGAGCGAAGCTGGCCAAGCGCTACGAGCCGCGTCAGTTCCCCTACATGAACCTTGCGAGGATCCATGTAAAACAGGGCAGGTGGTGGGACGCGTTGCGTGAGTTCGAAGGCGCCGTACGCCTGGCTCCGCGCGACGCGGAACTGCAGCGCGCGCTCCACTCGCTGCGCGGTCGTTTGAACTGACGTCAGAACCGAGGTGGCCGTCAGCCCGCTGACTCCGATGTGTCGTGAAGCTGGACACCGTGGACGGACGGGTTCGTGTCTTTCCCGCAGAAACACTCGTGTCCCAAACCTGGCGACCCGGTTGCATCGGTGTCGCCGCAAGCCCGACCACTATCGGTCTGGGCATTCATGAGGAGGCGGCTATGCGACAGGCTGTGATGGTTGGGGTAGTGCTACCTGCGGCATTGATGCTCGTCAGCGGTTGCGCCACCAAGAAGTGGGTGACCGAGTTCGTCGGCAAGAAGGAAGTCGAGATCGACCAGCGGTTCACCGGGGTCGACAGGAAGATCGGCGACGAGACCCAGCGCATCGATCAGCGGGTGGAGGGCGTCGACACCCGGCTGAAGGGCGCGGAAGGTACGCTCACCCAGACGACGGAGACGGCCAAAGGCGCGAAGGATCGGGCGGAGAGCGCCTACAGCAAGGCCGACGAGACGAGCAGCCGGCTGACGCGGCTGTGGTCGAACCGCAACGTGCGCAACCAGGTAGAAACCTACCAGGTCCTGTTCGGGTTCGACAAATGGGACCTGAATGACAACGCGCAGACCACGCTGGCCTCCATCATCAAGGAGATGAAGGAGAATCCGAACCTGACGGTGGATCTCCAGGGATACGCGGACCCGGTCGGGTCGTACCCGTACAACGTCGGGCTGAGCCAGCGTCGCGTCGAATCGGTTCGCCGTTTCCTTGTCGAGAAGGGCATCGAGCTTCCGCGGATCAACCTGATCGGGCTCGGCCCCATCGCTGAGAAGGGGACGCCGAACGCAGAGAAGCGCAAGGTGACCGTGAAGCTGCTGGTCACCAAGGAAGACTAGCTCCGCACCTGCATGTCGGGCGCGTCCGGAGTGATCCGGGCGCGCCCAGCCCGCTCAGCGCCGTAGAACGAACGCGGCGAGTGCCCGGCCGATCTCGTCCGGGGAATCCTCCTGTATGAAGTGGCTGCCCCTGACCGTGACCTCTTGCTGGTTTGGCCAGCTGCGGCAAAAGTCCCGCTGGGGACCCACGAGGATCGATCCAGGATCTGCGTTGACGAAGAGCTTCGCTACCCGGCTCTTCGCCAGCCACTCTCCGTACTCGCGGACGATCTGAGCGACGTCGGCGGGCTCGCCGTCCACGGGGATCTCGCGTGGCCAGGTGAGCGTCGGTCGGCGTGACTCGCCGGCCTCGCGGTACGGCGCCCGGTAGCGCTCCATCTCCTCGGTGTTGAGGCCGCGGATGACGCTCGCCGGCAGGATCCGCTCGACGAAGACGTTCTTCTGCAGCACCATCTCCTCTCCGCCTGGCGAGCGCATTGCCTGGAAGATCTTGCGCGCCGTCTCGGGCCATTCCTGCCAGGTCACGGGCCGGACGATCGCCTCCATGTACGCGACGCCCGTGACGCGGTCGGGATGACGTCGCGCCCAGTGGAAGCCGAGCGCCGAGCCCCAGTCGTGGACGACGAGCACGACGTTGCGCGTGAGCCCAAGCGCCTCGAACCAGGCGTCGAGATAGCGTGCATGTTCGACGAACCGATAAGTACCGCTCGACGACTTGCCGGAATCGCCCATGCCGACGAGGTCGGGGGCCAGGCAACGGCGCTCTCCCACGACGTGCGGAATGATGTTGCGCCAGAGATAGGACGACGTCGGGTTGCCGTGCAGGAAGACGATCGGGTCTCCCGCGCCGGTGTCGACGTATGCCATCTCCGTATCGAGGACTCGGACGCGCGCTCTGGGGTGCGGGTCCACGGCCGAAATTGGACTCATGCGGTCGATTGTAGCCGACCCGGATCGTCGGTGCGACGCAGGGTTAGCCGACATCATCGGGAAGCGAGGCCGGCGCGACGAGATGCGACATAATCGTTGCTGGGGATGAACGCGAGGACCACGAGTCGGGCCCCGCCGCCCCAGTCAAACCCGAAAGTCGGAGATGATCGGATCGCGGTTCAGTCCTGAGATTCGTCGCGCCCTCAGGATCGATATCTCGGCGACGCTCCTGTTCACGGTCTTCGCGGGCCTGACCGGCCCATTCCTCGGCTTGATTCTCCGGCGCGAGCTCGGCGCCACGCCGCTTCAGCTCGCCGTGATGTCCTCCGCTGGGGGCGGGTGCCTGCTTCTGTCGCTCTTGTGGGCAAAGGCGTGCCACGGGCGACCCCCTCTACCATATCTCGTCTGGCCCGCTTTCCTCGCCCGAGGCGTGTTCCTGCTGGTCCCATTCGTCAGCTCGGCCTGGTCGTTCGTCGGTCTCGTGATCGCGCGGGACTTCTTCGGCGCCGCCGTCGCGCCCGCCCACGCCGCGGTCATCGAGCGGGTCTACCCACGGGAACAGCGCGGCCGCGCCCTCGGCCTGGTCCGGATGGCCGGCGCGGTGCTGGGCATTGGGCTGGCGCTCGCCGCCGGCCAGCTTTTCGATCGGATCGGGTACCGGCTTGGCGGTCGACGTCCTCCAGGTGAGCGCCTCGCAGGTCGGCGTGTTCGCATCCGTGGCAGCGGTCGCGACGCTCGCTGGAAGCGCCTATTGGGGATGGCTCGTCGACCGCAAGTCGAGCCTCGAGGCGCTCCGCGTGATGTACCTCATCGGCGCGACGACCCCGCTGATCTACTACATCGCCTGGAGCCCCTGGGTGCTGGTCGCGAGCGCAGTCACCGACTCGCTGCTGGCCGTCGGCCTGGAGCTCGTCTGGATGATGGCGGTGATCGACGTCGCCGGGCCTCAGCGCACGGCCCAGTACGTCGCCATCGGCGCGACGCTCGCGGGCGTCCGTGGCATCGCGGGGCCACTCGTGGGGGGGCTTGTCATCCACGCCTTTGGCATCCACGCGGTCTATCTCATCGCGGCGATCCTCACGTTCTCCGGAGCGTGGCTCGTCGGTCGGGAGCTCCGGGTTCGCGTGCCTGCTCCGGCGCTCACCCCATGAGCCTCAAGGTGCTGCCGGCACCGATCCGGTCGTTTTTCGGTGTTACCGGGCCCCGCAACGTATACTCCGAGCATGGGTAGAACACTGACGATCGCCGCCGCGCTCCTTCTGCTGGCCGGCGCGCCCGCCTGGGCCGGCCCTACCGATCAGCTTCGCGAGTACACCGACCAGGTCATCAAGGTCCTCGACGACCCGTCGATGGCGCGGCAGGATCGGCGGGCCGCGGTGCGCAAGATCGCGCACGAGGCCTTCGACGTCGCCGAGACGGCCCAGCGGGTCCTCGCCCGTCACTGGCAGGCCCGCACGCAGGCCGAGCGCGAGGAGTTCACCCAGCTCTTCGCCGACCTGCTGGAGCGGACCTACATCGCGCGCATGGACGAGTACGGCGGGGAGCGGATCCGGTATGTCAGCGAGTCGATCGACGGCAAGCTGGCGTCCGTCCGGGCTCGCATCACGACGAGAAACGGTACCGAGGTGGCCGTCGAGTCGCGGATGAACCTTCGAGGCGATCGCTGGCTGATCTACGACGTCCTCATCGAGAACGTGAGCCTCGTGGCCAACTACCGCTCGCAATTCGACCGGATCGTCCGCTCGGGCTCGTACGAGGAGCTC
>QHSQ01000504.1:2950-3702 GCA_003221615.1 Candidatus Rokuibacteriota bacterium | reverse complement strand
CTATCTCGCGGCGGTCGGGATTCGCATGAAGATTCGCAGCCTCGAGCGCGCCGCGTACTTCACCCAGCTCCGGGAGAAGAAGCTCCGGCCGCTCGTGTACGTGGCCAGCGCGACGTACGGCAACGCGGCGACGCGCATCGACGCCTTCGTGGCGGCCGGCGGTCTCTACACGTACGGCAGCTACACCGACATCGAGGGGCTCATCCAGGAGCAGGCGGCGGAGCGCGATCGAAAGCGACGTGAGGCGATGCTGCAGAGGATCCAGCAGCTCATGCACGAGCGGGCGATGTTCGCGCCCATCTGGGACATCGTCAGCCTGCACGGTTATGGACCCCGGGTGGCCGAGCCGGCGCTGGGCCTCATCGGCAGGTACCTCTGGAGCGGCCCCTACGAGGACGTCAGGCTCAGGGACCGTTGAAGACGATTGTTCCTTTGGAAGTCAGAGAACCCGATGACATCGATCGCCACGCACGGCGAGCTTCACGCCGGCCTCGCGTTCCACGTCCGCGATGTGTTTGGAGACCGCGGGCTGACTGATTCGCAGCTCGCGAGCGGCCGCCGAGAACGAGCGACGCCGTGCGAACGCCGCGAACGTCCGCAGGCGCGCCTCGAGCTCCATAACCGGGGATTATGTCTGGGCCGCCTACTATGTATTTCAGTTCCTGCGGGCCGGCGACTTAGTCTCCGGCCACCAGAACACGAGACTGCTCCCGGCGACGTGGTCGATGGAGGTGTAGATGCGCAGCGACCGA
>QHSQ01000504.1:0-2907 GCA_003221615.1 Candidatus Rokuibacteriota bacterium | reverse complement strand
AGCAGAGCGGCCATGTGGTGATGGTCCCTGCGCGCAATTCGATCGTCGTCGACCGCGCGTTCTTCAGCGACGAGTTCAGTCACATCCCTCTTCGAGCGCTTCGCGGCGTTCGGGCGGACGACCCGAACCGGGTGATCGTGCTCAAGCACCTCTGGACGACGCACGCGTCCTCGTGGGACTACGACACCGACATCAAGTTCGTCCTGTACGGCCCGGGCTTCGTCAAGGAAGGCGTCAAGCTCGAGAAGACGACGCTGCAGAACGTCGCTCCGACGTACGCTCGCCTGATCGGTACAAATCCGCCCAAGGGATCCATGGGGCGCGTGATGGCGGAGGCGCTCGTGCCGACCTCGAAGAGGCCCCGGGTCATCCTCACCATCGTGATGGACGGCGGCGGGCGATCGCTCTACGAGGCCTGGCCCGATGCCTGGCCCGTCATCAAGGGCCTCACCGCGCAGGGGGTCGAGTACACGGACGCGAAGGTTACGCAGCTCGAAACCGCGACGGCCGTCTCTCATGTCGCCATCGGGACCGGGGGCTATCCCATCACCACGCGCATCGTTGGGAACGAGATTTACGATCCAGCGAAGAAGCAGGTCACTCAGTCATTCCCCGATTACTCGCCCGAGTTCATCATGGCGCCCACGTTGGCCGACGAGTACGGCGTCAGCGCCGGTCACAAGCCGGTAGTCATCGGAACGAGCTTCCAGGACCGTGCGGCGATGGGCATGGTCGGCCACGGCGCGGCACATCACCCCGGCAACAAGAATCACATCGTCGTGCTCTACGCCCAGCCGAAGAAACCGCCGTGGCAGGGACAATTTCCGGGCGGCGATCAGGAGCACCGGCTGATGACGAACATCGACCTCTATACTTTCCCGGCGTACCTCCGCGGCCGGAGCCCGATGCCCTACGTCAAGGAGCTGACGGGCGACACCGGCGTATGGATGGGGCACAAAATCGACGACAGCTCCAACGTCCGGTTCACGCCCGCCTACGTCCAGTTCGAGTGCGACAACATGCTCATGATGATGGATCGCGAGCCCATCGATCGAGACGACGTGACCGCGCTCATCTACATGAGCATGAAGCCAACGGACTACGCCGCTCACCGCTGGGGCCTCGAGAGCCTTGAGGCCCGCGAGGCGCTACGTGCGCAGGATGCCTGTGTCGGCAAGCTCATCCAGAAGCTCAATGCCCGGGCCGGTGAAGGCAACTACGTGGTCACGATCACCGCCGACCACGGGATGATGCCCATGCCTGAGGTGACAGGTGGTCACCGGCTCTCGCTCCGCACCCTGCTCGAGATGATCGACAAGAAGTTCGGCGCCAAGATCGCCCTCGGCGGTGGCTTCATCAATCTCTGGTTCGACCAGACGAAGATGAAGGAGCTAGGCATCACGAACCAGGACCTCGCCGCGTATCTCCGCTCGTTGACGGCCGCAGACTACTATGGTCCTCGCGAGAAGTGGCCCGAGTATCTCGCCTACCGACCGGACGAGCGGCTGTTCTTCAACGCCTACACGTTCGAGGAGGTCGAGGCGTTCGTGAAGGCGAATCCGGGCCGGTGGATGGCCAACCCTTACGCTGGAGCCGGCGTGGCCGCCACCCTCCAGCGTGACCTCCAGCGGTTCCATGCGACCGAGACCGGCATCGGCTATCTCGCGTACGGCACCCACGCTGACGAGGTATTGCCTCGCATCGATGGCACCCACTATTTCTACCGAGACGACTGGGAGCTCGTGGAAGAACGCGAGACGTTCGAGGAGTTGACGCTCCGCTGAGCGCTCTCATTATGAACTTGCAGTACAGTCGGTTATCAGTAGACGGCCAGCTGCTGACGCAAGGCGAGTTTCTCAGGGTCAGCTGGCCCTGGCCAGCCCCTAGCTGGAGGGTGTGAGGAGGTCGGCCTTCGTGGCCGGAACGGAATACGCCGCGTCCGGATGCTTCGGCAGCGCCTCTTCCCATGCGAGGTAGCGCGCGCGCATCGCGGCGAGGCGCTTCGGATCGCGCTTGGCAAAGTTTGCGCGCTCGCGCTGATCCTTCGCGAGGTTGAACAGGAAGTCGTCGCCCTCGACGGACAGGTATTTCCAGTCGCCGGCGCGAAGCGCCTTCTGGTTGCGGAAGAGCATCTTCCAGTAGAGCTCGCGCGCGAAGGTCTTCGAGGGGTTCTTCAGCACCGAGAGCAGGCTTACGCCGTCCAGCGGATAGTCCGGGTGCGGCGTCACGCCGGCGGCATCGAGGAACGTTGCCACCCAGTCCATGGTGATCGCCACCTGGTCGGTGGCGCCGCCCGCCTTTATCTTCGCGGGCCAGCGTACGATGTAAGGCACGCGGATGCCGCCTTCCAGCAGATCCATCTTCTTGCCGACCAGCGGCCAGGTGTCGGAGAAGCGCTCGCCGCCGTTGTCGCTGGTGAACACGACCAGCGTGTCGCGGTCCACCTTCGCCGCCCTCAGCGCCTTGAGGATGCGCCCGATGCCCTCGTCCATTTGGCGGATCATGGTGAGGTAGGTCACGACCGAACCTCCGTCGAAGTGATAGATCTTCTCGATGCGCTTCGACTCCGCCTCGTTCTCGCGCGTGAGCCAGGGCCAGTGCGGCGCGTTGTAATGCACCGACAGGAGGAACGGGTCCTTGAACTTGCGCCGGATGAACTCGACCGCCCGGTCGGAAATCAGGTCCGTGAGGTAGCCCTTCCGGTGCACCTCGGAGTCGTTTTCGTACAGGTCGTGGTTGCCCGCAGTGTCGCGGTGAGTGAAGTAATCCATGCCGCCCGAGAGCGCGCCGAAGAACTCCTGGTAGCCGCTCTTCAACGGCCCGAAGTACGGCGGATAGCCGAGATGCCACTTGCCGACGAGCGCGGTGGCGTAGCCGGCGTCGCGCAGGAGCGACGGCAGCGTGGGG
>QHSQ01000503.1:1259-4165 GCA_003221615.1 Candidatus Rokuibacteriota bacterium | reverse complement strand
AGGTGCATGTCGCGGAGGTCAGTCGCTCGGCGCTGCGGGAGCTAGGCTTCAGCGTCCGGGCCTTGGGGACCGCCTTCATGGGAGCCATGTTCCCCGGCAGCACGTTCGTCCCTACGCTCGGATCGCTCGGGCCGGTGACCCAGCCCGGCTTCGCCGGAGTCCAGACGGGGTCGTTGTCTGGCCCCGATTTTCCGTTCCAGGGCGGTAGCTTCGTCCTCTCTTCTGGACAGCGTGATTTCGCCGGCATCGTTCATGCGCTTGAAGAGAAGGACCTTCTCAGAACTCTGGCGAAGCCGAATCTCCTCACCCATAGCGGCAGGGAGGCCAAGTTCCTGTCGGGTGGCGAGTTTCCCTACCCCGTCGCTCAGCGGTCCGACACCATCAGCATCGAGTTCAAGGAGTTCGGCGTCGGGCTCTTGTTCACGCCGGTGGTGGTGGACGGCGAGACCATCCACTTGAAGGTCCGGCCAGAAGTGTCGAGTCTCGATTTCAGTCAGGGACTCGTCTCGGCCGGCTTCAGGATCCCGGTCATTCGCAAGAACGAGGCTGCCACGAACGTGAGCCTCAAGGACGGGGAGTCCTTCGCGATCGCCGGAATGATCAACAACGAAGTTCGGCAGGCGGTCGCAAAGATCCCGGTCTTGGGCGACATTCCGATCCTCGGCATGCTCTTCCGTAGCACTCGCTTCCAGAACAACGAAACGGAGCTTCTCTTTCTCGTGACCGTCAAGCTGGTCAAGCCGAATCTACCGGGTGCTGGTCCTGATGCCACGAAACTCATGGAACTCCGCCCGGACGAGAAGAAAGAGTTCACGCTCGTACCAGGCATTCCTGGAGTCGGAGAGGTCGTCAGGAAGCCGTTTGGCCAAAGCAACCTCCCGGCAAAGTGAGGCGCGTAGAACTCCCATGACTTCGAGCCTTCGCACCGTCATCGTCGACTCCGACGCGGACTCCGTCGCCGCGCTCAAGCGCATCCTTGCGGCGAGTCCGTCCGTAGTCCTCGTCGGCGAGTTCGTGAACGCGCGGCAGGCCGCCCACGAGGCGCCTGCTCGGCGTCCCGACCTGGTCATCGTCGAGGTCGACGAGGCGGGACCGACCTCCGTAGCGGAACAACCCGCCTGGGTTATCGGGTCATTGACGCGCGCCCTGCCCGGAGCGGCCATCTTTGCCACGGGACAAAGCACGTCGGCCGACTTTGTCATCGAGGTCATCCGTGCGGGCGCCCTCGAGTTCATCCGCCGTCCGGTCGAGCGGGAGGACCTCATCTCCGCGCTCGAAAAAGTCTTGCGGCTCCGCCGCGGGGCACCGGCGGCCCGTCAGCCGGGACACATCGCCTCTGTCTTCTCCACGAAAGGCGGCCTGGGTGTCACCACCATGGCGACGAACCTCGCGGTTTGCCTTGCCGAGCGCGCGCAGGGTAGCACAATCCTGGTCGATCTCGACACCCGCCAGTCAGACGTCACGACCTTCCTCAACCTCCAGCCCTCGTACTCGATCCTCGATGCACTGGAGAACCTCGAGCGCCTCGACGAGTCGTTTCTCCGCGGCCTCGTCACCAAGCATTCGAGCGGCCTCGCGATCCTGCCCGGCCCGTCCCGAATGGAGCGTAACCGCCTGGCCGCGGAGCAGGTACAAGCCGGATTGGACGTGATCCGCGCCCACTTCGATCATGTCGTGCTCGACCTCAAGCACGATATGGACCCAGCGACGATCGCGGCACTCGAAGCGTCCGATAGCATCCTCTTTCTTACCGGTTTGGACGTCTCGTCGTTACGCTCTGGGGCGGCCGCCATCGCCGCTTTTCGGCATCTCGGACTCGGTGTCCAGAAGGTCAAGGTCGTCGTGATGCGAGAGGGGACTGGCAACGACGTGACGACCAAGCACGCGCGCGAGGCGCTCGGCCTGCCGATCCACTGGCGAACCCCAAGCGATTACCCGACCGTAGTCGCTTCCATCAACACGGGTACCCCAGTGGTCACGGCCTCTCCGCGGTCCAAGGTTGCGCGGAACCTCAGAGAGCTCGCGGAGCAACTAGCCCGGGGCCGGCGACCCGCGGCCGAGTCCGCCAGCAGCCGAGTCGCCTCGCTCGCCCGTCGGCTGGTGTGGACTACCAAAGGAACCTCAGGAGGCAGGTAAATGTCGCTATTCGATCGCAAGCCGCGAGGCCGCGAAATCCTCGAACGGAGGAACGGGCCGCGCGAGGAGACAGCTACCGTCGGCCAAACGCTCGATGCCAGGGAGAGAGGCCAGACGACGTACTACGAGCTCAAGACTCGTATCCACGGCCAGCTCATCGAGCGCCTCGATCTCGCCAAGCTCGACGCGCTGCCGCGCGAGCTCGTCCAGCAGCAGATTCGCCGGATCGTCGAGGACATGCTTGCGCTCGACGAGACCCCCCTGAGTCGGAAGGAGCGCGACGATCTCGTCATCGAGATCGAGCACGAGACCTTCGGGCTCGGCCCGATCGAGCCGCTCATGCAGGATCCGACGGTCTCCGACATCCTCGTCAACGGAGCGCGCGAGATTTACGTCGAGCGACACGGCAAGCTCGAGCGCACGCGCGTTACATTCCGCGACGACGCCCATCTCTTGCAGGTCATTGATCGAATCGTCTCGGCAGTCGGCCGCCGCGTGGACGAGTCGTCTCCGATGGTGGATGCGCGGCTCCCGGACGGGTCCCGCGTGAATGCGATCATCCCGCCCCTGGCCCTGGACGGCCCAGTTCTCTCGATCCGGCGCTTTTCCAAGGACCCCTTACGCATGGCCGACCTGATCGAGTTCGGTACGCTCACGCCGGCGCTGGCTGAAATCCTCCGCGCCACCGTGCAGGCGCGCCTGAACATCCTCGTCTCGGGTGGCACTGGCGCCGGCAAGACCACGATGCTGAACGTCCTCTCCAACGCGAT
>QHSQ01000503.1:0-1200 GCA_003221615.1 Candidatus Rokuibacteriota bacterium | reverse complement strand
CGCCAACTCGACGCGAGACGCGCTCTCTCGCGTCGAGACCATGGTGCTCATGTCTGGCCTCTCGCTGCCGGTGCGCGCCATGCGGGATTACGTCGCTTCGGCGCTGGATCTGGTGATCCATGTGTCCCGACTATCGGATGGCACGCGGAAAGTCGTACGGGTGACCGAGATAGTCGGGATGGAGGAGGACGTCGTCACCACGCAGGACATCTTCACCTTCGACCAGGAGGGGATCGACACGGAAGGACGAGTCATCGGCTCTCATCGGGCAACCGGTGTGCGGCCGAAGTTCACCGAGCGGCTGGCGCGCGCAGGCATCCATCTCGGTTCCGAAGTCTTCGACCCAGCCAAGCGGCACGCGGTACGCCGATGACCTCGGCAATAGCAGTTCTCGTATTCCTGTTCGTCGTCGTCTTGGTTGCCGGGGGATGGTGGGTCTCCCAGGTGAGCCGTAACCTCCGCTCCCGTCTCTCGCGGGCTGCGCCGGTCGGCTCGACGCAAGTCCTCAGGCCCGAGATCGAAAAGGGCGATGGAGCCATTGAACAGTTGCTCGGCAGGACGGGGTTGCCGGACCGCCTGGCCTCCCTGGCAGCCCAGGCGGGCTACAAGGCCGCCGTCAGCGATCTCACGCTGATCGTGGTGGCGTGTGCTGCCGTCGGTGGCGCCGGAGCGTGGCTTCGGACAGGCGGATTTTTCTGGGGCATCCTCACCGGCCTCGTTTCGGGCTGCGTCCCTATCGTCTACCTCGTATACAAGCGGAGCCGTCGTATGGAGCGCTTCCAGACGCAGTTTCCGGACGCCCTCGACATGATCACGCGGTCCATTCGAGCCGGAAATGCCCTGAGCGGAGCCATTCGGCTCGTTGGACAGGAAATGCCGGATCCTGTGGGACAAGAGTTTCGGCAGATCGATGAGGAGATCCGGCTGGGCGTGGACCCGGGAGACGCTCTGTTCAGGCTGCAGGGTCGGGTCGTAACCGAGGACGTTCGCTTCTTCTGCACCGCGATCCGGATCCAGCGAGGATCCGGCGGCAACCTGGCGGAGATCCTCGATCGGCTGGCCGAAGTCATTCGCGAGCGCTTCAAGATTCTGAGCTATGCACGAGTGCTCGCATCGCAGCATCGCTGGTCGGCCATCCTGGTCGGACTCAGCCCGTTGATCTTCGGCCTGATGTTCCAGATCTTGCATCCCGGCTTTTTC
>QHSQ01000502.1 GCA_003221615.1 Candidatus Rokuibacteriota bacterium | reverse complement strand
GCTCATCCTTCTGTGCGCGGGGATGACCTACCTCTCGGCCGGGCGGATCGACGAGGCCGCCAGCCACGCCCGGGAGGCACTGGAGCTCACCCGCCGACTGGGAGCTCGGGCAAGCGAGGCCCACGCCCTCTGCCTAACCGGTGACGTCGCGTCGGCCGGCGGCGCCGTGGACGCCGAAGCCTACTACCATGACGCGCTGGCGCTCGCCGGCCAGCTCGGCATGCGCCCTCACATCGCCCACTGCCACCTCGGCCTCGGCAAGCTCTACCGGCGCACGGGCAAACGCGAGCAAGCGCGCGAGCACCTCACCACCGCGACGACGATGTACCGCGAGATGGACATGAGCTATTGGCTGGAGAAAGCTGGGGCGGAGTTACAAGCGCTCGCCTGAGTTTGGTCACCCAAAGGAGGGCACCATGGCTGGACAGGACAACCTCCACATCGCTCGAGAGATCTTCGCGGCGTGGAACGCGCACGACGTGGAAGGCTTCGTCAAGCGGCTAGACACGAAGACGATGTGGGAATCGGACGTCTTTCCCGCGCCGTTCTCGGGACACGAAGGCGCGCGTCACTTCTTCAAGGTCTATCTGACAGCGTTTCCCGATCTGCACCTCCCAATGGCACCAAAGTGCGGACGCTGACGGGACCGACGGGGCCAGCCGCGCTCACCCTACCGCGCGCCACGCTGTTCGCCGGCGCGAAGGAATGGACGTCGAGGATCGTCCCGCGTTATCACCGGCGGATGCCTGAGGTCAATGAAGCCGTCGTCGCCACGTACTTGGCGGGCGGCAACACCCGCCGAATTCGCGGCGCGCTCCAACCACTGCTGAAGGCCGCGCCTCTCTCCAAGAGTGCGGTGTCGCGCGTGGTGGCCACACTGAAGGACGGCCTGGAAGCGTGGCGGACGCGTTCACTTGCCGATCTCGACATCATCTACGTCTACCTCGATGGCTTCGCTCTGCGCGTGCGAAGTGCCGGAAGAGTGGTGAGCGTGCCGGTGCTAGGCGTGGTCGGTGTCTTACCCGACGGGCACAAACATCTGCTCGCCCTGGAACTGTGCGGAGGCGAGTCGTTCGCAGCGTGGAAGGGCTGTCTCGATGATCTTGTGGCTCGCGGGCTCCGAGCCCCAGTGCTCTGCATCATCGACGGCAACGCCGGGCTGCGACGCGCCGTCGGCCTCGTGTGGCCCAGGGCCGCGATCCAACGCTGCTGTGTCCATAAGCTGCGCAACCTTGAGCGGAAAGCGCCGAAGCACGCGCTCGCCGAGATTCGCGACGATTTCCATCGGATCGTCTATGCGGCCAGTGGCGACGCGGCCCGCACCGCTTTCACGGCCTTCGAGCGCACGTGGGCCAAGCGCTGCCCGGGCGTGGTGACGAGCCTGCGGGAAGGCGGCGCCGAGCTTCTAACGTTCTTCCGCTTCCCCAAGGCGCAGTGGAAAACGTTACGGACCACGAACACGATCGAACGGCTCCATGAGGAATTTCGGCGCCGCGTGAAGACGCAGGGCTCGCTGCCAAGCGAAGACGCCGCCCTCGTCCTACTCTTCAGCCTCGTAGCAAGCGGGCAGATCAGGTTGCGCAGGATCGATGGCTGGCAGAAGATCGCCGCGGTGCTCAGCCCGCACACGGCGGTGGCGGCATGATGATCAGAGGCGTCGCACTCATCGCTGTCCTCACGTTGAGCCTCCTCGCCGCGCCGCGCGTCCGTGAAGCGCAGCAGGCGGCCAAGGTCGCTCGAATAGGCTACCTGACGCCCGGCTTGGCCACTAATCTCAACTTTCTCGAAGGCTTTCGTCGAGGATTGTGTGACCGCGGTTACTTCGAGGGCCGCAACCTCGTCATTGAAATCCGATCTGCCGAGGGGAAGTTCGAGCGGCTCCCCGCTCTTGTGGCCGAACTGCTCGCGCTCAAGGTTGATGTCATCGTGACCGGAGGCACACCCGCGACCCTGGCCGCCAAGAAAGCGACTTCGACCGTCCCCATTGTCTTCGCTGCTGCCGGCGATCCGGTTACGAGCGGGCTCGTCGCCAGCCTTGCGCGGCCGGGCGGCAATGTCACGGGGTTGTCCATGCTCAGCGCGGATTTAATCGGCAAGCGTCTGGAACAGCTCAAGCAGGCCGTTCCGGGGGGTCAGTCGGGTTGCTGTCCTCTGGCAGCCAGGTGCCGTCCCCGAACGCACGGAAAAGGAAACTCTGAAGGCAGCAGAAGTCGCGGGGCGGGCGCTGGGAATGCAGCTTCAATTCGTTGAGGCGCGAGGTCCGGAGGACCTCGACAGGGCCTTCTCGGAGATAACCCGGGCGCGTCCGGGTGCCCTGACTGTATTGCCAAGCTCCATGTTCATCAGTGAGCGCAGACGCCTCGCGGACCTGGCGGCCAAGAACCGGTTGCCGGCAGTGTACTTTGTGAGGGAGTTTGTCGATGCCGGGGGCCTGATGGCCTATGGACCGAACCTTCCGGATCTGAGCCGGCGCGCCGCCACTTACGTGGACAAGATCCTCAAGGGCGCCAAGCCCGGCGACCTGCCCGTCGAGCA
>QHSQ01000501.1 GCA_003221615.1 Candidatus Rokuibacteriota bacterium | reverse complement strand
CGTTTCAACCTGGAGATCGGTCACGGCAATAGTTTGCCGTTCGAGCACAGAGCGCCCCGCGACGGTTCCCCGAACGAGCGGTATGAGGAAGCCGGCGGGTTGAGAGACCGCGCCGTGGTGAGCCTCGGCACGCAAGTTTTCCCCGTCGAGTCGAAAGATCGACGCATCCGGGGCCGCGCAGAAGCGCGCTGCACTCTTTACCACCTCGTCCAACACCGGCTGGAGATTCGTCGGCGACGTGCTGATGATCCTCAGGATCTCCGCCATGGCGCTCTGCTGTTCAAGGGCTTCGGTCAGGGAATGCTGTAAGTCCGTATACGACGGCGTTGGCTGGACCTTTCGGGAGGCACGCTGGAGCGCCGTTCCGCACTGCGAACAGAACTTATGATCCGGGGGATTCTGGTGCTGGCATCTGGGACACTGCATGTCGCCTCCGGAGTATGGCCGCTAAAGGTCGGGACGGTGGGCTGAGACTAGACTGTCGCCAGCCCGATGGTCAACTCCAGGGCTGTCAGTTGCCGGAGATCATCTCAGCGCCGCCACTCGCCCAGCAGATCCAGTTCGGCATGCACGGGCGTGATCCAACGCTCGAAGACCACGCGGGCAGGTGATGGTGATGGTGAGGGGGAGTAGGCCCGACCGGCGCGGCGTGGTCAAAGCTAACCCGGCCAGGGGATAAGCTCGTGCGGGGTCACGTTTGAGCGATGGGTCACGCCTGAGGATGCTGAGCTGGATCTGCGCCGGCTCGCGGAGCTGAACTGAGACGTTGACTCTGCCCGCCGCCGGCTTTAGGTTCACCCCAACTGACGCTGCTCCGGATTCAGCTCCCCGACCCATGAGGGAGGGCACGATGAGCACGAAAACGCTGTACGAGCGCCTCGGCGGGTACGATGCGATCAGCGCCGTGGCCAATGATCTGCTGCCGCGGCTTCGGAACGATCCGCAGCTCGGCCGCTTCTGGGCGCATCGTGGCGAGGACGGCATCCAGCGCGAGAAGCAGCTCCTCATCGACTACCTCTGCGCCTGCACTGGCGGACCAACGTACTACCGCGGCCGGGACATGGCCCTCGCTCACCGAGGCATGCGCATCAGCGAGAGCGACTGGAACGTCTTTCTTGGTCATGCGGCAGCAACCTTGGCGAAGTTCAAGGTGCCCGAGGCCGAACAGGGCGAGGTCGTCAAGTTCGTTCAAGGTCTCAAGAAAGACATCGTCGAGTAACGGCGCCCGGCGTCACAGAAAAGCGGACGTGGGGCGCGCATGAGCGGTCAGTGTAACGCGGACGACTTCACCGCCCCGCGCGCCCCGTTCCACTCGATAGCGTTGACCTAGAGGCAGCTCCTTCCGACGTTCAGTGCCGCGAGTTACGTTTTGGTCTTTGCCAGCTCCTCGGCACACGCGGTCGCGACTCCCGAGTTAGGCGCTTTGCCGCCTCGGGGAGTAGCCCATCCACCGGCTTCGATGAACTCGCGCTGTCTCCACGACTCAATCTTCTGGAACTCTGTTAGCTTCGCGGCTGCACCTGGCTGCTGCATGAATGTCGCGACGCAGGAGGGGGTGAGCGCGACGATCACGGCCGAGTTGGTTCGTTCGACGGCCATGCGCTCGGCGGTGCTGCCCAGGGTCCAGCCCAACCATGAAAAGCCAATAATCATAGTCCCTATAGCGCCGATGACAACGCCCCACGCAGCGGGTTTAAACCACGGCATTTGCAGTTGCATAACACGCCCCTTCGGTTGTTGACCTCATAGTTCTTAGCCTAAGTGTCTTACGTGAGCTGGCTGATCAACCTCCTTTTCCGGAAAGCGGCAGAGGAGTCAGAACTTTGGTTCGCGGATACTAGGCGTGCCCAGCCACCTTGTCAAGAGCGAGGGAGGCGCGATAGGTTTGGGGAGAACGGCACTGCAACCGGCATACGTTTGCGTCCCGGCTCGCCATGGTCGGGGTCGACCCTCGCACGGTGCAGGATCTCGGCGGCTGGCGCACGCTGGCGATGGTGCAGAGGCGTGCTGAGGGGATTCATAGTCGCCTTGACCCGTCTGTGCCCCGGGGCTACGCTCGCGCCGCCACGTCCCTGCTGGCCGGCTGAACTATCGGAGGCGACGGAATGCAGTGTCCTCGGTGCCATGCGGAGAGCCGCTTCTGCGGCGAGTGCGGGTCTCGCCTGCCGCTGAGTAGAGCGATCAGCGGAACGTGTTGGACCGCGGGCGCCCACGGTGCTACCGACTGTATCGCGACGGAGAGACCTTCGAGCTCCAACCGATCGACCGATGGAACGTCACGAAGC
>QHSQ01000500.1 GCA_003221615.1 Candidatus Rokuibacteriota bacterium | reverse complement strand
CTGGCGAGTGCAGGCGGCGTTCTTGATCGGGAGCGCCAGCACCGGCCCGGCGCCGAAGTCGGGTGTCGCGCCCGTCTGCAAGGCGGTGAGCACCGTGGTGCAGTCCGCTGCAGTGCCCGTGACCTTGATATCGCAGCCGGCATCACCTTGGCTCGCGTCGATGCGCCAGGCGCTCGTGTAGAAGTACTCGGGAAAGTTCGTTCCTCCCGGAACGGGATCGGTGCTGTTCGGGCACGTCGAGCCAGGCGGATTGAAGAAGCACCGGTAGCCGACGCCGTCGATGATCGTGGAATCGCTCAGAAGCGGAATCGCGGCCGGCTCTCCTGGCGGATACGCGCCCTGAGCGCTGGTCCAGACGTTGCACCTCGAGTTCGTGGTCGTCGCACCATTGAGGCCGCCCTGCGCTGGGCTGCATCGGCCTTGACTTCCGGACCAGGTTCCGCTGCTGTACACACCGGACAGGGTGTCCTGTGGCAGGGTATTCCCGCAGGAGCCACCCCCGGACTCCGGCCCGCCGATGCACGCGCTGTTCGCAGTGACCTGGATCTCGCCTTCCTTGACCTTGAGCACGGCTCCGAGGGTATTGACCGTAGTGTTATCCGCGTACTTCCACGGAATCCGATCGTGGAGGCTCGCGTTGAGACCGTTGTAGTTGTTCTGTATCCCGCTGTTGCCGCTGAAGTTCGCCGCCACGCAACCGGCCCCGGGACACTTCACGAATTGGAGGGAGCCCGCGATGCGGGCGCCGCCGCGAAATGCTCCACCCGTCGGTCCCCCGATTGCGAACGGGGCGTGCGGCTTGTTAGCGGTCACGATCGCCGTTGCGTTGATCTGGACGATGTGGGCGGCGGTTCCGGTGATCGCGGTCAGGACCCCACGGGACCTGAGCTGCGCCTTCAGCTGGTTGGTGGGCGCGTCGGGGTCCGGTCTGATACACACCGTGTAGGTGCCGCCTGCGAAAGTCTGGTTCAGCTCTAACTGCTTGAAGCCAGTCGCCCCGTCGGGGAGGAGCGATGCTGGGCAGGCGGTGGCCAGCGAGATCCGCGCCAGCTTGTTGTCGGTGATGTAGTTTGGGTTCGCCGGCGGATTCGCGCAATTGGCGGCTGTGATCGGGCTGGTCACCAGAGGTCCGCAGGTGAACTCCAGATAGAAGAGATGTAACCCGCGCTCGAGCCCCGCCTCCGCGATCTCCAGAGCCTGCACGCTGGTCTGACTGTCGAGCTTGAGGCGCGCATCGAGCCGCGCGACGTTGAACAGCGCAAGGCCCAGGATAGTCATGACGAACACGAGCATGAGCCCCATGACGAGCACGCTGCCACGCTCGTCGACGAGAGAACAGGATCGCGGTCGGAGAGGCCGTCGGCTGATCAATGCCGGTTCGCCACAATGGCCACGCCGAACGTTTCAGAGAGGTTCGTGCCGGCGCTTACCGTGAAGACGATGTTCGCTCCGGGAATTACCGCGCAGGATTCGCCCGCGATCGAGCACACTGTCGGAGTTCCCCCGCACGTTCCCTCCAGCGCGCCGCACGGCGTGACAACGGTCACCGTCCATGCGGGCGCGAAGAGCGGCGCGAGCGCGCCCGAGAACAGGTTGGCTGCCGGCGCGCAGTCATCGGCTGGGGTGGGCTTCGTGCAACGCCGCAATTGCGGGGGCGTGCTCGTGTCCCGGTAATAGCACGTCACCGGTCCGGCCGCGTTCGGGATGACGAGAATCGGATCGTTGGTCGTGGAGGCCGGCGACGGGGTGGCGGTGAGCGGCAAGCAGACTGGCGTGTCGGGCGGGCTCGCCGGATCTTCGACCTTGGGCGAGCCGTCGACCAGGCGCAGCTGTCGTCCGAGCTCGTCGGCAATCGCCCCACCTTGGCGTTGGACTGCCGCCTGCGCGTCAACGTCCTTGCCAACCCTGAGCGTCAAGAGGAAGAACACGGTGAGGCCGAGCGCAATCCCCACCGCAACCGTCGCGGCGACCAGGACCTCGATCACGCTCGACCCGCGCTGGCACAGCATGTCAGTGCTTCACACGAGACGCCGTGACGGTGATCGGTCCCGCCTGCCGAACGAGCGATTTTACGGACACCGTGATGATTCGGGGCACGTCTCCACTTCCATCCAGGTCCGTGCCCACGGTAATGGTCGTGCTGCGCAGGAAACCGGGGAAGCCCGGCACTGGCCTTTCGGCCTCGGCGACAGCGCGGGCGAGGCCGACGGCTCGCAGCTCCTCCAATCGCTGCTGAGCCAGGAACAGCGCCACTCGCTCGCCACCCTCAGCGGCGACGTACGAACTTCCCATGCTGAACAGCAGCGCGAGACCGAGTATCGCGATCGACAGGACGACGCCGGCCGTGAGGACTTCGAGCAACGCGATCCCGTCTTCGTCGCCGAGACGCAGCCGGGAACGGAGGAGTCGCGATCGCGCGGCCACAAAATAGTCAACCAATGTCAGCGCCTCCAAAAGAATCGGACTGCGAATCATCGTGAGAACCCCCGCCGAGGCGGGGGCCTCACAGTGCCGGAAGACACTCCGTTGGCCCGGCATGCCCGACGCAAGGGGAGGTGCGGCCAGGAGCCGCCCTCCCCGTGACGTCGTTATCCACAGATCGGATCGCCGACCGCGACGGCGTTCGAGGTCGTGTTGCAATGGATCGTCACGGCGCCCGCAGCGTCGATGATCTGCGCACAGGCCTGCGCGGCTGTCAGCGACGCGCCCGCGAGCGCCTTTGCCTCGGCGAGCCGCGAGTCGCGGACATAGCCCAGGTAGAGCGGCACACCCACGGCCGCCAGGATCCCGACGATCAAGACGACGACGATCAGTTCCATCAGCGTGAACCCGGCCTCGTTTGCCACCGCGCGTTTCAGTAGCTTCCGCATACTCTTTCTCCTTTTTCTCCCCTGGTTCTATTGGCCTATGCCCACCATCGGGTGCGCTGTCATAGAGCAAAGCCTATGCCGAGCCCGCCGCCAGCGCCGTCGGCGCAAACGCCGCGGAAAGTCACGATGCTCGCATGTCCGGAATACGACCCTCCGACAAGGAACCTAAGATTTTTTAGGTCGCGGCTCTGAAATTCAGAGGAACCGCGGCGGCAACGGGCGGAGTTTTGCCCCGCGGTCCCAGAAATTTTGCCGCGAGATCGGCGGAGTCTGTCAGCCCCAATCCGAAAATAAATGCCGTTCACCGAGTGCCTTCACCTCGTCTTTCGCACATCACCAGGTGACGAAGCACGAACGGTGGCCGTGTGTGACTAGACATTCGACGCCGCTCGGCGGAAGCGTGCCCAGCCGGGGGCTCGCAGATGGCCAGGAGCCCATTGGGCCGCTAGTCTCTACACTCTCGGACCGGATACGCGGGCCAACCGGCTCTTGATCGCATGGCCCTCGTCCAAGGCGCGCCAGAGCTTTTGGCCGCGTCTGAGGTGCTATCCGGTCACCATCCATACCAAGCCGCTGAAGCTCTCGGAGCTCGAGATCGTCGTGGGCGGGGGTCCTCATAGCGCCGGAAGAGACTCCGTTGGCCCGGCATGCCCGACGTAAGGGGAGGTGCGGCCAGGAGCCGCCCTCCCCTTACGTTGCTATCCGCAGATCGGATCGCCGACCGCGACGGCGTTCGAGGTCGTGTTGCAATGGATCGTCACGACGCCCGCAGCGTTGATGAAGACCCCGGCGGACATGTTCGCGACGTTAGTGCCCGCGTTTCCCGCGACGGTGACCGGGCCACCGCCGAACTTGTTAGTCGCGACATCGAGGGTCACGGCCGTGATAGCGACTGTCCATCTGGCATCGCCCGAAACACCGCCGGCGGTCACGCCGATCCTCTGCGCGAGGTTCGCGAGGGTGCAGGTCGTCGCAGCCGGATCGTTCTGCGCACAGGCCTGCGCGGCTGTCAGCGACGCGCCCGCGAGCGCCTTTGCCTCGGCGAGCCGCGAGTCGCGGACATAGCCCAGGTAGAGCGGCACACCCACGGCCGCCAGGATCCCGACGATCAAGACGACGACGATCAGTT
>QHSQ01000499.1 GCA_003221615.1 Candidatus Rokuibacteriota bacterium | reverse complement strand
AGGTGCTTGGGGCCCATCATCTTGCGCGCCTCGTCCATGTCCTTCCAGCGGCGCAGCATCCGCCGGGTCTCGATCGCGCCCGGCGAGATCGTGTTGGCGCGAATGCCCTGGGCCGCGTGATCGGCAGCGAGCACCTTCGCGAGCTGGATCAAGGCACCCTTGGTCGCGCAGTACGCCGGGCGTCCCGGCGAGGCGACGCGACCGAGCTGCGAGGCGATGAGGATCACGCTGCCGCCGCCGCGCGTGATCATTGCGGGGATCGCGGCCCTCGCCATCAGGAAGGCGCCGGTGAGGTTGATCCGGATCACGCGGTCCCAGGCCGCCTCGTCCATCTCGAGCACCGTGGCCGCCTTGTCGCTGTCGGCCGCGCCGTACAGCAGGACGTCGAGGCCGCCGAAACGCTGCACCGTGGCGGCCACGGCGCCCCGGCAGCTCGCGCCGTCGGTGACGTCGAGGTGCACCGGGAGCGCCTGGCCGCCGCCGGCTTCGATCTCGGCGGCGGTCGTCTTCGCGCCCGGCTCCTCGATGTCGGCGCACGCGACCTTGGCGCCGGCCGCCGCGAAGGCGAGCGCGGTCGCGCGCCCGATCCCGTTCGCCGCGCCGACCACGATGGCGATCTTCTTCTCGAGCGTGAACGCCGGATCGATCATCGCGTCCTCCATTTGTCGGCGCGCCTCGGCCGGCGGGACCCCCGCCCCGCGACGGCCTGCAGTGCGTACCTGGGCGCGCGCCACAGTGTACGATAACGCGCACTTATCCCGCCGGGAGGTCGAACGCGATGCTACCGACGCACGGGCGCTATGACTACTCGAACATCACCAAGAGGCCTGACTATGCCTGGCCCGGCGGACGCCGCCTGGCTGTCTACGTAGCGCTCAACATCGAGGCGTTCAGCTTCGGCGCCGGCAAGGGGGCCGCGATCGCGCCGCCGGATCAGGCCCAGAGCCACAGCGTCTTCAGCTGGCGAGACTACGGCAATCGCGTGGGCATCTGGCGCCTGTTCGAGCTGCTCGACGACCTCGGTATCCCCGCTGAGGCGCAGATGAACACCGCGGTCTACGAGATGGCGCCGGACATCCCCGAGCGGTTGCGCGCGCGCGGCGACGAGATCCTCGGACACGGGGTGACGAACTCGGACGAGCAGGGGCATCTGGGCGAGGACCAGGAACGCGCGCTCATCGAAAGCGTGACGGCCACGATCGCGCGGCACGAGGGCGCCCCGCCGGTGGGCTGGATGAGCCCGTGGCTGTCGAACAGCGCCGTCACGATGGATCTCCTGCAGGAGGCGGGCTACCGCTACGCGATGGACTGGACGATGGACGACCAGCCCATCTGGATCCGCACGCGCAAGGGCCGGATCCTCGCGATGCCGTACCCGATCGAGGTGAACGACACGCGCGGGATCGTCTGGTACCACTACACCGCCGACGAGTTCGCCGATCTGATCGTCGACCAGTTCGACGAGATGCTCGAGCAGTCGACACGCCAGCCGCTCGTGTGCCCGATCTCGCTCCATCCGTTCGTCACGGGACGGCCTTACCGGATCCGCCGTCTTCGCCACGCGCTCCAGCACATCCTCGGGCACCCGGACCGCGTGTGGCTGACGCGCCCGCGCGAGATCTGTGCGCACGTCGAATCGCTCCCGAATGGGGTCGTGCCCGGAAGCCGCTGACGGTCGCGGCTCAGGCCGTCGGGCGCTGAAAGTGAGGCAGCCCCGTATGGGCGGTAAGGCCGCCATCGGCGACGATGGCCGCGCCGGTGACGAACGACGCCTCGTCGGAGGCCAGGAAGAGCACGGTGCTCGCGATCTCGTCGGCCTCGCCGACGCGGCCGATCGGATGCGCCGCGGCGTACACCCGCCTGAGCTCGTCGGCGCGGTCTCGTCCGAGGATCTGGGTGGCGCGCGTGTCGATGAAGCCCGGGCAGACGCAGTTGACGCGGATGTTGTGCCGGGCGTTCTCGATCGCGGCCGAGCGCGTCAGGTTGATCACGCCGGCCTTGGCGGCATTGTAGGACGAGAGCCCGTAGTCGCCGGCCGTGCCCGAGATCGACGCGGTGTTGACGATGACGCCCTTGCCCTGGGCGCGCATGATCGGCAGGGAGTACTTCATGCCGAGGAACGCGCTGGTCAAGGTGACGGCGATGACGCGGTTCCAGCTCTCCAGCGAGATTTCTTCGAGCGGCGCCGGCTCGGCGAGCCCCGCGTTGTTCATCATGATGTCGAGCCGGCCGAACGTGTCGAGCGCCAGTTGAATCGTTCGCTGGACCGCCGCGGAGTCTGACGCGTCCATCTTGATGGCGGCGGCGAGCCGGCCATCCTTCGAGATCCCCGACGCGACCGCTTCGGCGCGTGTCCCGCTCAGATCGGCAATGACGACCGCGGCGCCCTCGCCGGCCAGGCGCCGCGCCGTCGCGGCGCCGATCCCGGAGCCGGCTGCAGTAACGACCGCGACCTGACCGGC
>QHSQ01000339.1 GCA_003221615.1 Candidatus Rokuibacteriota bacterium | reverse complement strand
CCGCCGACGTGGCGCGCTTCGCGATGCCGCTGGCCCGGATCGGCCTCGTCGTGCCCTTCGCGCTCGGCCAGAAGCTCGTCGAGATCATCGGCCCGGCCTTCACACGGCAGATCCTCCTCACCGGTCAGCCGGTCGACGCCGGGCGCGCCTACGAGATGGGGATGGTGCACACGGTCGTCCCGGCCGCCGACCTGGAGCGCGCGACCTACGATCTGGCGAAGACGATCGCCGGGAACGCGCCGCTCTCGCTCGCGGGGATGAAGTCGACGATCCGACGCGCGCTATCGCTGCGCGAGCGAGTGGAGCACAAGGATCTGGACGAGATCGCCCGGCGCGCGCGCGCCAGCGCGGACGCGCGCGAAGGCGTCCGGGCGATGCTCGAGCATCGCACGCCCACCTTTCGCGGACAGTAACCGGCGTGGCCGGTCACCGCTCATCGAGGCTCGCGGCATTCACGCTCGCGGGCACGTTCGTCGCCGTGCTGGTCCTGCTGGCCCCGCTGGCGAGGTCCGGCCAGCCTGGCGAGCTCACGTGCAACCAGGAACCGGGGAACAGATTCTTTTGGCTCGAGCGCGCGTTCTGCGATCTCCCTCTGAAGGGCCCGGAGCGTGCCGTCGGGATCGTGATCTGGAACCACGGGATCTCCGGCTCGACCCACTCGTGGAGAGCGCCAGCACCGCCCGCGTTGCGCCTTCTCCAGGCGCGAGGCTGGGACGTGATCATGCTGAAGCGACACCACGCGGCCGAGACCATGCCCGGCAGCACACTGTTTCGGACGGTGCAACGCACACTGGAGGAAGCCGCGGCGTCGAGAAAGCTCGGCTACCGCAAGGTCGCGCTGGCTGGTCAGTCCTTCGGAGGCTATGTCTCGCTGGAAGCGGTCGACACGTCACCCGACCTCGACGCGGTCGTCGCGTTTGCTCCAGGCGTCCGCCCCTCGGGCGCGGCCGGGGCCCTTGATCCTTCGATCACGGATCGCACCCTGCGGCGCGCAAAGGTCGGCCGGATCGCGGTCGTCTTCCCGAAGAACGATGAGCTGTTCGGCTATCTCTCACGGGGGGAGGGTGCGCAAGCCATCCTCGCGCGCCGCAGCGTGCCCTACCTCCTGCTCGACGAGACGAGCGGCCTCAGCGGACATGGAGGGGGAGTCACCGGGCGCTTTGCCCTGCGCTACGGCCTCTGCCTCGCGGACTTCCTCATCGAAGACAGTCCACCAGCTGGACGCTTCACGTGTTCCCCGGTAACGGACGAATGGCTGGTCGTCCGCGAGCTGCTCCTTCCGCGAGCCGCCCAGCGCCCGAGCTTCGTGCGGGAGGCGGCGGCGTTTCCCGCCCCGGTCGCCGCGTTGCTCGGGCCGCGTTGGGCCCTGCTCGCGGACACGCTGGTTCTCGTGGCGCTCGTAGAGGGCGGATCCGGAGAGCTCCGCCTCATGTATCGCTCCTCGTCCGGGCTCGGCGGCGGCGTGTTCGATGCCACCGCAAGCGATGGCGTCATCCAGGCAGTGCTCTCCAACCGATCGACGGTGACCCTGACGCCGGAAGGCGGCGGCACGATCACGTGGACCGCCGCCGACGGCTCACGATCGCTCAAGGCGCCGCTCGCTCTGGGTCGCGACGAGCCCTGACCGCCACGTGCTCGGGAGGCCGCGCGTGCCGAGCCATCCGCAGATCGAGTCACGTCCCCGCGCGGTATCGGATGCGCGCCGGCGTCGGTGGTCTCAGCGGCCCCCGAAGCGACGCGCGAGCGGGGACGAGCGCGCCGCCTGCACCTGGGTCTGCGTGAGCTCGGCCGCCGGATTGAGGGCGCCGGAATACATGAGGTTGCGCATCCAGGCCGCGATCTGATTCTCCTGGCCGGGCCCCCATCTCCGGCCGCTGTCGACGTGAGGCAGCGCCAGGAGGTGGCCGAGCTCGTGGGCCATCATCCGGGACGTCGCGCCGAGATCCGAGCCGTAGGCGATCAGGCAAACTCGAGTCTGCTGCCGCGACTGCCCACCGAGCTCCGCGCGTGAGACCTGATCGACCAGCAGTACCCGGACGCCGTTTCCGGCCTTGTGCGCCGCGGTGAGGAAGTGATACCCCGCCTCGTCGACGGTGTCGGGCGCCGCTCCCGTCGGCATCTCTTCGACGACCTGCTCGCAGGAGGCGCGCGGGAACTCGATGTTCGCGCGCGATTTCAGGAGGTCGCTCGCCTGCTGCAGGGCCGAGGTGGCGTATGCCGCCGTCCAGCGCTGAGCCAGCTCGCGGCCGTCGCTCCGGAGGGTGACGATGGTGAGATCCGCGGGAATGGAGATCGCCATGGAAATGCGGGACCGCGCGCTCGGGCCGCCGCGCTAGCTCGTCGTCCGGCGGGTGCGCACGGCTCGCGCGAGATCGGCGAGGACGGGCACCGTCATCTCCCAGCCCATGCAGGCGTCGGTGACGCTCTGACCGTAGCGGAGCGCGGCCGGGTTTTTCAGATCCTGTCGCCCGTCGACGAGGAAGCTCTCCATCATCACGCCGAAGATCGCGGTCTCTCCGTGGGCGATCTGCTCCGCGAGATCGTGCGCCGCGACCGGCTGCCGGCGGTAGTCCTTGTCGCTGTTGCCGTGGCTCGTGTCGACCATGAACCGCGGCGCGAGCCCGGCGTCGACGAGGGCGCCGGCGGTCTTCTGCACGCTCACCGCGTCGTAGTTCGATCCGCTCGCGCCGCCGCGAAGAATGATGTGGCAGTCGGGATTGCCGCGTGTGGCCACGATCGCGCAGAGCCCCTGCTCGGTCACGCCGAGGAACTGGTGCGGGTGCGCGGCGGCGCGCACGGCATCGATGGCGATCTGGACGCCGCCGTCGGTCCCGTTCTTGAAGCCGACCGGCATCGAGAGGCCCGACGCGAGCTCGCGATGCACCTGGCTCTCGGTCGTCCGCGCGCCGATCGCACCCCAGGAGACGAGGTCCGAGGTGAACTGCGGTGAGATCGGATCGAGGAACTCGCATCCCGAAGGCAGCCCGAACTCCGCGAGGTCGAGCAGCACCCGACGCGCCCGCCGGAGGCCCTCGTTGATCACGAAGCTTCCGTCGAGGTGCGGATCGTTGATGAGACCCTTCCAGCCCACCGTGGTGCGCGGCTTCTCGAAATAGACACGCATCACGATGCAGAGATCGCGCGTGTGCTCGTCGGCCAGGGCGCGCAGGCGCCGCCCGTAGTCGAGCGCGGCGGCTGGGTCGTGGATCGAGCACGGTCCGACGATCACGACGAGCCGGTCGTCCTCGCCGCGAAGGATGCGGCTGATGTCGCGGCGCGCGCGCGTGACGGTCTCGGAGCCGCGCTCGTTGAGCGGCTGCTCCTCGAGGAGGATCGCCGGCGGCAAGAGCGGGCGGAAGCTCTCGATCCGAAGATCGCGGGTGCGTTCCGACATGGAGCGCAATGTACACGCGAAGGGGCGGCTCTTCAACGGCCACGCCATGTTACCCTTCGACCCGCGGTGAGCCGTCTCGACGTCCTCGACCGGATTCAGAAGAAGGTGTTGTGGCTCGGCACCTACATGGTGCATCATGCCAACTCCCTGCGCTCGAACCTCGACGGCGTGAAGGTCGGCGGCCACCAGGCGTCGTCGTCCTCGATCGTCAGCCTGCTGACCGCACTCTACTTCGACGCGCTTCGCCCGGAGGATCTGGTCGCGGTCAAGGCCCACGCCTCGCCCGCGTTCTACGCGATCCAGTACCTGCGCGGCCGCCTCACGGCCGACGCCCTGCGCGAGCTGCGGACCTTCGGCGGGCTCCAGGCCTATCCGAGCCGCCGCAAGAACGCGGAGGTCGTCGACCTCTCGACGGGATCGATGGGGCTGGGTGCGGTGCAGGCGACGTTCGGGGCGCTGGCGTCGCGCTACGTCGTCGATCATTTCGGCGGCGCGCAGCGCGGGCGGGTGATCGTCATCGTCGGCGACGCCGAGCTCGACGAGGGCAACGTGGCCGAGGCGCTGGCTGAGGAAGTCGTGGCGCGGCTCTCGAACGTCCTCTGGATCGTGGACGTGAATCGCCAGTCGCTGGATCGCGTCGTCCCCGACGGCCGGCTGCGCCAGATGCGCGCGATGTTCGAGGCCGGCGGCTGGCGGGTCAGCGAGCTCCGGTGGGGGCGAAAGCTCCAGAGCTTCTTCGGCAAGCGCGGGGGCGAGCGGCTGCGGGAGCGCCTGCAGATCATGCCGAACACGGAGTACCAGCGGCTCCTTCGGCTGCCGCCCGGCACCGTGCGCAAGGCGCTCGTGGCGACCGACGGCGGCGGAATCGACCGGACGCTCGATAAGCTGCTCTCCGACACGAGCGACGCGGCGCTCGCCGAGCTCGTCGCCGATCTCGGCGGCCACGACCTGCGCTTGCTCGGCGAGGCGCTCGACTCGGCCGGGCAGGTGCGCGACCGACCCTCGGTCATCTTCGCCCACACGATCAAGGGCTGGGGGCTCCCGCTCGCCGGCGATCCGCTCAACCACACGATGCTCCTCACGCAGGGCCAGATCGACGAGCTGCGCGCAGCGCTCGGCATCGGCGAAGGCGCGGAGTGGGACGGGTTCGCGCCCGGTAGCGAGGAAGCCGAGCTCGTTCGAACGTTGCCGCCGCTGTTCGCACCGCCGGTGCCCAGCGCCACGCGGGTCGAGATCCCCGCCGAGCTCGACGAGAGCTATCCACCGGAGTGCTCGACCCAGGAGGCGTTCGGCCGCGTGCTCGGCGCGCTGAGCCGGCTGCCGCTCGCGGATCGCGTCGTGACGGTGTCGGCCGACGTCGCGGTCACCACGCACCTGGCGGGGTGGATCAACCGGAAGGGCGTCTACTATCCCGAGGCGCGGCGCAACCCGTTCTCCGACGTGCCACAGGCCGTTCAGTGGAAGGAGTCACCGGCCGGCCAGCACATCGAGCTCGGTATCGCCGAGCATAACCTGTTCCTGCTCCTGGGTGCTCTCGGCCTCTCGCGCGAGATTCTCGGCGAGACCTTGCTGCCGATCGGCACGCTCTACGATCCGTTCGTCACCCGCGGGCTCGACGCGCTCTACCACGCCCTCTATTCGGGCTCGCGCTTCGTCGTGGCGGCGACGCCGTCGGGCATCACGCTGTCGCCCGAGGGCGGCGCGCATCAGTCGGTGATCACGCCGGGGATCGGCCTCGCGCTCCCCGGGATCGTCTTCTGGGAGCCGACATTCGCCCGTGAGGTCGAATGGATCCTGCTCGATGCCCTCCAGGGGCTCGCCGGCGGCCGAGGCGAGGCGACCTATCTGAGGCTCTCGACGCGCCCGATCGACCAGTCGCTCGCGCTGCCGCCGAGCCTGGCGTATCGCGTGGACGTCCTGCGCGGCGCCTATCGGCTCGTCGACGCACGCGGCGAGCCGGGCTGGGATCCCGACACGAACGCGGTGAATATCTTCGCCGCCGGGGTCACCGTGCCGGAAGCCATCCAGGCCGCTCGTGCGCTACGCGCGCGCGGCGTCCTCGCGAGCGTGTTCGCGGTCACGAGCGCCGACCGCCTCTATCGCGGCCTCCGCGAACCGCGTCCATACGTCGAGGATCTCGTGAGCGCCGAGGAGGAGGGCGTGCCCGTGGTCTCCGTGCTCGACGGCCACTCGCACGCGCTCGCGTTCGTCGGGGCGGCGCTCGGCGTGCCCCAGCTGGCGCTCGGCGTTGACGACTTCGGGCAGTCGGGCTCGCGGGCCGATCTCTATCGGCACTACGGGATCGACGCCGCCGCCATCGAGCGAGCGGCGCGCGTGCTGACGGGTTAGGTATAATTCGGTCAACCCCATGCCCACCCTGACGGATTCCAGAAAGCTCGAGCTCCGACGCGAGCTCGAGACGATCGTCGGCCGGGGCGCCGTCCTCTCGGACCCGGACGAGCTGATGGTCTACGAGTCGGACGGGCTCACCCTGTTCCGCGCGCTCGCCGACTTCGTCGTGTTCCCCACTTCGGCCCAGCACGTCTCGGCGGTCGTCAAGCTCGCGAATCGCGAGAACCTTCCGTTCGTCGCCCGCGGCGCGGGCACCGGCCTCTCGGGCGGGTGCTTGCCGGCCGAGGGCGGCATCGTGATCTCGCTGATGCGGATGAACAAGGTGCTCGAGGTCGACTACGAGAACCAGATCGCGGTCGTCGAGCCCGGGCTCGTCAACCTGCACCTCTCCTGGAAGGTCGGCCCGCGCGGCTACTATTACGCGCCCGATCCCTCGAGCCAGCAGGCGTGTACGATCGGCGGCAACATCGCCAACAACTCTGGCGGCCCGCACACCCTGAAGTACGGCGTCACGACCAATCACGTCCTCGGGCTCGAAGTCGTCATGCCCGACGGCGAGATCGTCTGGCTCGGCGGCAAGACGCGCGAGTCGTGCGGCTACGACCTGGCGGGCGTCTTCGTCGGCTCCGAGGGCACGTTCGGCATCGCCACGCGGATCGTCGTCCGCATCCTCAAGAAGCCGCAGGCCGTCAAGACCGTGCTCGCGGTCTTCGACGCGATCGACCAGGCCTCCGCCGCGGTGTCGGCGATCATCGCCCGTGGGCTCGTGCCGGCGGCGATGGAGATGATCGACCACCTGACGATCCAGGCGGTCGAGGACGCGTTCAACTGCGGCTATCCACGGGACGCCGACGCGGCGCTGCTCATCGAGCTCGATGGGCTCGCGGTCGGCATGGACGTCCAGGCCGAGCACATCGTCGCGGCGTGCCGGGAATCGGGCGCGCGCGAGGTTCGCACCGCGCGGACCGAGGCCGAGCGACAGCTGCTCTGGAAGGGCCGCAAATCCGCCTTCGGCGCGTACGGTCGCGTGTCGCCAGCCTACATGGTGATGGACGGCGTCATCCCGCGCACGAAGCTTCCGTACGTGCTCCGTCGCGTGAACGAGATCGTCGCGGCCTCGGGGCTGCGCGTCGGCAACGTGTTCCACGCCGGCGACGGCAATCTTCATCCGAACATCCTCTACGATCCGCGCAAGCCGGGCGAAGAGGCGCGCGTGGTGGCGGCCGGCGCCGAGATCATGAAGGTCTGCGCTGAAGTTGGTGGCTCGATCTCCGGCGAGCACGGCATCGGCCTCGAGAAGGCCGATTTCATGCCCTTCATTTTTTCCGTCGCAGATCTTGCTCTCATGCATCGGCTCAAGAACGCCTTTAATCCTTCTGGACTGTGCAACCCGGGCAAGATCTTCCCTACCAGGAAGTCCTGCGTCGAGGTCGGGCCCGTCGCCTACCGGCCGCACGCGATCGAAGAAAAGGGCCTCGCCCAGCGCTTCTAGCGCGGGCGGTCGCGGCTGCCGTTGCCTGACGCGCTGCTCGAAAAGCTCCGGGCGGCCGTCGGTCCCGCGAACGTCCTCATCGGCATCGAGCTCTCACCATACGTCGTCGAGGGCCGCACGCCCGAGGCCGCGGTGTTTCCCGGGTCGATCGAGGAAGTCGCCGCGGTGATGGCAATGGCCTGCGAGGTCGGACGGTCGGTCACGCCGTGGGGTGGCGGCACGGCCGCGAGCGTCGGCATGCCGACCGCGGGCGCCGGGCTCATCTTGGGCCTGCGCCGGATGGCGCGGCTTCTGGATCACGAGCCCGGCGACCTGACGGCGACGGTCGAGGCCGGCATGACCGTCGAGGCGTTCCAGACGGCTCTTCGCAGCCGCGGGCAGTGGCTGTCGCTCGATCCCGCCGACGGCGACCGCGCGAGCGTCGGCGGCGTCATCGCGACGAACGCGTATGGGCCGCGGCGGCACCTCTACGGATCGGCGCGTGACCTCCTGATCGGCGTGACCGTCGTGACAGCCGACGGCTCCGTCGTGAAGGGCGGCGGCAAGGTTGTGAAGAACGTGGCCGGCTACGATCTGCCCAAGCTCTTCATCGGCTCGTACGGCACGCTCGGCGTGATCGTCGAGGCGACGGTGAAGCTTCGGCCGCTGGCCGAGCACGAAGAGCTCGTGTGCGTCCGATTCGATCGTCTCAAGGACGCGGGCGCGGCCGTGAAAGCCATCGCGTCGAGCGATCTCATCCCGAACGCCGTCGAGCTCCTCGACGGCGCCGCCGTCGGGGGTGCGGGCCTGGCGGCCGGAGCGCCCGGCCCGCCGGCCGCCGCGCTCGTGGTGGGGTTCGACGGCGTCCGAGAGCAGGTCGACTGGCAGCGCGCCGAGCTCGCGCGGCTGACCGGCCCGCTCGGCAGCCGCGACGTGCGGCAGCTGGATGCGGCGGCGTGGCCGCGGCTCGGGCCTGCCGCGCGCGGGGCGTTCGCCACGCCGGCCGCGGTCATGACGCTCGTGGTGCTGCCGACGCAGGTCGCGGACATCATGGAGCAGGGCGCGGGAATCGCCCGCGGGCGCGGCCTGCAGAGTGCATGGGCGGCTCACGCCGGGGTCGGGGTCATGCGCGCCGCGCTCGGGTCCGATCCGGCGCCCACGGACCCCGGCGCGATCGCCGCCGTCCTCACCGACTGGCGCGAGATCGTGCACGCCGGCGGCGGCCACGCCAATCTCGAGTCGGCGCCGCTCGCGGTGAAGTCTCAGGTCCCGGTGTGGGATGATCCGGGCGCGGCCGGGCGGATCATGGAGCGCATCAAGGCTCAGCTCGATCCGCGAAACATCCTGAACCCCGGCCGCTTCGTCGCCGGCATCTGAGGGCCAGCGTATGGACACGACGACTCACGCATCACCGCCGGCCGCGACCGGGCCGCTCAGTCTGCACGGGCTGTCGGTGGAAGGCGTCAACCAGTGTGTCCATTGCGGGCTCTGTCTCGCGTACTGCCCGACGTTCTCGGAGCTCGGAACCGAGATGGACTCGCCACGCGGTCGTATCTTCATCATCAAGTCGCTCGCCGAGGGGCGGATGTCGCTCAGCGACTCGACGGTGCGCCACCTCTCGCTGTGCCTCGACTGCCGCGCCTGCGAGACGGTGTGTCCGGCCGGCGTGCCGTACGGGCGGCTCATCGAAGCCGCCAAGGCCGAGATCGAGCGCGACCGTCCGGGCACGCCGGGCCGCCGGCTCTTCCGCTGGCTCAACTTCGGGCTCTTGCTCGGGCACCCGCGCCTGCTCGGGCTGGCGGCGTCGGGCGCGCGCTTCTATCAGGCGAGCGGACTGCAGCGTCTCGTCAGAAAAACCGGTCTCGTCCGGCTCCTGCCCGGGACCTTGCCGGCCTGGGAAGCGCTGCTCCCACCGGTGCCGGCGAAGGCCGAGCGCGCGGCGCCGCCGCCGTTGACGCCGGCCGAGGGCCCGCGCCGCGCGCGGGTCGCGCTGCTGACCGGCTGCGTTCAGTCCGTGATCTTCGGCGCCCACAACCGCGCCACCGCACGCGTGCTCGCGAAGAACGGCTTCGAGGTCGTGGTGCCCGAGGGCCAGGGATGCTGCGGCGCGCTCAACGCTCACGGCGGCGACCACGAGCGCGCGGTGGCGATGGCGCGGCAGACGATCGACGCGTTCGAGGCGGCGCGCGCCGACGCCGTCGTCGTGAACACGTCCGGCTGCGGCGCCCACATGAAGGCGTACGGCCATCTGCTCGCCGACGATCGGGGGTACGCCGAGCGCGCCGCGCGGTTCGCGGCCTCCGTCCGGGATGTCGCGGAGATCCTGGCGCAGGAGCCGCTGCGCGGTCCGCTCTCGCCGGTGCCGCTGACCTGCACGTATCACGATCCGTGTCACGTGGTTCACGGCCAGAAGATCAAGAGCGAGCCGCGCAAGCTCCTGGCTCAGATTCCGGGGCTCCGTGTCGTCGAGCTGACCGAATCGGACTGGTGCTGCGGCTCGGCCGGTATCTACAACCTCACCGAGCCCGAGATGGCCACTCGGCTCTTACATCGAAAAGTCAGCCACGTGCTCGCGACGGGAGCCGAGGCGGTCGTGACGGCGAACCCGGGCTGCATTCTGCAGATCCAGGCCGGGCTCGGCGCCCATCAGGCCGCCGCCATCCGCGTGATGCATCTGGTCGAGATTCTCGATCGTGCCTACGGCGCCGCCGGAGGAGGGCGATGAGCCGGCCCGACAGTACTCCGCTCGAGCACAAGGCCACCGCGCCGCGCTCGATCGGCTGCTGGGTGCTGACGGTCTCCGACACCAAGACACCGGAGACCGACACGAGTGGCGAGCTGATCCGGAAGCTCTTGCTGGAAGCCGGTCACCAGGTCGTCGGGTCCGCGATCGTCCGCGATGAGCCCAAGGACGTCCAGCGCGTGATCCGCGAGGCCTGCGCCGACGACGCGGTGCGGGCCGTCATCGTGACCGGCGGCACGGGCATCGCGTCGCGCGATTCGACCTACGAGGCGATCGAGGCCCTGCTCGACAAGCGGCTGCCCGGGTTCGGCGAGCTGTTCCGGATGCTCTCGTATCAGGAGATCGGCGCGGCGGCGATGATGTCGCGCGCCCAGCTCGGCGTGCACGCGCGCCGGATCGTCGTCTCGTTGCCCGGCTCGCCCAACGCGTGCCGCCTCGCGCTCGAGAAGCTCTTGATTCCAGAGCTCTCTCACCTCATCCGCGAAGTCAGCCGCTAACCGGCCGGCCGCTGAAAAAGGCCCATCTGCTTCGTTGACGCCCTCGGCGGCACGCTCACCGTACTCGAAGTACGGCTCGGATGCCACCTTCGGGGCCTCGCCTCGCATCTGGACCTTTTTCAGCGGCCGGCGGCGTCGCCACGCGTTGCGGCGCGACCGTTTGTCCGAGTTCTAAGCCCGGTTTTTGGCTCGCTAGCGGTTGAGTATCCGGCTCGGCGCGCGAAGCTGACGGCGTCGTATACTGCTGCGGGGAGGATTTCGATGTCCGTGTCGCGTCGCTGCACGTTGCTCGTCCTGGTGGCGGTCACCGCGTTCGCGAGTGGATGCTCGGGTCTGTCGACCCCGAGTGGTCCCAAACTCTGGCGGGAGAGCGCGGACGCCTCCGGGGCGCCGGAGCTGGCGCGGATCAACGACCTCCTCGCCGATCTCGCGGCGCGTCTACAGCCTGGGCTCGTGTACGTGCGGGTGCAGCGCGCCGCCGGCGCGAAGGAAGAGCCCTCCCGCGAGGAGCCGAGCGAGCCACGCCGCAGCACCGGCTCGGGCTTCGTCATCGACCCGAACGGACTGATCGTCACCAACGCCCACGTGGTCGAGAGTGCTGGATCGATCCAGGTGCGCCTGGCCGACGGGCGGCGATTCCCGGCCACCGTCGTCGGTCGGGACAACCGCGTCGACCTGGCTCTTCTGAAGATCGAAGGCGCCGGCCGCCTGACCGTGCTCCCGCTCGGCGACTCGAACCGCCTGCGTGTGGGGGAGCTCGTGCTGGCGCTTGGCAATCCGTTCGGGCTCGAGCAGAGCGTGTCGTTCGGGATCGTGAGCCGAAAGGGCGCTCCGCTGACGGTCGCGGCGCCCGGGTTCGACTTCATCCAGACCGATGCGGCGATCAACCCGGGCAATTCGGGCGGGCCGCTCGTCAACGTCTCGGGTGAGGTCGTGGGCGTCAACAGCATGGCCGCGCGCAACGGCTCGATCGGCTTCGCGATCCCCTCGAACCTGGTCAAGATGCTGCTGCCGCAGCTCGCGTCGAAGGGCCGCGTGGATTGGGGCTGGCTCGGCGTCGCCATCGCCGAGGTGACCGAGGACGACATCGAGCGGCTCAAGCTCCGCGAGCCCAAGGGCGTGCTGGTGCGCAGCGTGATGCCGGGCGAGCCCGCGGACAAGGGCGGCGTGCGGGCCGACGACGTCATCCTGGGCATCGACGGAACGCGGCTCGAGTCTCCGCGCGATCTCCAGCGCGTCGTCTCGTCCACGCCGGTCGGCAAACGAGTGCGCGTGGTCCTGCTGCGCGAGGGTCAAGAGACGGAGCTCGAGGTGACCATCGGCCTCTATCAGGAACGCGAAGCGTCTTCCGTGGAAGCGCCGCGGCGCACGCCTCGCCCGGCCGAGCCTCCCAAGGAAGCGCCCAAGTAGTCAGGCGCGGGCGCGGGGCTCAGCCAGCGCGGCCAGGGTCGCGCGCGCCCAGGGCTCGTCGAGCGTCGGCGCCGGCGCGTACCGAACGCCGCTCGTGATCCGCATGCCGCCTTCCCAATCGGCCGCCGCGTCCTCGAGCACCTCGTCGACCTCGAGCAGGAAGTAACCCAGCCCATACTCGCCGGCACCGGAGACGGGCAGGGGCCCATCGACTGTCCGCATCTTCACGTAGACGGTCACGTCCGGCTCGATCGCCAGGAGCGTCGCGGCGCCGCGCTCCTCCAGATTCCGCGCGCTCCGGGTCCGCGCGCCGATCACGAGGCCGACCGTTCGCGTGTCGTAGGCGCGGATCTCGAGATACGACAGGAGCATCGGGTGGGGCCGCCCATCGGGGTCGACGGTGACGAACGGCAGCCCGGTCCCGAGCCGTCGAGCGACGTCGCGCTGGGAGAACCGGTCGACGAGGTCCGGTGTCAGCGCGCGTCCGAGCGAACGGGTCATGCCTCTCAGTTTACCGTCGCGCCTCGGCCGGTGGGGAAGTGTCAAGGCACTGACGAGTGCTTGTCAATCTGCGCGCGGCCCGCGTGGTCAAGTCCGCAATTCTTTGAGCCTCTCCCACATGGTGCTCACCTTGCAGCCGAACCGACGTGAGAGGAGGACCCGCGATGGGCTGCGCGAAGCTCCGGCTCTTGCTGCTCGCGAGCGCGCTCGCCTCGACGGCGGCGTGCACGACCGGCGGAGAAGGGCCGGGCTGGTGGCCCGCCGCGTCAGAGCTCACGCCCATGGAGCGTCCTCGACCCGCGCTCGCCATGCGCGTTGCGCTCTCGCTTCCGGTCGAGTCCGGCGATGGCACGGTGGCCAGGGACCGGCTGATCGCCGACGAGCCCGCGGTGCCGGATATCGCCGGGCGCTGGACCGGGGTCTGGAGCGGGCTCGGCGTGATGACCCGACGCGTGAGCACGGCTCAGGCGGAGTTCACGCAAGCGGGCCGATGGGGATGGGGCACGATCGTGCTGTCCGATACCCTCGCGGCCGACGTGCCGGCCGTCGTCACCTATCGCGGAGTGTTGGGGGTGCCGGTGGTGTTCGACGTGTTTCCCGCGCGTATCGTCATGAAGCACGAGGCCGGCGCCAATTATCTGACGGCGGTGTTCAGGATCGACGGCGACCGGATGCTGGGCGCGCTGCGGGGCCACGATACGCTCATCGTGCTCTCCCGCGAGCGATGAGCCATCGACTCGGTCTCCGGCTCGTCCCAGACCGCGAGGTCGACGATGACGTCGAGGGCTCAGGCGAAGCGGGGCAGCTCGACGACGAACGGGGGACCCGCAGCAGACCGAGCGCCGGGCGGCGCCCGACGACGAGCTTCGCGATCAGCCGCCTGCCTTGGGAGCGACTCCCGCCGCAACGCCCTCGCGGTGACCGTCCGGCGACGCCTCGCAGGCGGCGCCGGCGCCGTTTCTGTGGATCGCGAGATCAGTGATCGTCGGCGAGGTCCCGCACAGCGGGCACTTGGGATCGCGACGCAGCCTGACCTCGCGGAAGCGCATGCCGAGCGCGTCGTAGGTGAGGAGGCGGCCGATCAGCGGTTCGCCGATCCCGAGCAGGAGCTTGACGGCCTCAGTCGCCTGAATCGTTCCAACCACTCCTGGGAGCACGCCCAGGACGCCGGCCTCGCTTCAGGAGGGGACGAGCCCGGGCGGGGGCGGCGTCGGATAGAGGCAGCGATAGCAGGGGCCCTGGTTGGGCGCGAAGACCGTCGCCATGCCCTCGAACTGGAAGATCGAGCCGTGGACGTTGGTCTTGCCCGCCAGGAAGCACGCGTCGTTCACCAGGTAGCGCGTCTCGAAGTTGTCCGAGCCGTCGACGATCAGGTCGTAGTCGCGGATCATCTCCATGACGTTGTCGACGGTGATGCGCGTCGGCAGGGAGATCACGTTGACGTCCGGGTTCAGGGCCTTCAGGGTGCGCGTGGCCGACTCGACCTTCGGCTTCCCGATGTCGGCCGTCGTGTGGAGAATCTGCCGTTGAAGGTTCGTGATGTCGACGACGTCGCCGTCCATCAGCGCGAGCGTCCCCACGCCGGCCGCCGCGAGGTAGAACGCGGTGGGCGAGCCGAGCCCACCGGCGCCGATCAGCAGGACCTTCGAGCGCAGGAGCTTGCGCTGGCCCTTGTCCCCGACCTGGGGCAAGAGGAAGTGGCGGCTGTAGCGCTGGATCTGATCGGTCGTGAGCGGAGTTTCCTTGACCACCGCCATTCCCGACTGGACCCACTTCTGGTATCCGCCCTGAAGGTTGATGACTGTCGAGTAGCCCAGGTCCTTCAACGCTTTGGCGGCTAGCATCGAGCGGAGCCCGGTCTGGCAGTAGAGCACGACCGGCGTCGAGGGATCGCTCACCGCCGTCCCGACCCGGAACTCGAGGAAGCCTCGGCTGATGTTGGTCGCCGCCTCGAGATGGCCGTCGCGAAACTCGTCGGGGTCGCGCACGTCGATGACGACGACCTTGTCACCCTCGGCGAGACGCCGGGCGACCTCGGCCGGCCCCTCCTCGGGAACGACCTGCCGCGCTTCCGTGAGCATGTCTTTCAGGGTCTTCATGGCTCGGCCTCATTATTGCCGCTATTCCCGGTCGGTTCAAGGGTGATGGGCGTCCAGGACCTTCGTGGTGACCGTGGGCCACTGCTATACTCATAGAATTCCATGACGAATTCCATCAAGGGAATCATCCTCGCGGGGGGATCTGGGACCCGGCTCTACCCGTTGACTCACGCCGTCAGCAAGCAGCTGGTCCCGATCTACAACAAGCCGATGATCTACTATCCCCTCTCCACCCTGATGCTCGCGGGCATCACGAGGGTTCTGGTCATCACGACCCCTCAGGATCAGGACGCCTTCCAGCGGCTGCTCGGCGACGGAACGCATCTCGGCCTCACCATCGAATACGCGGCGCAGCCGCGCCCGGAGGGCCTGGCCCAGGCGTTCATCATCGGCCGGCGATTCATCGGCAGCGACCGGGTGGCCCTGGCCCTCGGCGACAACGTCTTCTACGGCCACGGCCTGCCTGAGTACCTCAAGAGCGCCGCCGACCGCCGGGCCGGCGCGACGGTGTTCGCCTACTGGGTGCGCGATCCCGAGCGCTACGGGGTCGTCGAGTTCGGCGCCGACGGACGCGCGGTCGGGCTCGAGGAAAAGCCGGTCAAGCCGCGCTCGTCGTACGCCGTGACCGGGCTCTATTTCTATGACAACCAGGTCGTCGAGATCGCGGCGGGGCTCAAGCCGTCGGCGCGCGGGGAGCTCGAGATCACCGACGTGAACGCCGCCTACCTGCGGCGCGGTCAGCTCCAGGTCGAGAAGCTCGGCCGCGGCATCGCCTGGCTCGACACCGGAACGCACGAAGCGCTTCTGGACGCATCGACCTTCATCCGCACGATCGAAGAGCGGCAGGGACTGATGGTCGCCTGCATCGAGGAGATCGCGTTCCGCATGGGTTACATCACGGGGGACGCCGTGCTTCGTATCGCGCGACCTATGAAGGACAACTCGTATGGGCAGTACCTGTTGCGCCTCGTCGAATCCGAGCCGTAAGATCGGAGCTTCCATGGACCTCACGCCCGCCGCCAAGCGCGCCTTTCAAACCCAGTCGTACGGCCCGGCTCCCACGATCGACGGCGTCGAGATCGTCGAGCTCAAGCGGTTCTCCGACGACGGCGGGAACATGACCGAGCTGGCGCGCCTGACGGACGGCAATCCGCAGGCGTTCAAGGGCTTCGCGGTGCGCCAGATCAACTACAGCGAGGTCGAGCCCGGCGCGATCAAGGCCTTTCACCTGCACCAGCGCCAGACGGACGTCTGGTACGTTCCGCCGTCGGACCGGATGCTCGTCGTCCTGCTCGACGTGCGGCAGGGCGCCAGGACGGAAGGCACGCGCATGCGCCTCACGCTCGGCGCCGGCGGCTCGCGGCTCCTGCGCATCCCGCCCGGCGTCGCCCACGGCGTCCGGAACCTCGCGGCGTCGACCGGTCGCATCATCTACTTCACCGACGTCCAGTTCTCGCCCGAGCCCGCGATGTGTGACGAGGGCCGGCTGCCGTGGGACTACGCAGGCGCCGAGATCTGGGACGTGACGCGAGGGTAGCGCTGTGAAGCTGCTGGTCACGGGCGGAAGCGGCTTCATCGGCTCCAACTTCATCCGGCACGTCCTCACGGCGCACCCGGACGATCGCGTCGTGAATCTCGACAAGCTGACCTACGCGGGGAATCCCGCCAACCTGGCCGATCTCGAGCGCGACCCTCGCTACGCCTTCGTCAAGGGCGACATCTGCGACGGAACAATCGTGCGCGACGCCAGCCGCGGCGTCGACGCCATCGTCAACTTCGCCGCCGAGTCGCACGTCGATCGCTCGCTGATGGAGCCCGACGCGTTCTTGAAGACCGACGTGTTCGGCGTCTTCACCTTGCTCGAGGCGGTCCGCGAGCTGAAGATCCCGCGGTTCCTGCACATCAGCACCGACGAGGTGTACGGGTCCGTCGAGCGCGGCTCGTCTCGCGAGAGCGATCCGGTGCGGCCGTCCAACCCGTACTCGGCGTCCAAGGCGGGCGGCGACCTGCTCGCGCTGGCCTACTGGCACACCCATCGCGTGCCCGTGCTGATCACCCGCTCGTCCAACAACTTCGGGCCCTCTCAATACCCGGAGAAGGTCATCCCGCTGTTCGTGACGAACGCCCTCGACGACAAGCCGGTGCCGCTCTATGGCGACGGCCGCAACGTGCGCGACTGGCTCTACGTCCTGGACAACTGCGCGGGCATCGACCTGGTTCTGCGCAAGGGCGCCGACGGCGAGGTCTACAACATCGGCGGCGGCCACGAGGTCGAGAACATCGTCCTCACGCGCCAGATCCTCCAGCTCACCGGCAAGCCCGAGACCTTGATCCAGCCCGTGAAGGACCGGCCCGGGCACGACCGGCGCTACTCGGTCGACTCGAAGAAGGTCCACCAGCTCGGCTGGACGCCCCGTCACCGGTTCGGCGACGCCTTGCGGGCAACCGTTGAGTGGTATCGTGAGCACCAATCGTGGTGGCGACCGCTCAAGTCCGGGGAGTTCCGCGCCTACTACGAGCGACAGTACGGCCATCGCTGACCCAGGTGGTGGCGCGCTGCAGGCCGTTGCGGGGCTGGGGCCCAGTCGGCTGAGGCTCGCCTCTTAAGTGTGGACCGCGCTGGCGGCCGTCGCGGGGCTGGAGCCCCGCCGGCCGAGGCGCGCCGACGAATTGGAGAAGTTCCATGAAGCGAGTCGTGATGCTGACGTTGGCGATGCTTTTGCTGGCTCCGACCGTCGCGCCCGGCGCGCCGACCTCGGCCCCGGAACGGCGACTCGATCCCGGTGAAGTCTCGTCCCTTCCCTCGTTCGTCCGGCGCGTGGAGCCCGCGATCGTCGGCCTGCGTCAAGCTCGAGGGCGACGGGCCGTGGCCGGTCGCGGCGCTCGGCGATTCGCGCGGGGTCGTCGCCGGCGCCCGCACCGGCACCGTCGGCGTCGACGAGGACAACGACCTGATCCAGGTGACCGGTGCCGTGAACGCCGTCCGCCGATTCTCGGCGTACTGGGAATACATGCTCGACCGCGCGATCATCGTGGCGCCGGCGAGCCCGCAGTGGGGCGGCAGCGCCGTCGTGAACGACCGGGGTGAGCTGATCGGGATCGCGTCGCTCCGGCTCGGCGAGCCCCCACACGTGAACCTCGCGATCCCCATCGAGAAGTTCGTGCCGGTGAAGGACGAGCTGATCGACTCCGGCCGGATCGCCAGCCGGCCGCCGCGGCCGTGGCTCGGTCTCTACACCGTCTCCATGCCCGCGGGTCTCTTCGTCAGCGAGCTCTCCCCCGTCGGGCCCGCCTCGCGCGCCGGGTTCCGCCAGGGGGATCGGATCCTCAAGGTCAACGGCGTCGCGGTCGCCTCCCAGGAAGAGTTCTACGAGCAGCTCTGGTCGCGCCGCGCCGGCGACCTCATCGAGCTCAGCGTCCAGCGCGACAACCAGGTCCGCACCATCTCGGTGCCCTCGGTCGACCGCCACCGCCTCTTTCAGGTGCGATAGCCCCACGACCTCGCGGGCTCGGGACGTGAGCGCCCCGATGGTGCCGGTGGGGTAGACTCTGTTCGATGAAGGACGCCGAGGGACCATATCAAGGGCGCGGCCTCATCGCCGACCCCATCCATCAATACATCCTCTATACGCGTCCCGGGGGGATTCCGGGTGAGGCGACCGAGCAGGACCTGATCGACACCTCGTGGATGCAGCGGCTGCGCCGCGTGCCGCAGCTGCAATCCGCGCGCTGGGTATATCCGGCAGCCGAGCACAGCCGCTTCCAGCACTCGCTCGGCGCGATGCACCTCGCCGGGCGGCTGGCCCAGCAGCTCTATCCGTCGCTTCGCTCGGTCTTTCCCGATGCGCCGTCGGCCGCGCTGATCGAGGAGCTCCTGCGCACCGCGGGGCTGCTCCACGACATCGGTCACGGTCCGTTCGGTCATTTCTTCGACGACAACTTCCTCGTCGACTACGACCTGACCCACGAGCTGGTCGGACAGCGCATCATCCGCGAGGAGCTCGCGGATCTGCTCCGCGGCCTCCGGCGAAGCCCGAGCGGCGCGTTCGAGGCCGGCGAGGTCATCGACCCGGAGTGGATCTGCTACCTGATGGGCAAGAGCTACACGCAGCCGCTCACGTCGCACCCGCGGTGGCTCCCGCACTTGAAGCCGTTGCTGTCGGGCGTCTTCACCGCCGACAACATGGACTACGTGCTGCGCGACGCCTACATGTGCGGGGTCGCGATCGGTCCGATCGACATCGACCGCATCATCTATTATTCCTTTTTCTCCGAGAAGGGCCTCACGCTCGACCGGGCCGGCCTGCAGGCCTTCACGATGTTCCTCAACGCCCGCTTCTACATGTATACGAACGTCTACTACCACCGCACCACGCGGGGTATCGACCTGCACCTCAAGGAGATCTTCCGCGACACGATGCGGATCGCCTTTCCCTACGATCTCCGAAAAGATCTCCACCCGTACCTGCACCTCACCGAGTGGACCTTGCTCGAGGACGTCGGGCGCTGGCACGACGACGCCGATCCGGATCGGCGGCGGCTCGGCGCCGAGTGGCGCTACATCCTCGACCGGAAGCTCAAGTGGCGGATGTCCAGCGAAGAGGTGCTCGACCAGTTCGAGGCCCGCAAGGGTCAGGGGTTCCTCGACGTCGAGACCGTGAAGCGGCGCGTGCGGACGTTCCTGCCGGCGGCGCTTCGCGACCTTCCGTTCGAGATCGACATGGCGCTGCAGGACCCGCGGCCGCTGAACCCGCTCAAGATGGGCGACCGGCAGATCTACGTGTACGACTCCTCGAAGCGCGTCTCGGAGGAGCCGCTGACGGAGATCTTGAAGTACCTGCCGGGCAAGGTCGCGCAGTGCCGAATCTTCGCGATGTCCCACGAGCACGACATCGAGCTGGCGCGAGCGCTCCGGCGCGCGCTGAGCGAGGAGCCGCCCTCCATCTCCACGAACGTCTGAGGGGCGTCGGACGGGCGCCAGGCCCCGTACGAGGCTCGCGAGGCCGGATGCCCCCGCATAGTATGATCGGACGACGATGAGCTGGCGGTGGGTCACCCGCGCCGCGTCGGACGACGCGGCCGCGCGGTCGGGCGGGTTCTGACGTGACCGACCGACTGTACTGGCCGAGCTGGTTTTTGGCGGCCCTTCTGACCGGGATCGTCGGCGGGTTCATGCTCGGCCATGCGCTGATCCTGGCGCGGTTCCTGGACTGGCTGCTGCTCTCGGGAGTGCCGGCGCTGGGCCAGGCATATCCGGCGTTCCGCGGATCGGCCGGACGGTCGGGGCTCGACACCTATTATGCGGTGGCCGGCCTTCAGGTGATCGGGACCAGCGCGTTCCTGCTCGTGTCGCTCGCGACACGACGCCACCGGGCGGCCGCGTTGGTGGCGGGTGTCGCGGGAGCACTCTGGATCGCCATCCACTATACGTCGGGATTCGGGGCGCTCGAGGCGAGTGTGCTCCGCGGCGCGGGCCCGGTTTCCCAGGATGTCGCCGGCCGGTTCGTCGGCTGGAACGTGCCGATTCACGTCTTTCACGCCGTGACCTTGGCGGTGGCGCTGGGCGCGCTGCTCTCGGTGCCCCTAGCGGCGCTGCGTCGGAGAGGATAGGGATGGAGAAGTTCCGGGGCGTCGACTACTACGCGATCGAGGGCCTCCTGTCCGAAGAAGAGCGGATGATCCGCGACGCGGTCCGCGACTGGGTCGAGGCCGAGTTCCTGCCGCTGATCACCGAGCACCATCGCGCCGGCACGTTTCCGGTCGCGCTCATCCCGAAGCTCGGCGAGCTCGGCGTCTTCGGCGCGACGCTCAAGGGGTACGGCTGCGCGGGGCTGAGCAACGTCGCCTACGGCCTGATCATGCAGGAGCTCGAGCGCGGCGACTCCGGGCTGCGCTCGGCGGCGTCGGTGCAGAGCGGGCTCGTGATGTACCCGATCTATACCTATGGCTCCGAGGCGCAGAAGGACACCTGGCTGCCCGCGATGGCCAGCGGCGAGAAGGTCGGCTGCTTCGGCCTCACCGAGCCGGACCACGGCTCCGACCCGGGCGGCATGAAGACGCGGGCGCGGCGCCAGGGGAATTCGTACGTCCTCAACGGCACGAAGCTCTGGATCACGAACGGCTCGATCGCCGACGTCGCCGTGGTGTGGGCGAAGGAGGACGACGGCGAGATCTACGGCTATCTGGTGGAGCGGGGCACGCCGGGCTTCTCGACGCTCGACATCCACGGCAAGTTCTCGATGCGCGCCTCGATCACCTCCGAGCTCGCGTTCCAGGACTGCCGCATTCCGCTCGAGAACAAGTTCCCGAACGTGAAGGGGCTGCGCGGCCCGCTCGGCTGCCTGAACCAGGCGCGCTACGGCATCGCGTGGGGCGCCGTCGGCGCGGCGATGGCGTGTTACGACTGGGCGCTCCAGTATTCGCAGCAGCGGATCCAGTTCGGCAAGCCGATCGGATCCTTCCAGCTCGTGCAGCAGAAGCTCGTCTGGATGATCACCGAGATCACCAAGGCGCAGCTCTTGAGTCTGCAGCTCGGCCGGCTGAAGGACGCGGGCCAGGTGCGCCCGCAGCAGGTCTCGATGGCCAAGATGAACAACGTGCAGACCGCGCTCGACGCGGCGCGGCTGGCGCGCGACATCCTGGGGGCCGCCGGAATCGTCGACGAGCACCCGGTGATCCGCCACATGATGAATCTGGAGACCGTCAACACGTACGAAGGCACGCACGACATCCACACCCTCATCATCGGCCGGGACATCACGGGCCTCGACGCGTTCGGGATTTGAGCGTGGCCGCCGGACGGCGACGGCTGGTGGCGGTGCGCGCTGCATACACGTGGAGGGAGCTCTCATGCGGGTGCTGATTGCGGACGACGACGCGGATGTCCGGGAGGTGCTCGTCGAGTCCTTTCAAGACGCCGGCTTCGAGGTCCTGCAGGCGTCGAACGGGCTCGAGGCCCTGCTCTGCGTCAAGCGGGACCGTCCCGACGCCGTCGTGCTCGACCTCATGATGCCGCGGCTCGGCGGGGTCGAGGCCCTCAAGCGGATCCACGCCTTCAATCCGGGCATCAGGGCGCTGGTGGTCACCGGGGCCATCGACAGCGAGCTGCACCGGCAGGCGACCCTGGCCGGCGCCGCCGGCGTCTTCGCCAAGCCGGTGTCGGCGGCCACCCTGGTCGCCGCGCTCGCCGGACCTGCGCCGCAGCCCGCCCCGCAGCCCGCGGCGCCCACGCAGCCGGCGCCCGCCGCGACGGGCGGCGCGCCGACCGGTCGGGTCCTCGTCGTCGACGACAACCCCGAGGTGCGCGCGATGCTCGAGGACGTGCTGACCTCGCTAGGGTACACGACGCGCACCGCGGCCGACGGCGCCACCGCCGTGCGCT
>QHSQ01000124.1 GCA_003221615.1 Candidatus Rokuibacteriota bacterium | reverse complement strand
GACGGGGCTGCGCTCGATGCTCGCCGCCAAGGCGCTCAAGGACCTCGGCTACAGCAACGTGGTGAATCTCCAGGGTGGCTACCAGAAGTGGGTCCAGTCGGGGCTGCCGGTCGTGAAGGATCTGCCGCTCGGGACCGATCAGATCCAGCGCTACAGCCGGCACTTCCTGCTGAGCCAGGTGGGCGAGAAGGGGCAGCGCAAGCTCTTGCGATCCAGAGTCCTGCTCATCGGCGCAGGCGGGCTAGGGTCGCCGACGGCGCTCTATCTGGCCGCCGCGGGCGTCGGCACGATCGGCCTGATGGACGCCGATGTGGTCGACATCACGAACCTCCAGCGGCAGGTGCTCCACACCACCGCGGACGTCGGCAGGCCGAAGGTCGAATCGGGTGCGCGCACGCTCAAGGCGCTCAACCCCGACGTCAACGTGATCGCGCTGCCGACGCGTCTCAACGTCGACAACGCGATGGACGTCATCGCCGACTACGACGTCGTCATCGACGGCTCCGACAACTTCTCCACCCGCTACCTGGTCAACGACGCGTGCTTCCTGGCCGGCAAGCCGCACGTGCACGGCTCGATCTTCCAGTTCGAGGGCATGGCCTCCGTGTTCGCGCCGAACCAGGGGCCGTGCTACCGCTGCCTCTATCCGACGCCGCCGCCCGCCGGCCTGGTGCCGTCGTGCGCGGAGGCCGGTGTGCTGGGCGTGCTGCCCGGAATCGTCGGCGTGATCCAGGCCACCGAGGCGGTCAAGCTGCTGCTCTCACTCGGTGAGCCGTTGATCGGGCGCCTGCTGACGTACGATGCCCTCGGCATGCGTTTCCGCGAGGTGCGTCTGCGACGCGACCCCAACTGCCCCCTCTGCGGCATGTCGCCTTCGATCAAGGACCTGTCGGGCCATCCGGTCGGCGAAGATCTGGTCTGCGAAGCTCCGCCGGCCGAGCCGAACGCGTGAGACGACGAATTGGACGCGAGCGACCGCCGACGGCGAGGAATCAGCTCGAACGAGCGTAACGAGCGTCGACGTAGACCCATGCGCGGGCGCCCGACCGAAGCGTCACGGCGATCCGCCTGTACGCCGCGACCTCGTACTCGTCCGCGTGCTGGAGCTCCTTCACGGTGATCCGGAACACCGTTCCGGCGACGCTGTCGGAGTCGCGTCCCGTGAAGGCCACGATCGGATGATGAGTCTTCCCGCTCGTCGCGACCACGTCCGGATCGTCGATCTTCATCATCGACTGCGCGAACCCCGGGAGCACGTCCGCGGTGCCGACGAGCTTGCGGCCGAAGGTCGCGAGCTGGACCGCCTCGAGCTGCAGGGTACCGTACGAGAACACGAGCTCGGTAGGAGGGCTCGTCGTGGACACGTTCGGTTTCGACTAGACGGCTCGTGGGGTCGAGCCCACGGCGTCGAGACGGCGCTTGGCCTCGGCGTACACATCCGCCGGCAACGGGCCTTGCCGCACGACATCGACGTTGTGCTGGAGATGGGCCGGATCGATCGTCCCGACGATGCTCGTGTGAAGGCTCGGGTGGGTGAAGGTGAAGCGCAGGATGAACTCCATCGCCGTCATGCCACCCAGCAGATCGTCAAGCCGCACCTTCTGCCACCGTGCCCACTGCACGCCGTCGTGCTTGCCCTCCAGGGGCGCACCCTTGGCGGCGCCGCCTCGAACGACGATGCCGGCCCCAGCCTTCGCGGCCGCGGTGATCAGAGCCTCGTGCTCCCGCTCGACCGCGGAGTAGGGGATCTGAAACACGTCGAACACGCCCATCGCGATCTGGTCGGGGAGGTTGGGCAAGGTGCCGGACATCCCGATGAAGCGAACGGTGCCCGCTCGTTTCAGCTCCAGCACGGTCTCCAGCGCGCCATGCTCCTCCAGGGTTTTCCTCGACGGTGAGATGTGGAACTGGAGCACGTCGAGATAGTCGGTCTTCATACGCGCGAGGCTCTGCTCGACGCCGGCCAGGATGTTGTCGCGCGTGAAGACATGCGGGCTCGTCTGCCCGCGCGGGGCGGGTGGAGCGCCCACCAGACAGCCGCACTTGCTCGCAAGATAGTACTCGGAGCGCCGGTCGCCGATGTAACGGCCGATACGCTCTTCGCTCACCCCGTAGTCGATCGACGTGTCGAGGTAGTTGATGCCGGCATCCAGCACGGCGTGGAGAATGGTCTCGGCCTGCTTGTCGGTCACGTCGCGGCCGCGCGGCGCTCCACGCAGCTCCATCGCGCCGTAGCCCAGCATGGTGACCTGGAGTCCAGTGCGTCCGAGTGCCCGCTTGGGTAGCTCAGCCATCTCGTTCCTCTCCGGCAGGTGCCTCCGTCAACGGTCCCAGCGGCCATGATAGTCGAAGTCGGACCGCTGAGGCGGCGCCGCGCCCGCCCATAGGGACCGCGAACAATTTATGATAGGGGTCCGGTTGGAGCGAATCGATCGATCGGCTCGGAGTGTCCGAGACAGCGAGATCTGTCGCAGGAGCACGGGGGACAGTCATGCCGGATCTGGTGGTGACCGTGACGCGCGTCCAGCAGACGTCGACGTCGGAAGGCGCGATCCGCGAGCACAAGGTTTTGGTGGACCGGCCCCGCGACAAGGGCGGTCAGGATCGGGGGCCGATGGGGGGCGAGCTGCTGCTCGCCGCGCTCGGTGGGTGCTTCATGAGTAATCTCATCGCCGCCGCCGGAGCGCGCGCCGTGACGGTCGACGGCCTGGCCGTCGTCGTGAGAGGCTCGCTCGCCGCGACGTCACCTCGCTTCGCCTCGATCGAGATGGAGGTCCAGGGGCGAGCCAGCGATCCCGAGGCGCTCGACAAGCTCGTGACCATCGCCGAGCGCGCCTGCATCGTCCACAACACGCTGTCGCCGGCCGTTCCAATCAAGATTCACCGCACCTGATCACTCGGGCAGCTCGGAGCCGTCGTGCCCTGAGCGAGGCTACGGGCGCCGGCCGAGCGGCACGCGCTCGATCTTGAAGCCGCGCTCGGCCAGGAGCTTCTGCAGCGCGCCGTCGCCCACCATGTGAAGGATCCCGGCCGCCGCGAAGACGCGCTGGCCGCCGCGGTGGAGCTCGTCGATGCGCGACGCGATGGCGTCTCGAGGAGCGCGAGGTTCTTGCTGGTCGTCCTGGCGAAGGCGGCCAGCACCGCCTCGATCGAATAGTTCGTGTGCAGCCCGTCCCAGCGGGCGTCGAGCAAGGTCAGCCTCGTGACGATCATCAAGGGCGGCATGCTCTCAAGGGTGTCCCATGGCTCGCAAGCACGCGCGGCTTGACCGTGCAGGCGATCGAGCAGTGCCGCGGGGAGGGACGGGGCCTCGTGAGGCTTCTGCGGCGCCGCTATGCCGGCGCCGGTCGCCGGATCGCCGGGATCCGCCTCGATCGCGACCGTTTCGGCCTCGCGAAGCGCGCGGCCCACCGTCGGGCCCGGCATCGCCCAGTCGAGGTTGGCGATGTGAATCGTGCCGTAGAGGTAACCGTGGCGGCCGTCTCTCTCGAAGCGCCAGAGCGCACCGCGGTCCCGCGCGTTTCTGGCCGCTTCCTGGAGCTGCTCCGGCGTCGGCATCACCGCGGAGGGCGGGCACGTGGGCTCGGCGGTCAGTCCGGGCGCGCAGAGTGCCAGCGGAAGGCACAACGCGGTCAGGACGCTGAGACGGGCCGGTCGGAGCAAGGGCGCACCCTCCGAAGAGAGGAGGATACGCCGTCACCGCAACGCAGTCCTCCAAAATAGCCAGGCGAGGATGGCCGCCCAGGGCAACAGGAGGGTGACCACGAGCGCGGCTTCCAGGGCGATCCGCGCGAATCGCTTTCGCATGTGCGCGCTGTGAATCCTGCGCGTGCCCATCTCCGGAATCTTCCTGACCCATCAAGGAGCATGCGGTGTGCCAGGGCCTCGAGGAGGCCGATGATCGGCACTTACGCAGATTTCCGGTCGATTTCCGTCACGGGTCGCGCCGGTTCTTGCCGGCCCGCTGACCCAAATCGGCCGCGAAATCTGTGTCGGTCCGACGATCGGGCTGCCGTATCGTAAAGAGTGAATGGGTGCGGATCTCCTCATCACGATCGCCCACATCCTGACGACCGAGGCCGACCTCACCGAAGCGCTGCGCCTCGTCGTCCGCGAAGTCGTGCGGTTCGTCGGGGCCGAGACCGGCGCGGCCTACCGGGTCGATCGAGTGCGGCGCGTCCTCGTCCCGGTCGCCGCCTATCGGGTGCCCAAGCACGCGCTCGAGATCCTGATGGCTGCGGTCGTGCCGATCGACGAGCAAGGCTTCCGCGAGAGCGTGTTCGCCGGGGCCAGCGTCACGTCGAGCGACGACGTCCAGAACGACCCACGGTTCACCTTCGAGCTGTTCCACCGATTTCCCCATCGCTCGGCAGTGATCGTGCCGTTCCATGTCGACGCCGAGGTGGCCGGCGCGCTCTACCTCGTGTGGTGGGAGCGAGCGGAGCGCGTCGATCTGGCCAGGGTGTCGATGCTGGAAGCCGTGGGGCAGCAGCTGGCCCTGCTGCTCCGCGCGGCCTGGCTCCGCGCCGAGACCGAGCGCCAGCGCGCCGAGGCGGTCATCGCCGAGGAGCGCTATCACAGCCTGGTCGAGCACATTCCAGTCGGCATCTTCCGGGCCACGCCGAGCGGCCAGATCCTCGACGCCAACCCCGCGATGGTCGAGATGCTGAGGTTCCAGAGCCGCGAAGCCTTGCTCGGCGTCAACGCCGCATTGCTGTACGTCAACCCCGAAGACCGCGAACGTGCCCATCGCGCGCGGGACGCTGCCGGAGTCACCCGCGATTTTCACGTGGAGCTCCGGACGAACGACGGCGGCACCGTCTGGGCCAGGATGAATGCTCGCGCGCTGCGCGACGGCGAGCACGAGTACTGGGAAGGCACGATCGAGGACATCACCAACCACCGCCGCGCCGAAGAAGCCGAGCGCCGCGCCGAGACCTTGCGCGCGGTCGCTCAGCTCGCCAACGCGGCCGCGCACGAGATCAACAATCCGCTGTCCGTCATCGTCGGCCGGCTCGAGCTCTTGCGCCGGGATCTCACGCCGGAGCAGCAGGGGCGGCTCGCCCAGGTCGTGGACGCGTCCAGGCAGATCGCCAAGATCATCGCTCACATGGGGCGGCTCACGCGGCTCGAGACGCTCGACGACCTCCCGGCATCACCGATGCTCGATCTCCGTCGGTCCTCTCCTTCTTCGAGTGAGTAAGCGCGCGCGTCTTGACAAACAGCGGGTCCGGGAGCGACGATCCCGCGTCGTCGATCACCGCGAGCGGTTCGACGAGGGAGGTGAAAGCTTCCCACACACAGAGGAGGAGACGAGGATGACGAACGCGCGACTCGGATGGTGGGCAGTATCGGCGGTGAGTGTGATGACCCTGATCGGCGCAGGGACCATTCTGGCGCAGCAACCGAAGCCAACGAAAGAAGCGAAGCCTGCGGTGGAAGACAAGGCGACGTCCGGATCCCTCGCCGCCGAGGTCGGCAAGCCGGCTGCCAAGAATCCAACGACCGCGCCGGTGGCGACTCGTCAGGGTCGGAACTCCTGCGACATTCATATCGACAACCGCACGCAGTTCGTCGTGCACCGCGTGTTCATCGACGGCGACTACTGGGGGTCGATCGGGCGCTACGGCGACGCGATCGCGCGCGATGTGTCGACCGGCCGAACGAAGATCTACGCCGAGGCCGATTTCACTGACGGCACCACGCGCTACTGGGGCCCGCGGTGGTTTGCCTGCGACTCCTACAGCACGTATACCTGGGTCATCCAATAGCGACAGGCGTGTGCGCACGGCGGCGCGGGCGCGCTTCCGCCATCCGGTCGGGGCACCGCTCGCCGTCGCCAGACCACCGAGCCGCGATCTCGGCGTGCGCATCGCCGCGCGCTGCGTGCGGACTCACATGCCACGCATAGGGACGGCCGCGTGCTGCGGCTAGGCCGAGTGACGCTCGTGCTCGGCATGCTCGCCATCAGCGTCGCTCGCGCCGGCGCCGAGGGCGACAGTGAGACGCCAACGGCTCGCGCGGCTCAACTTCGCCGCGAGGCGGCGGCGCTTCGGAGTCAGGGACGCGCGGCCGAGGCAATTCCCCGAGCGCGCGAAGCCCTGAGGCTTGGCGAATCGACTGGAGGCCCGACCCATCCGGACGTGGCGGAAAGCCTCCATCTGCTGGGTTTGATTCTGCGGACGACTGGCGACTATGCGGGCGCGCGCCAGTGTTACGAGCGCGCGTTGGCCATCCGCGAGCAGGTGTTGGAGCCGACGCATCCTGATGTGGCCGAGAGCCTCAGCGGCCTGGGCAAACTCCTGTTCGAGATCGGTGATTACGCGGGAGCACGCGGCATGTACGAGAGGGCCCTGACCCTGCGTGAGGAGGAACTAGGGCCCGCGAACCCTCGCGTGGCGTCGAGCCTCGACGATCTCGGGACCGTGCTGAAACAGACCGGAGACTACGCGAGCGCGCGGTGGCTGTACGAGCGGGCGCTGACCCTCCGCGAGCGCGAGCTGGGGCCGAACTCCCTCGGGGCCGCCAACAGCTTGAACGATTTGGCGGGGCTTTTTCAGACGATGGGCGACTATACGGCGGCGCGCCCCCTCTACGAGCGGGCGTTGAAGATCCGCGAGAAAGAATTGGGCCCCACTCACCCCGTCGTGGCGCAGACCTTGAACGATCTCGCAGGGCTGCTGAGGGTGATCGGGGACTATGGCGGCGCGCGATCGTTGTACGGACGCGCCCTGAGCATCAGAGAACACTCCGAGGGATCCACGGCGCCAATCAAGACGGCCGAGACGTTGAACGATCTGGGTAATCTGTTTCGCACGAGCGGCGACAATGCCGCGGCGCGTCCGATGTACGAGCGGGCTCTCGCGATTCGCGAACAACACTTGGATCCGATGCACCCGGATATCGCGGATAGCCTCAACAGCCTGGCCGGGCTCCTGCGTGCCGCGGGAGACTTCGCGGCGGCGCGGCATCTGTACGAGCGCGCCCTGGCCATGCGAGAGCGGAAGTTTGGCGCGATGCATCCCGCCGTGGCCGAGAGTCTCAACAGCCTGGCCGGGCTCTTGCGCGCGCAGAAGGACGATGCGGCCGGTCGACCGCTGTACGAGCGCGCGCTGGCAATTCGTGAGCAGAGCCTCGGGCCGAAGCACCCCCGTGTCGCATCGAGTCTCGTCAACCTCGCGGGCGTGCTGGAGGCGACGGGCGACGATCAGGGCGCTCGGCCGTTGTACGCGCGGGCGCTGGCCATCGCGCGAGAGACTCGCGCGCTCGCGGCGAACTGGAGGGCCGCGCTCGGGCTCGGACGCCTCGAGGAGAAGGCGGGACGCCTGGACGCGGCGCTGCCACTTTACCGCGAGGCCGTGCAGATCATCTCTCAGCTCTCGGCGCAGTTCGGAGACGAGGCCCGCTCCAGGTTTCTGGAGGCCGGCAACAAGCTCGAAGCCTACGATGCGCTGGCGAGCGCGCTCTTGCGTGCCCACGGCCAGCAGCCGGGCATGGGGTACGATCGCGAGGCCTGGGCGGTCCTGGAAACCAAGCGTGGCTGGGTCGCGGCCGACGCTTTGACAGGCATTGATCGGCAAGCGCCCGACAGGGATGCGCGCGAGAAGGCCGAGCCGATGCTGGCCAAGCAGGACCAGGTGGCGGCGCTGGAGTCGCAGATCGAGACCGAGCAATCCGAGCGGCCCGCCGAGCAAACCGGCGAGAAGATCCAGAACCTCACGCGGCTGCTGGCGCGGACCAAAGCCGATTTCAATGACGAATCGGAGCGGTTTCTCGCTCGCTACCCGGAGTACACCGCTCTGGTGGCGAAGCAGCGGGCCGTGTTCCCCGAAGATCTGGCGAAGTACGCAAACCGGCTCCCGGCCGGGACTCTCGCCGTGCAGTACTACTCCGCGGCGAAGGCTCTCTATACGTTCGTGGTCGATCCGGGCGGCCTCTATGAGGTGAAGGAGCAGACGATCACCCAGGCGGAGCTCTACGAGCTGATCCGGATCTACCGTCGTCACATGGAAACAGCGGCGAGCGAACCGCTACCTCGCCGAGACACACCGGGTGAGGTACGCAACCCAGCACGAGTTGCCGGACGTCGTGATGGGAGGCGGATCACCGAACGCCCATGTCGTTCTCGTGGCGGTCGGGAACCCGGATGGGAGCCTCCCGGCTTCGAGCGGCGAGGTGCGGGCCCTCGGGCGGCTGCGCGCCGGAGCCGTGGTGCTGGAGGGTGCCGGGGCGACGAAGGACCGGCTCATCGGCGAGCTGAAAAATCAGACCAGCGAGTTCGAGCTTCATCTCGCCACGCACGGTGTGCTCGACGGGAATGCGCCGGCTCTGTCGTACCTGGTGTTGGCGGGAAGCGACGACGCCAGCCGGCGGCTGACCCTCAAGGAAGTCATGGGGCTGACGCTGCCAATACGCCTGGCGGTGCTGTCAGCGTGCGAGACGGCGACACCAGGGGAGGTCGCACCCGGGGTGGCCCTGATCACGCTCGCGAAGGCTTTCAGCACGGCGGGCGCCCAGGCGATCGTGGCCGCCCTCTGGCGGGTCGAGGAGGAAGCGACACGTGATTGGATGGTGGCGCTACATCGAAGTCTCGCGGCGGGCGAGTCGCGAGCGTCGGCGGTCCAGGCAGCGCAGACCGCGGTGCGCAGCCGCGTGCGGACGGCGCACCCCTACTACTGGGCCGCGTTCATTCTCATCGGGGCCCGTTAGCTCGACTTCGGCGCTTCGGCCGGTCGTTCGGCTCACAGCGCTCGTCGTCGCTATGCTCGTCAGCGCGGCTCCAGCGCTGGCGCAGACGGTGATCGATCCCGACGCGGTCGGGTACCGTGCGCTCCTTCTGGGGGCCGGGCGATCGCGCGCGGCGGCGGTCGCCGAGGCGACCGCCTTCACCCTGTTCGAGCGCGGCGACCTCGACGCGGCGCTTCAAAAGACGCGCGCGCTGATCGAGCAGTTCCGTCAGGCCGGCGACGTCGAGCGCCAGGCCGTGGCCCTCGATTTCGAGGGACTGGTTCTCCAGCGGCACGGCAAGCTGGATCAGGCACTCGTCAGCCACGCGACCGCCGTGCAGATACTGGAGCGTGGGAGCAGCCCGTCGCGTTCGCTCGCACGCATCAATGCCACCATCAACCTCGGCACGGCGCACTACTTCGTCGCCAGCTACGAGGAGGCCGAGCGGTATCTCACCGAGGCCTCGAGCCTGGCCGAGCAGTCTCCGCCCTCTGCGCTGACTCGGCTGGCGAGAGGCCGCGCGCTGAATAACCTCGGCCTGGTCTACTACGAGATGGATCGCGTCAACGACGCGCGGGCGAGCTTCGACGAGGCCGCCGGCGTGACAGAGTCCTCGCGAGCCACCGACGACGACCGTCAGCTGCGCGCCCAGGCCCTGAACAATCGCGGTCGACTGCTGGGCGCCGAGGGGAACGTCACGGAGGCGCGCGCTCGGCTCACCGAGGCTCAGGCACTCGCCGAGTCACTTCGCGATCCGATCCTCCAGACCGCGATCCTAGATTCGCTCGCCGATGTTCTGCTGGGCGCGGCGGCCGAAGGGGCCGAGCGCCGAGCCTTCCTCACGGCGGCGCTCACCTACCTCGACAAGGCCCGCGACCTCGAGAAGACGGAGCCGAACGCATTCGCACGCGCGGCCATCCTCGTCAACCGGGGGCGCGCCCTCTCCGCGCTCGGACGACGCCCGGAGGCGCTGAGCGCCCTCGACGACGCCGTGAGCCTGGCCGAGAACATCAACGCGCCCAACGCCGCGCGCATGGCGTACGCCGCTCGCGGCGAGGCCCTGGTCGGCGGCGGAAGCGACGCCGAGCGTGATCGGGGCCTCGCGGATCTCAACGAGGCTGTTCGCATCCTCGAGCGCTATCAGGGCCGTGACGCACGGGGCGCGGAACGCGAGTTCGCTCGCGCGACGAGCCGTCTCTACGCGACGCTCATCGACGCGCTCCTTCGCAAGGGCGACGTGTCCACGGCGCTCGGCTACGTCGAGCGGAGCAAATCGGCGGCGCTGCGGCGCGAGCTGCTCAAGCGCAGCGCCCAACTGCGCGAGGCCGATGCCGAGAGCGCGCTCCAGGGCGCGCAAGGACTCCTGCGTCAGGAGGAGGCGCTGGCCGAGGAGATCGCGGCGCTCCAGCGGGCCGGCAAAGACGATGCGGCGAACCGGCTTCAGGTAGAGCTCGTCGGCGTGCGCCAGCAGGCGCAGGTCGCCGTGGCCGAGATCCATCAGCGATACGGCGACCGGTTCAGTCAGTACGTGAGTGTGAGTCCCGAGACCATGGAGGGGCTCGGGCCCCAGCTCGAGCCCGGCCAGCTTCTCGTGACGTACTTCGCCGCCGACGACGCGCTCTGGCTCTTTCTCGTGTCGAATCCCGGCGGAATGTCATGGCGACGGGTGCCGGCCGTCGGACGTCGCGAGCTCGAGACACGTATCCGCCGGTATCGCGAGCTGGCGGCTCAGGTGCGCGGCGACCGTGACCAGTGGCGGATCGATTCATGGGCGGCGCCGGAATGGAAGGAGCTTCGCGAGATCACCGACTGGCTCTATCGCGCGCTCCTGGGGCCGATCGAGACCGAGTGGAAGGCCGTGCGCCACCTGCTGATCGCGCCGACCGGACTGCTCTTTTATCTGCCCTTCCACGGGCTCGGCCCCTACGAGCCCAAGACCGGAACGATTCGCTTCATCGTCGAGGACGTCGCCGTGAGCTACGTCACGAACGCGAGTCTCATGCGGATCGCATTCGGGCAGCGTCGGGCGCGGGGGCGAACCGTGCTGGCGCTGGGCAATCCGACCTATCGGCACGAGCGTCCCGCGCTGCGTCAACTCGACTATGCCGAGAAGGAGATCGGCACGATCAAGGTTCTGTTCGGGTCCCGAGCGGTGGCGCTGAGCGGTGATCAGGCGACCCTGGCGAGCCTGCAGACCCACCTCGCCTCAGGCGTCCAAAGCGGATCGTCGCCGGCTGCGCCCGGAGGCCCGGCGCCGAGGGCGGAGGGGTTCGGCATCCTGCACCTGGCCACCCATGGAATCGTCGATCCTGTGTCGCCCGCCGATTCCTGGCTCGCGTTCGAGGGCCGGAATCGGTTGCGGGCCCGCGACATTCCCCGGCTCAGCCTGAGCGCGACTCACCTGGTGACGCTCAGTGCCTGCGAGACCGGCCTGGCCGAGGATCGACCCGGCACCGAGCTGATGAGCCTGGGCCGGTTCTTCAGCTCCGCGGGTGTGTCGTCGGTCGTCGTGAGCCTATGGTCGATCGACGATATCGCGACCCAGCAGCTGATGCTGACGTTCTATCGAGGGCTCGATGTAGAACCGGGCGCGCTCGACAAGGCCCAGGCGCTGCGTGATGCCCAGCGGGCGTTGCTGGCAAATCCCGCGACGCGCCACCCCTTCTATTGGGCTGGGCTCGTCCTGATCGGCGACTGGCGCTGAGACGGGCTACGGGACCCGCGCCTCGTCAGGGCGCCGGGGCTTCCGACGGATCCTTGAAGAAGCTCCCGGTGAAGACGACCGAGTTGGGGAAGACGACGACTCGCCCCGTGGGTTTGAGCGGCTCGCCGGCCAGCTCGCGAAGCTTGATACGCACGAAGCCGATCTCGGCGACCTCGCCGTGCACGTACCCGAAAGGCCCTTGGAGGCTCACCCGGTCGCCGACGCGGATCCCGTTCGGCGCGACCATCGTGAAGTAACCGGCGACCGCGAGGATCACGTTCTGGAGCGCGAAGGCGATGCCGGCCGCGGCGAACCCGAGCGCGGTCACGAGGGCCGCCATCTCGCTGGTGAAGTGGAAGATCAGCACGAGCGCGACGGCCAGGGTCACGACGACGCTCCGGGTGGTCAAGAGCAAGCGCCGGCGCGCGCCGTCGCTCACGTATCGGATCGTCGCCACCCGCCACAGCACGCCGCCGATGAGGATCACGGCGAGCGCCACGATGACCCCGAGAAGATCGAGGGCCAACCCCTGCAGGGCTTGCCACGACTCGCGATCGATGACCTCGTTCCAGCCCTTGAGATCGCTCGCATACCGCCGGGCAAGCGCGGCTTCTTCACGCAGCGGCAGCACAACCGCCACGAGAAGCTTCCGTCGCTCGAGCAGGTTGCGAAATTCGCGCTGACTCTCCGTCAGCGACTTCCCCGAATCGGTGGGATCCTTCGCCAGCGCTTCCAGCCGGGTGAGGATCGGCCGGAGACCGGCCCGGGCCCCCTTGACCTCTTCATCCAGGCGACGCACGAGCTCGTTGGTCGCCGTCTCGAGGTCTTCGAGACGGCTCCGGCTTCGCTGCAACGCGAGCAGGCGCTGGATCATCGCCCAGGTGCCGGACGTCGGGCCCGTCGGCGCCGCCGCCACGGACTGCGCCGCGTTCGATGAGCGGAGCTCGGGCACCGCTTCCCGGAGCGCGTCGATCTGATGGTCGAGATCGTCGTCGGGGTCCGAGCGGGACGAGGCGAGCTCGCGGACCTGGGCGAAGAACTCGAGGCGGGCTCGCTCGAGATCGAGCCGGTTCTGCGCGGCCGCAAGTTGCCGTTGCAGGGTCGATTGCCTCTCGGGCTCGTCGCGAAGGCGCGCTCGCAGGCGCTCGACGTCCCGCTCGTCCTGGCGAACGGCCGCCTCGATCTTCTTTTGCTCCTCGGCTCGACGGCCGCCGGCGCCGGACGCGGTGGCGTTGTCGCGGCCGAGCAGCGCGGCCTCGGCGTGGGCCACGTCGAAGGCTCTCCCGAGCAGACGGAGCGCGGTCTGCTCGTCGGCGCGACCGAACACGCCGCTGCCCTCGACGGAGCGCATCACGATTCGTGCCTGCCGATACCAGGTCATCGCCCGATTCAGGGACGCCATGACCTGATCGGGAGAACGCGCCGGGGCCGCGCTTGCCGCGCTCGCGTTCGACTCCGCCGGGGACTTCGGCGCCGGCTGAGCCTCCTGGGCGACCGAGCGCCGCGGAGCGATCGCCCCGATGATCACGCCGAGTACGAGCAGCGCGACAACCAGACGACAGGGCCGGATTCGTATCGACACCATGATGTGCAGCTTACGACCTCGGTCCGGTCCCGCGCCAGCGAACGCGGCCGCGCGCTGGGCCGGTCCGGGATCGCGGCTCAGCCAGGCGTGGATCGAGGGCATCGCGCAACCCGTCGCCAAGCAAGTTGAAGCCGAGCACCGAGAGCATGATCGCGGCACCGGGAAAGCAGAAGACCCACCAGGCGCCGCTGGTGAAGTACTTGTACGAGTCGGCGAGCATCGCGCCCCACTCGGGCGTCGGGGGCTGGGCGCCCAGCCCGAGGAACCCGAGCGCGGCGGCCTCCAGGATGGCGAAGGCGATCGAGAGGGTCGTCTGCACGATCAGCGGTGGCAGGCTGTTGGGCACGATGTGGCTCAGGAGCACGCGCCACCCGCTGCAGCCGAGCCCCTGCGCGGCCATCACGAACTCCTGCTCGCGCAGCGCCAGCACCGAGCTCCGGCTCAAGCGGGCGTACGCGGGAATGGAGACCAGGCTGATGGCGAAGAGCGAGTTGCGGAGGCCCGGGCCGATCATGGCGACGATGGCGATGGCCAGCAAGGTCGCCGGGAACGCCAGCACGATGTCCATGCAGAACATCACGACGAGGTCGACGCGCCCTCGAAGGTAGCCGCCCAGGAACCCGAGCGCCGAGCCGATCAACGTGGCCAGCGCGACCGCGCTCATCGCCAGCCCCAGCGACACGCGCGTCGCGTGCAGGACGCGGACCAGGATATCGCGGCCGAGACTGTCGGTCCCGAATGGGTGCGCGGCCGTCGGAGGCTTGAGTCGCACGGTGAGGTTGGCGTCGGTCCTGGCGTCGTAGACGTGCACGACCGGCGTGAGGAGTGCGACGAGCACGAAAGCGACGACCATCACCAGCCCGACTCGGGCGGCCGGGCTCGCGACGAGGCGGCGCCACGCCGCCGCGGCCGGGCTTCGCCCGTGACTCGCGACCGCCACCACCCCGCGATCCACCGCCACCTCGAACGTCGCCATCACTCGTACTTGATCCGTGGGTCGACCGCGGCGTACAGGAGGTCGGTGAGCAGGTTGACTCCCACCACGATGACGGCGATGAAGAGGCTGACGCCCTGGACGATCGCGTAGTCGCGCGATTCGATCGACTCGTAGACCCAGAGGCCGATACCCGGCCAGGAGAAGATCGTCTCGGTGAGGATCGCGCCGGCCAGCAGGCGACCGACCTGGAGCCCGACGACCGTCAGTACCGGGAGCAGCGCGTTGCGGAGCGCGTGTCTCAGGATCACCACGCGGCGCGACAGCCCCTTCGCCTCGGCGGTGCGGATGTACTCGCGCGACAGCACTTCCAGCATGGAGGCACGCGTCATCCTGGCGATGACGGCGAGGGGAATGGTCGCGAGCGCGAGCGCCGGGAGGATCAGGTGGCGGACCGCGTCGGCGAGGGCCGGCCCGTCGCCCTGCAGAAGCGCATCCAGGATGACGAAGTTCGTCCACGGGACGAAGGCGGTTCCGCTCGAGAGGCGAAAGCCGGTGGGCAGGATGCGGAGCTGCACGCCGAAGAACCACGCGAGCACGAGGCCGAGCCAGAAGATCGGCATCGAGACGCCCGTGAGCGCGCCCAGGCGCGCGAGACTGTCGAGCAGCGAGTTGCGCCAGACGGCCGAGGCGACCCCGATGGGGATGCCGAGCGCGATGGCCACGACGATCGCCGCCGTCGCCAGCTCGACCGTTGCCGGAAAGCGCCGCAGCAGATCGCTCGCGACCGGATCGCCCCGGATGATCGAGACCCCGAGATCCCCCCGCAGCGCCTTGCCGATATAGAGGACGTATTGCTGCCAGATCGGGCGATCGAGCCCGAGCCGGGCGCGAACCTCGGCGACCTTCTCGGGCGTCGCGCGCTCGCCGAGCATGGTCAGCGCCGGATCGCCCGGAATGAGATGGATGAAGCTGAAGACGAGCAGGGAGACGCCGAGCAGCACGGGGACGATGGTGAGGCCTCGCCGGATGGCGTAGCGCCTCACCGCTCAGTCCTCCTTCTTGATGAACGCGCCTCCGCGCTACGGCAGCTCGACGGTGTTGAAGTACTCCGACCCCGTCGGGTGCGGCAGGTAGCCCTTCACACGCTTCGCGAACGCGAGGGGCGGCTGGTTGTTCGCGATGAAGAGCCGTCCCACGTCGTCGCGCAACAGCTGCTCGGACTGCCGGTAGAGCTTCGCGCGCTCCGACTGCTGCGTGAGCTTCTGGGCGCGCAGGAGCACGTCGGCCAGCGGCTTGTTGGCGTAGAAGCCCTCGCGCGCGGCGCCCGGCTGGCAGAAGAAATAGCAGAGGAAGTTATCGGGATCGCCGTTGTCTCCGGTCCAGCCGAGCATGTAGAGCGGCATCTGTCCGTTCTTGCGTTTGTCCAGATACACCGCCCACTCGGTCGTCTGCAGCTGCGTCTTGATGCCGACCTTGGCGAGATCGGCCGCCATCGCCTCGGCGATCTCCTTCGGGTTCGGGAAGTACGGGCGCGAGCGCGACATGTACCAGAAGACCAGCGGCTCCTTCTTGCCGTCCTCCCACGTGATGTCCGACAGCCCCGGCACCTGCCCGGCCTCGCGCAGCAGCGCCTGTGCCCGGCTCGGGCTGTACTCGTAATCCTTCAGCTCACGGTTGTAGCCCCAGAGTGCCGGCGGCTGGAACTGCGTGGCCACGAGCCCGGTGCCCCCGTAGAGCGCGTCGACGATGCCGCGCTTGTTGATCGCGTGGGCGAATGCCTGGCGCACGCGCTTGTCCTGGAACTCTTTCACCTTGTAGTTGAAGGCGATGTAGCCCGTCGTGTTCGTCGGGCGCAGGAGCAGCTGGAGGCCCGCGTCAGCCTTGACCACGCCGACGTCGTCGGGATTGAGTCCCTCCATCCCGTGGATCTCGCCGGCCTTGAGCGCGCCCAGTCGTTGCGAGTTGTCCTTGATGTTGCGCACGACGACGCGCTTGATCTTGGGCTTCTGGCCCCAGAAATCAGGGTTGGCCTCGAGCACGACCTCCTGGTTCGGCTTCCACTCCACGAACTTGTAGGCTCCGGTGCCGACCGGGTGCTTGCCGAACTCGGTGCCCCAGCGCTCGACGGCCCTGGGGCTCGCGATGTCGAAGACGAACATCGCCAGATTCGCCAGGAAGGGCGCCTGCGGCTCCTTGAGGGTGATGCGTACGGTGTGCGTGCCGACCGCCTCCACCGCGCTGACGATCGACTTGTCGTCGAAGCCGGCGAACTGCGCCTCCCAGTACTCGAAGGTCTGGCCGGCCTTCACCTGGTTGTCGTGCTGGGGATGAGCGGCCTTCCACCAGCGCTCGAAGTTCCAGACGACCGCGGCGGCGTCGAGCGGCGTGCCGTCGTGGAACGTCACCGAACGCCGCAGCTGGAACGTCCACACCTTGCCGTCGCGCGAGACTTCCCACTTCTCCGCGAGCGCCGGCTCGACCTCGGTGGTGGCGCCGCGATACTTCACGAGGCCGTCGAAGATCTGTCTGGTGAGACGCGAGGAGATGCCGTCGGTGATGACCGCCGGGTCGAGCTGGACGGGCTCGCCCTGAGCCCCGAAGACGAACGTTTGAGCCGACGCCGGCACCGCGATGCCCAGAAGGGCCGCGGTGATCAGGGACGTGAGTGTCAGACGCCGCATAGGACGACCTCCTTCGTTTACCGGCGCGTCTCGGCCGGCGGGGAAGCCGCGACGGCCTGCCGTGCGCACCACCACGCGAGGGAACGGCGCTCGAGCGCCGTTCAGGCCGGCCCATTATCGCATCGGGCGCGCGAAAAGCGTTGTATGGTCGGTCGAGTATGAGCAAGCGTTCCGACGCTCGGCGCTATCTCGAGAACTGGCGGGACGAGGTCGACAGCGCGTCGGAGTATCGCGCGATGGCGGCCAGCGAGCCCGATCGGCGGCTGGCGAAGGTCTACGCCAATCTGGCGGCGATGGAGGAAGGCCACATCGCGTTCTGGGAGGATCGCCTGAGGAGCGCGGGGGTGAGGGTGCCGCGCCGGCGGGCCTCCTGGCGCAGCCGCGTGCTCGGGGCCATCGCGCGGCGACTTGGACCCGACCTCGTGCTCGCCACTATCGCCGCGAAGGAGGCCGTCGACCAGCACGCGTACCTCAAGCAGCCCGAGACCGCCGGCACCCGGATGCCGGCCCACGAGCGGTGGCACGCGAAGGTCTTGGAGCAGCTCGTGGCGACGCAGCCGCGCGGCCTGCAGGGAAGCTTCCTCGGCCGTCTCGAGGGCCGGCATCGATCGGTCGGCGGTAACGCGCTGCGCGCGGCGGTGCTCGGCGCCAACGATGGTCTCTGCTCCAATCTCGCCCTGGTCATGGGCGTGGCCGGCGCCTCGATCGATAACCACGGAATCCTCGTCACCGGTCTGGCCGGTCTCCTGGCGGGCGCCGCCTCGATGGCGCTCGGCGAGTGGGTGTCGGTCACGAGCTCGCGTGAGCTCGCCGAGCGAGAGATCCGGATCGAAGCGAGCGAGCTGCACGAAGATCCCGAAGGCGAAGGCGAGGAGCTGAAGCTGATCTACGAGGCCAAGGGGCTGAGCCCGAACGAGGCCGAGACGATGGCCCGCCGCCTCTTGTCCGATCGAACGACCGCGATCGACGCGCTCGCCCGCGAGGAGCTCGGCATCGATCCCAAGGAGCTCGGGGGCTCGGCGTGGGAAGCGGCGGTGTCCTCGTTCGTGCTGTTCGCGCTCGGCGCCGTCGTGCCGATCCTGCCGTTCCTGGTCCTGCGCGGGACACAAGCCGTCGTGTGGAGCGCCGTCCTGAGCGCGCTGGGGCTCTGGACGGTGGGCGCCGCGATCACCATCTTCACCGGGGCGCCCGTGTGGCGATCGGGCGGCCGTCAGCTCTTGCTGGGCCTCGCCGCCGCAGGGCTGACGTTCGGCATCGGCAAGCTGATCGGAATTGCGGTCGCCGGCTGACGAGCGGACAGTCCATTGAGTGGGTTCAAGGCCGTGATCTTCGATGCCTACGGCACACTGCTCCGGAACGACGACCTGGTCCTGGTGCCGCGACAGATCGTGGCCGACCACGGGTTGTCCGCGCGCCTGGACGAAGTCTGGCGCGCGTGGTCGGATCTCTACTTCGAGGCGACGCAGCTGGCACCATTCCGGACGCTCCGGGAGATCGAGGAGCTGATCTTGCCGCGCGTGCTTCGACAGTTCGACGTCGCCGCGGATGCGGCCCCGTACGTCGAGCTCTTCTTTCGGGTGACGACGAGGATCGAGCTCTACCCCGAGACGCTCGACGCGCTCAACGCGCTCGGACACGTGCGCACGGCCATCCTGTCCAACGCCGACGGACGTGCCGGCGCCGGACTTCGAGATCCGCGATCTCAGTCAGGTGCCGCGGCTCCTTCGCCTGGAGTAGTCTCGCGTCGGCTGGCGGCGCGCACCTGCCCGTCGGTTGACAAGCGGAAAACGGCCACCCACACTGGCGGCGAACCCGAGAACGCGCGGAGCGATCAGCGACCCTGCGGGCCACTCGAGACGACCCTCGGCGTTCAGGAGGCCGGCATGCCCGTCACATTCGAGCGGCGCGACGCGATCGGCATCGTCACCCTGAGTCGTCCCGAGGCTCGCAACGCGTGGGGCGCCGATTTCAACGAGGGCATCGCGCGGTACTTCGCGGCGATGGAGGACGACGACGCGATCCGCTGCGCCGTCCTGACGGGAGACGACGCGGGCGGGGCGTTCTCGGCCGGCGCGAATCTCAAGGATCCCAGGACGCACACGATGGAGTCGGCCGCGGACTTCATCAAGAGCATCGCCAAGCGTCGCGGCCGCGCCTTCGAGGTCCTCGGCAGCTTTCCCAAGCCGATCGTCGGCGCCGTCAACGGATACGCCGTGGGTATCGGCTGCATCGTGACCTTCTGTTGCGACCTGCTGGTCGCCTCCGAGCGGGCCGAGTGGCGGCTGCCCCAGGTGACGCTCGGCATTCTTCCCGCGTACGGCGGCAGCGCGCGGCTCGCGCGCTGGGTCGGCCGAGGCAACGCGATGCGACTGGCCATGGGGTTCCCGCTGACGGCGCAGGAGGCTCACCGCATCGGGCTCGCGCAGTGGCTGGTGCCGCACGGCAAGGTCATGGATCAGGCCCTCGAGGTGGCAGGCCACATCGCGTCCCTGCCGCCGCTCGCCGCGCGCCTCACGAAGGAATCCCTGCTGACAGGTCTCGATATCCCCAATCTGTCCGATGCCTCACTCGTCGATCTGTATCGCTTTGCGACTCTCGAGCTCACCGAGGACAAGGCCGAAGGCCACAAGGCCTGGCGCGAGAAGCGTAAGCCCGCGTTCCGCGGCCGTTAGAAGGAGCGCCACTATGAGCACGGGCGCACCCACGACGTTACGCGAGCGGATCGGCGTGGATCTGGGAGGGCGGCGGCGCCTCGAGGACGGTCTCGCGTGGGCGGCGGCCCATGGCGTGCACTACGTCGATACGTGCCTCGAAGGCGCGCCGGACCACCCCAACGCGCCCGCCGCGTGGACGGCCGAGCGCGTCGCGGCCATCCGTACCATCTGCGAGCGGCACCGCATCCATCTCGGTCTGCACTCGGCGTCCGCCGTCAACGTCGCCGAGACGTCCCCGCTCCTGGCCGATGCCGCGGATCAGTATCTTCGGACCTACATCGAGCTCGCCGGCCGGCTCGGCGCGGGCTGGATCGTCGTCCACGGGGGCTATCACTTCACCGGCGATTACGCCGCGCGCCGTGCGGCGAGTCTCGAGCGTCTTCAGCGCGCCGCCGCGCTCGCCGAGCGCGCTGGGGCCCGGCTACTCCTGGAGAACCTCAATCGGGAGCCCGAGCATGCCGAGGTCCGATACCTCGCGCACAATCTCGAGGAGTGCCGCGAGTACTTCGGACGCATCCAGTCACCGAACCTCGGCTGGGCGTTCACGGTCAATCACGCGCATCTCGTCCCGGAAGGCATCGACGGCTTCCTCGACGCCATGGATCTCGGGCGCTGCGGCGAGGTGCGCCTGGCCGATAGCCACGGACGATACGAGGAGCATCTGCGGCCCGGCGAGGGCTCGATCGACTTCACGCGAATGTTCTCGCGCATCGAGGGCGGCGGTTACCGCGGCCACTACATGATGGCCTTCGGCGCCCTCGACGACATGCTCAAAGGCCGCGAAGCCCTCGTCCGCTGCGCCGCGGTCTGATCCCGGGCGCCGATGAGAGCGCTCGTCGGGCTCGCGGCCATCGTGGTTCTGTTGGGACCTGACTGGTCGTCCGCGGCGGACTTCGGCCTCAAGCTGCCGAACGGCCTGCAAGAGGACGCGGCGCAAATCCCGGACGACAACCCGATCACGCCGGAGAAAGTCGCGCTCGGTAAGAAATTCTTCTGGGATACACGCTGGTCGGCGTCGGGTAAGGTGGCGTGCGTCAGTTGCCATCGGCCCGACCACGGCTGGAGCGACCCACGCCGATTCTCGACGGATTTCGCCGGCAAGCCGACACCGCGGCATGCGCCCACGATCGTCAACCGACTCTTCAGCGACCAGCAGCACTGGTCCGGTCTACGAGTCTCCCTGGAAGAGCAGGCCGGGAAGGACGTGAACAAGACTGACCGAAAGGTGATGGAGCAGCTGGGCACGGTCCCGGATTATCGACGGGAATTCCGCGCGGTATTCGGCCGCGACTTCGATCCGGACGGGGTCGCCCAGGCGCTCGCCACCTACGTGCGTACGATTCTGTCGGGCGATTCGCCCTACGACCGCTTCCAGGCCGGCGACCGCGGCGCCATGTCGGAGTCGGCCCAAAACGGGCTGCGCCTCTTCGAGGGCAAGGCGATGTGCTCGCGCTGTCATGCCGGCTTCAACTTCACCGGCGAAGGCTATCGCAACATCGGCGTGGGGATGGCCGGGCCGAATCCCGACCTCGGTCGTTACTCGGTGACTGGGGACGATTCGGACCGGGGCGCATTCAAAACCCCGACCCTCAGGGACGTCGCCAAGCGAGGACCATACATGCACGACGGCAGCGCCAAGACGCTGGCCGAGGTCGTCGAATACTACGATCGGGGTGGCGTGAAGAACCCGTGGCTCTCGTCTGATATGACGCCGTTGGGACTCACGGCGCAGGAACGGGCGGACCTCGTTGAATTCATGAAGGCGCTGACGGGCCGGATCGACCCCGAGGTGAGCCGCCCTCCCGATCTTCCCCAATAGGCTAGATGGCGCTCGCGGCGATGTTGACGGTGAGGGCCAGCAGCGCGGCGTTGAACAGGAAGGACACGATGCCGTGGACGGTCGCGGTGCGGCGGATCACCTTGCTGGTGATCGCCACGTCGGATACCTGCGACGTCATGCCGATGACGAACGAGAAATAGACGAAGTCCCAGTAGTCCGGGTTCGGGTCACCGCCCGGAAAGCTCATACCCCGGCCCGCGGTCTCGTCGTAGAACTCGTGAGCGTAGTGCAGCGCGAAGATCGTGTGGATGAACGCCCAGGACAGAAGGATGGTCAACGTGGCCAGGAGCACGTGGCTGCGGGGCCGCGATGCTGCGGCCGCGGACATGCCGAGCTCGGCGAAGATGGCGGCGAGGCTCGCCAGCGCCGCCGCCACCGTGCACGTCAGGATCGCGAGCTGCCCCTCGTCCTGCATCGCGGCATGACGGCGGATGTGGTGAAAGTCGGAGCGCGCCATCAGATGGAACGCGAGCACCAGGTAGAGCGCGACCGCGAGATCCCATCCGGTGAGCAGGCGCGTCGCGACCCTCCAATCGGTCACGACCGCCGCCGCGAGGGTCCCGACCAGACCGACGCCGACCGAGATGAACAGCCTGGGCCGAGCCCTGACGATCCGGATCAGCAGAGGCGGGCGACGCGGCCGAGGACTCACGCCGCGAACATATATCATCTTCGGCGACGGCGAAACGCGCGATGCTGGCCTACTCCCTGAAGGTCTGGTAGGGTCCGGATCGTGGAACGGAGACCCGAGCCGCGGTTCGATTGGTTCATCCCGATCGACGGCGACGGCGCGCACATCGGCACGTGGCGTGCGGAGCGACCGCCGACCTTCGACTATCTGCGCCGGGTGGTCGAGACGGCGGAGGCCGAAGGATATTACTCGCTCCTGATCCCCACGCGGTTTGCCAACGGGCTCTTCGGGGAGACGGCGCCGCTCGCGGAAACGTGGACGACGGTCACGGCGCTGGCCGCGGTGACCCAGCGTATTCGATTCCTGGCGGCCATCCGGCCGGGGTTCATCTCGACCGGACTGTTCGCCCAGATGGCGGCGGCGCTCGATCAGATCAGCGCCGGGCGGCTCGACATCAACGTGGTACCCGGCGGCATCCAGGGCGACTTCGAGCGGCTCGGTGTCACGATCGATCACGACAAGCGCTACGAGCAGGGGGAAGAATTCATCACCGTCCTGCGAGCGCTGTGGGCGAGGCCCGAGCCCGTGGTGTTCGAAGGGAGCACGATGCGGCTCAAGGGTGCGGTGGTCTCGCCCGGACCGGTCGGGAGCGGGCCGCGCTTTTACGTGGGTGGCGCCTCGGCGCGGGCGCTCGAGTTCGCGGCAAACGGGGCGGAGGTCTATCTCGCCTGGATCCAGCCGCTCGACGAGATCGCCAAGCTGCTGGCCCGGGTACGGACGGCCTACAACGCCAAGGGCCGCCGGCCGGTCTTCGGTCTGCGTACGCACCTGGTCGTGCGACGGACCGAGCGTGAGGCCTGGGAGGCCGCCGAGGAGCTGATGTCTCAGGTCGACGAGCGCGTGGTGGCCCAGAGACAGGCCGCCTTCGCCGGGACGCCGATGGTGGGGCAGCAGGCGCAGCTTCGGGCCGAGCTCCGCGAGCGGTCACCCCGGCTCTGGAACGGAATCTCGAAGGTGCGCGTGAACCTCGGGACGGCGATCGTGGGCGATCCAGAGCAAGTCACGGACGAGCTCACCGCATACTGGCGCCTCGGTGTCGACGAATTCATCCTGTCGGGCTTTCCACACGTCGAGGAATGCCGGCGCGTGGCCTCGGAGGTGCTGCCGGGCCTGCGCGCGGCGATCGAAAGGGAGCGAGTGGCATGATCACCGACGTCGAGTCTTATCTGCGCTTCTTCGACAGCGTGCGGCGGAGGACCGAGCGTGACGTGGCGGCGCTGCCGCCCGAGGCTGCCGCGTGGCGCCCGCCGGCCGCGAGCGGCGAGGCCGGCTGGGGCATCGGTGAGCTCGTGGGTCACATCGGCGCCACGCGCCTCTACTTCGCCAGCGCCTATCGCGGCGAGGGCTGGATCCTGACGGACCCCGACATCGATCGTGCCGACCAGCGCACGTGGCTCCCGTGGCTGCAATCGTCCGCCGAGCGATTCGCCACGCTGCTCCGCGAGACGCCGGGGGAGTGGCTCATGCGCCGGATCGAGATGGTCGATACGCCCGGCACGCTCCCGGGGTGGCGCTTGCTCATGATGATGCTCGAGCACGAGGTCCACCATCGCTCGCAGATCGACACCTACGCCGGCCTGCAGGGCTGGCCGGTGCCTCAGATCTTCGAGCGGACCTTCGAGGGCATCACCGCCCTTCAGCCCGAACAGCGCGCGCGTCACCCGCGCTGACCCCGCACGGTCACCTCCTCACACGCTGACGTTGGACGCGGCAGGCAACCTTGGCTAGACTGGACGACGCGATGACGACCACGGCTCCCGGGGCGAAGGCAGCGTTCGCGGCGGATCACGACGTCGCGATCCCGTACATGCAGCGGACGCGCGACTACTATCAAGTCCTCGGCTTCAGCCCTTATCGGTGGGCCCATTTCGTCGAGGTTCCGTTCACGCCGCTCCGGATGCCGCTCAGCCGGGCGCGGGTCGGGCTGATCACGACCGCGGCGCCGTTCCGGGCGGAGCTGGGCGACCAGGGGCCGGGGGCGGCCTACAATGCCGCCGCCAAGTTCTATCAGGTCTACTCGACGTCCTCCGAGACCGTGCCCGATCTGAGGATCTCGCACGTCGGCTACGACCGCCTGCACACGAAGGCCGCCGACATCAATACGTATCTGCCGCTGGCTCGCATGAGGGAGGCGGCCGCCGCGGGCCGGATCGGGACGCTGGCGCCGCGCATTCACGGCGCGCCGACGAACCGCAGCCATCGCGTGACCCTGGAGACCGACATCCCCGAGCTCTTGCGCCGCTGCCGCGAGGACGGAGTCGACGTCGCCGTCCTCGTCCCGAGCTGACCCGTGTGTCACCAGACCGTGAGTCTGGCCGCCCGGCACCTGGAGGCGAACGGGATTCCGACGGTAATCATGGGCTGCGCCAAGGACATCGTGGAGTACTGCGGCGTGCCGCGGTTCCTGTTCAGCGATTTCCCCCTCGGGAACTCGGCCGGCCGGCCGTTCGACGTCGAGTCGCAGCGGCAGACGCTCGAGCTGGGATTGAAATTGCTCGAGAGCGCGCCGGGTGCGCGCACGACGATGCAGTCGCCGATCCGCTGGAGCGAGGACGCCGCGTGGAAGTGCGACTACCTCGACCTGACGAAGCTTTCGCCCGAGATGATCGCCGAGCGGAAGAAGGAGTTCGACGAGGTGAAATCGATCGCTCGGGCCAAGCGCGAGGCATCGTGAGCAAGCCGTTCACGAGCGTCCGCATCCTCGACTTCACCCGCTATCTCGCGGGGCCGTACGGCACCTACCAGCTGGCGCTCCTGGGCGCCGACGTCGTCAAGATCGAGTCGCGCGAGGGCGACGACACGCGCATGCAGCTGGCCGACCGGGTGTGGGCCGACCGGAAAATGGCGCCGTCCTTCCTCGCGGTGAACGGCAACAAGCGCAGCGTCACGCTCGACCTGCGAAAGCCCGAGGCCGTGGACATCGTCAAGAAGCTCGTGGTCAAGGCCGACGTGGTGTGGGAGAACTTCCGCGGGGGCGTGATGGATCGTCTCGGACTCGGGTATCAGGCGCTCTCGGCCGTCAATCCGCGGCTCATCTACTGCGCGGTCTCCGGCTTCGGCCAGACCGGTCCCGAGCGGACGACCGCCGCCTTCGACGGCAAGCTCCAGGCGATGTCGGGGATCATGTCGATCACCGGCGAGCCGGCGAGCGGCCCGACCCGCGCCGGATTCGCGATCTGCGACACGATCGGCGGCATGACGGCGGCGCTCGCCGTGGCGAGCGCGCTGTATCAGCGGACGCACACCGGGCGCGGCCAGCTGGTCGACGTGGCGATGCTCGATGCGGCGCTGGCCTTCATCCCGGGCACGGTCTCCGAGTACACCGTTGCGGGCATCGAGGCACGGCAGATCGGCAACGGCTCGGTGAGCCGCAAGCCGACCGCGAGCCGGTTCCGGGCGCGCGGCGGCTACATCGTGCTGGCGGTGCTGACCGAGAAGCAGTTCGCGAGCCTCATGAAAACGCTGGGCCGCGCCGACGCGCTGGCCGACCCGCGCTTCAAGGACTGGCCCGCGCGCACCGCCAACGAGCCGGCGCTGCGCGAGATCATCGAGCAGGCGCTCGCGACCGACGGTCCCAAGAGCTGGGAGGCGCGTCTCACCGCCGCCGACGTGCCGTGCGGCTCCATCTGGAAGATCGACGAGATCGTCAAGCATCCCCAGCTCGAGCACCGCGACGTGCTCCAGACGATCGACTCGCGATACGGGCCGATGCGGCTCGTCGGCGCCGGCTTCCGGCTCGAGCATGGCAGCCCCGGACTGGACCGGGAGCCTCCGACCCTCGGCGAGCACACCGACGAAGTCCTGAAAGAGGCCGGCTTGGGAGTCGAGGAGATCGAGCGGCTGCGGCGCGAAGCGGTTATCTGATCGTGGCTCAGAAACCTGGTCTCGGCCTGATGATGGCGGGGTCGCTCATCGCCTTCGCCGGATTCTGTATCGTGCTCGTCAAGGTTTTCGGCGTAGAGCCTTACGCTGTCCTCCTGGTGGTTGGCGTCGGGCTCTTCGGACTGGGTGTCGTCCGCCGCCTGACCGGCGCCAATCGCGACTAGCTGAATCCGACCGACGGACCGCGCCTGCGGGTCAGCGCGGGGCGAGGCCCGGCATTGTGAAGCGCTCGCGCTCGAGGTCGACGATCAGGCTGCTCGCCTGCGCCGGCGTGAGGGCGACCAACGGCGGACGAACGGTTGACCAGCCAGCGTCCTTCCCGTGGTGGGCGATCGCGGATTTGAGGGCCGGGATCATCGGGTACTTCTGGAACACGCCGCGGATCACGTCGAGCCGCGCCTGCTGGGCGTCGGCGCCCTCAGCCCGCCAGGTGTCGTAGAGGCGCGCGATAGGACCGGGGTGGACGTTGGCGGTGGCGCTGATGCAGCCGGCGCCGCCGTGGCGCATGTTCTGGAGCAGGAAGGTCTCGGAGCCGGCGAACACGTCGAAGCCGCTCCTGGCGAACGCGTCGAGGAACGCCTTCGTGTTGTTCCAGTCGCCCCCGCTGTCCTTCATCCCGGCGACCTGCGCCGGATAGGCGGCGAGCAGGCGCTCGACGAGCCCGAGCGTGATCGGCACCTGCGCGACCGGCGGGATGTGGTAGACGTATACGCGCAGGCGCGCGTCACCCACGCGCTCGATCACTTCCGCGAAGCTCCGGAAGAGCCCGTCGTCGCTCACGCCTTTGTAATAGAAAGGCGGTAGCATGAGCACGCCGCCGCATCCGACCTTCATGGCGTGCGCGGTCAGCCGCACCGAGTCGGTCAGCGCGCAACAGCCGGTGCCCGGCATTATCCGCGCGGGGTCGAGCCCGGCCGCGACCAGCCGATCGAGCAGCTCGATCTTCTCTTCGACCGAGAGCGAGTTCGCTTCCGAGTTCGTCCCGAACACGGCCAGGCCCACGTTCTGGGTGGAAAGCCAGCGGCAGTGGCACACGAAGCGCTCGGGATCGGGCGCCAGGTCCGCGCCGAACGGGGTCACGACCGGAGAGAGCACGCCGGTGATACGCGGGACGTCGGTCACGGTTGTCGCCTCCTGTCAGCGGGTGAGGCAAGCGCCTGCCCGAACAGGATACAGGATTGCGGCGACGTGAAGCCATTTGCGAAGGGCCCGGACAACAGAGTACGCTCCGGCCCACCGCTGATGAGACTCCAGGGCTTCCCGGGCGCCGCCATCGTCGCCGGCGCTGGCCTGTTTCTCGCGCTGACCGCCCTCCTGGCCGCGTCGCGCGCACCCGAGGACATGCCGTCCTTCCGGCTCCACGTCGAGGTGCCGGATTCGCTCCTGCTCGCGAGCGGCGCGGCGTTCGCGCTGGCGGTCGCCATCATTTTCGGGATGGCGCTCTCGCGAGACCGGCGCCGCGACGCGGAGCTGCCGCGTGAGGAGGAGCCGTCCAAGCTTCCCTGGTGGCTCCAGGTGTTCTTGCGGGTGTTACCGCTCCTGCCGCTGCTCGCCATCCTCGTCGTGTTTTCGTTCGGGTGGCAGTACGTCGAGACCTCGCTGCTCGCCTGGAGCCGCCTCATGATGTTCGCGGGCACCGACTCGACGCCCGGAGCCGACACGCCGGTGGTCTCGCTGCCGTGGCTCGGCTGGCTCGTCGGGCTGCTGGCTCTCCTGGCGGGCCTCGCGACGCTCGCCATGGCCCTGGTGCTCCTCTTCGCCGAGCGCATTGCCCGATGGTGGGAACGACGAAATCGCGTCGAGGCGGCCGAGCCGCTGAGCGAAGCGGTTCAGGACGGGCTCGACGATCTGGCGAGCGAGCCGGACGCGCGCGCGGCGATCATCAAGTGTTACCGGCGATTCGAGCGAGTCGCGGCGCGGGCCAGCGTGATCAGGGCGCCCTGGCAGACGCCGGAGGAATTCATGCGCGAGACGCTCAGGCGTCTGGTCCTCCCGCACCGGGCGGTCGATCGGCTGACGCGCCTCTTCGAGCTCGCGCGATTCAGCCGCCACGCCCTCGGGTCACCCGAGCGAGACACGGCTCGCGCCTGCCTCGAAGAGATCAGATCCGCGCTCGAGCGCGAGGAGGCGCCGCTTGGCGTCGCCTGAGCCGGGCCGGGGCGCCGGCGTCGCCGCCGCGGTCGTGGTCATGGCCGCGCTCGTCGCCGGGATCTCCTTGATCGAATTCTTCGTCGCGCAAGCGTATCGGGAGACCGCGATGCGCCTCCTGGCGGCCCTCGTCCTGCTCGTGGCGGTCTCGCCCGTCCGCGCGATCGTTCGAGCGTGCACCGAGCGCCGGGCTCCGTGGGGCGTGGGCGACGCCGGGGCGGGCGCGCCGGAGACGCGAGCTCAGGATTCGCGTTTCGCGCGGTTCCACGACGAGATCAGATCCAGCGCGCGGAGCCAGTCCTATTTCGAGCACCTGCTGTGGCCCAGGCTCGTCGCGCTCGCGCAAGCGTCCGGCGCCCCGGCCGACGCCCTCGAAAAGCCGCGCGGGCGCCGGTTCGGCCGCGGCCCGTCCATCGCCGCGCTGGCGCGAATCATCGCCTCGCTGGAGGCGCGCCGATGAAGCTCGGCCGGGTCACCGAGCGGAGCCGCGAGATCCTGGGCGCGCTGGCGCGCGTGATCGTCGGCAAGGGCGACGTGCTCGAGCGGATCCTGGCCGGCATTCTCGCGAACGGCCACGTCCTGATCGAGGACTATCCCGGTCTCGCCAAGACGCTCATCGCCCGGCTCTTCGCGCAGGCCCTCGGTCTGTCGTTCAAGCGCCTTCAGTGCACGCCCGACTTGCTTCCCGCCGACGTCACCGGGAGCTTCGTGTTCGACCAGCGCCAGGCGCGCTTCGAGTTCCGGCCGGGTCCGGTCTTCACCAATCTCCTCCTGGCCGACGAGATCAATCGCGCGACGCCCAAGACCCAGGCCGCGCTGCTGGAGGCGATGCAGGAAGCCCAGGTCACGGTCGAAGGCGAGTCCTTCCGGCTCGAGCTGCCGTTCCTGGTGATCGCGACGCAGAACCCGATCGAGCTCGAGGGCACCTATCCGCTGCCCGAGGCGCAGCTCGATCGCTTCCTGATTCGCGTCGCGGTCGGCTATCCGACCGCCGAGGAGGAGCGACAGATCCTCGAGCGGCGCCGCCAGCGACGCCAGGAAGAGGTCGAATTGCCCGCGATCGTCTCCCGCGAGGAGATCCTCGCCATGCAGCAGGCGCTCGAGGACGTGTTCGTGGCCGACGTGGTGACGCAGTACGTCGTCGACCTCGCGCAGGCGACCCGCGGCGACCATCGGATCGCGCTCGGCGCTTCGCCGAGAGGGGCCCTGGCGCTTCTGAAGCTCGCGCGGGCCGGCGCCGTGCTGCGGGGACGCGACTTCGTCACGCCCGACGACGTGAAGGCGATGGCCGGTCCGGCCCTCGCGCACCGGCTTATTCTTCAGCCCGAGCTCTGGGTGACGAAGCTGTCGGCCGCGCAGGTCGTGGGCGATCTCCTGACCCAGGTACCGGCGCCGAAGACGGAAGAGACCGGATGACCACGCGGCTCACGCCGCTGGCCCTCTCGGTCGTGACGGTCGGCGCATGGGGGCTCGTGCTCGGCGTGCTCTCGGGCCGGGCCGAGCTGGTCGTCGCGGTGCTCCCGCTGCTGCTGGGGCTCCTACGGATCGGGCGCGGCGGGTCGTCCCGCGACTGGACGCTCACTCGCGCGATCTCGGCGGCGCGAGTCTTCGAAGGTGAGCGCGTCACGGTGACCGTGACCGTGAGCGCGGGCCGGCGCGCGCCGCTGCTGGAGCTGTTCGAGCCGCTCTCGCCGGCCCTGCGACTCGTCGGCGGCCACAACCGTGGCCTCTTCAGCCTGACGCGCGGTCAGCGCGTCGAGTGGCGATACGAGGTCGAGTGCGTGCGCCGAGGCCGGGTGAGTCTCGGGACCGTCCACGCCCGTCTGTGGGACCGCGCCGGACTCCAGGCGGGAGAGATGTCGATCCCGGTGCCGTGGCAGCTTCGGGTATATCCGCGACCGCTGCCTCTTCGCCGCCTGCCCGGGCCGCGCCGGATGCAGGCCTTCGTCGGCAACTACGTGGCGCCGCGCGTCGGCGAAGGGCTCGAGCCGGGCGATATCAGAGCGTTCGTTCCGGGCGATCGGGTCCGCCACGTCAACTGGCGTGCCTCGCTTCGATTCCGCCGCCTCTTCGTCACCCAGTATCACCAGGAACGCAACGCCGACGTGGTGCTGATGCTCGACACATTGACCGAGGCCGGCGCGCCGCCCGACACGACGCTCGACGTCTCCATCCGGGCGGCCGCCGCGCTCGCGACGGCGTATCTGGCCCGGAAGGACCGGGTTGGTCTCATCGAATATTGCGGGCCGTTCCGGTGGGTCCGGCCGAGCTCAGGCCGCGCGCAGCACGAGCGGATCTTCGAGGCGCTGCTGCGTGCGGACGTGATGTTCAGCTGGGTCACCCAGGAAGTCGGGCTCGTGCCCCGGCGCATTCTGCCGCCGCAGGCCCTGGTCATCGCGATCAGCCCGCTCCTCGACCCGCGGTTCGAGAAGGCGTTGGTCGATCTGGCGGCGCGCGGGTTCGATCTCACGGTTCTGAGCCCATCGCCGATCCCGCTCGTGCGCCGCGCGATTCGCGCGTCGGCCAGCGCAGACGTCGCGTGCCGGCTGTGGGCGCTCGAGCGGCGCACCCGCGCCGACGCGCTGCATCGTCTGGGCATCACGATCGTCGACTGGGATCCGGCCGAGCCGCTCGAGGCGGCACTGGGCGGATTGACGCGCTCGCGTCGGCGCGACGTGGCGCGCTGACGTGCGGCGCCTGGCCGCCGTTCTCGCCCTGATCCTCGTGAGCGCGCCGCTCCTCATCGCGCCTTCGACCTCGGTGCTGGGCCTCGGCGCCGCGGCGTTGATCCTGTGCGCCCTCGGCATCCTGGTCGCCACGCCGGTACTCGTCGGCGGCATCGTGCTGGCGCTCGGGATTGACGCGCTCGCGTCGGCGCGACGTGGCGCGCTGACGTGCGGCGCCTGGCCGCCGTTCTCGCCCTGATCCTCGTGAGCGCGCCGCTCCTCATCGCGCCTTCGACCTCGGTGCTGGGCCTCGGCGCCGCGGCGTTGATCCTGTGCGCCCTCGGCATCCTGGTCGCCACGCCGGTACTCGTCGGCGGCATCGTGCTGGCGCTCGGCGAGTACGCGCTCGCGCTCAGGCTCGCCGGCGGCGCGCCTCGCCTCGGGGGCGCGGTGCTGCTCGGCGTCGTGCTGGCCCTGCTGCTGGAGACGGCCGAATTCGGCCGGCGCGCCCATCACGCGGCGATCGGCCCCGGCGTGTTCCTGGCGCAGATCCGCTCGTGGGCCGTCCACGGCGCGCTCACCGGAGCCGGGGCGCTCGTCGCGAGCGCGCTGGCCAGCGGGATCGGCGCGTCGCTGCGGCTGCCGTGGGCGCCGGCGGTCGCCGCCGCCGGGGGCGCCGTCGCGCTCGTCGCGGTCGCGCTCGCTCTCGCCGCTGCCCGGCCGCCCTCGTCCGACTGAGCCGGGATGCCCCGCGCGGGCCTGAGGGGGATTGCCGGTCTGAAATCAGGGATTCTCCCGATAGGCGAACGGGGTCAGAGCTTCTAGAAATTTGCGGTGGACCAAATCTACGCGGAAGAGAATCGCTGCCATGCCGACCGGTTGCGAGCCGCCTCGTGGGAGGAATCGTTGAGCTTCAAGAGCCCGCTCCTCGGCGAGAGCCCTCAAATGCGCGCGATCGCGAGAACGATCGTGGAAATCGCGGACACCGACGCGACGGTCCTGATCCGTGGCGAATGCGGGGTGGGCAAGGATTTCGTCGCTCGGACCATCCACGCCGTGTCGGCGCGCCGGGACAACCCGTTCGTGAAGGTGAATTGTGCCGCGATCCCCGCCGGACTCCTCGAGTCCGAGCTGTTCGGCCACGAGCGCGGGGCCTTCACCGGCGCGCATTGCCGGAGGCCGGGCCAGTTCGAGCAAGCCGACAAGGGCACGATCTTCCTGGACGAGATCGCGGAGCTGCCCCTCGCGCTCCAGGCCAAGCTGCTGCACGTGCTTCAAGATCTTCGATTCAGGCGTGTGGGGAGCTGTGGATTCGTCGACGTCGACACGCGCGTGATCGCCGCCACCAATCAAGATCTGGAACAGGCGATGGCGCGCGCCGAGTTCCGCGCCGATCTGTACTACCGGCTCAACGTGGTCGAGATCTGGGTGCCGCCGCTGCGCGAGCGGCCGGAAGAGATTCCGGCGCTGGCGTCGGCGTTTCTCGCGCGGTTCAACGCGTACTACGGGCGCCAGAAGCAGATCTCGCCCGCGGCCATGACGCGGCTCGTCGAACACCCGTGGTCGGGCAACGTGCGCGAGCTGGAGAACGTGATCCGCCGCCTCGTGGTCCTCGACGGCGAGCAGGCGCTCGAAACGCTGAGCGCCGGCGGACACGGACATTCTCTCAAAGCGGCCTCGCGGTCGGCCGGGGCCGAAGGTCTGCGCGAGGTCGCGCGCCGCGGGGCGCGAGAGGCCGAGCGCAAGGCGCTCCAGGAAGTACTCGAGTGCGTGCACTGGAATCGCGCCGAGGCCGCCCGCATCCTCAAGGTCAGCTACAAGACGCTCCTCAACAAGGTCGCCGAGTGTCGTCTGGCGCCGACGGGTCGCCGGTGAAGGGCGGGTGCGGGCGGAGCTAGTTGCTGCCCGACGACAGTACGCGGCCGGTTCGCCGCAGCCATCGAAGCAGGGGGCGTCGCACCATCCGGTAGGGCCGGTTGATCACGCGGTGGGCCCGGATCAACAGACTCCGGCGGCGGACGCGCTCGAGCTCCGTCGGCGTCATCGACTCGCGGGCGAAGCGACGCTTGTGCTTGAGCACGTGGTAGAGATCCTCACGCTGTAGCCGCGCCAGCCACCACCGTCCGAGCGCGTGATCGGCTCGCGGCCCGCACCGCCACGCGATCTGGAAGTCGATCAGATACGGGTGGCCGTCGTCTCCGACCAGGACGTTTTCCGGCTTGTTCGAGTCGACGTACGCGACGCCGCGACGATGTACCTCTTGCATCGCGATGTCGAGCCGCGGCCAGAATCCGTCGGGCAAGGGCCGCTCGTGCGAGAGGGGATGCCCGGCCACGAACGCTCGCAGATAGCCCGTGTCGCCGACGCGGCCGAGCAGCGCCGGCACGCACGACAGATCCGCGAGGTGCTGGTAGAAGGCGACCTCCCGTCCGCACTGCCAGCGCCCCAGCCAGCGAAGCGGCGTGCCGGCGAAGCGCGTGGTCCGGTAGACCTTGAGGACGGCTCGGCGGCCGGCGTCGTCCGCGTAGAAGCCGGTGGCCGCCCAAAAATCGTGCTTCGCCGTCGCCAGGCGGTCGAGGGTTCGGCCGGAAACCTCGAGGCGTGCCGGAAGATCGTCGCGACCCAGCGCTCGCATCCAGTACGCGAGTCGCCCGGGCGGGGATTCGCGCGTCACGCGCCGACGTGCTTCAAGTGAACGACCTCATAGGCGACGATCGGCCGATGGAAGCCCTTGAGCTGAAGTGGGCCGACTTCCTTGGCGTCGACGAGATCTGGCACCGCGGCATAGATCCGCTGGCTGACCAGGATCTGTCCCGGCGAGGCCTCGGCACATAGTCGAAACGCCAGATTGGTGACGCTCCCGATGGCGGCGTAGTCTCGACGGCCTTCGAATCCAATCGCGCCGATCGTCGCATAGCCCTTCGCGATGCCCATGCCGAGATCCAGGTCGTAGCCTCGTCGGCGCCATTCCGCGCCGAGCACGCGGATTCTGGCTCGCATGGCATCGGCCATGCGGAGCGCGCGCTCTTCTGGATTGGCAACCGGCACCGGGTCATTGAAGAAGATCATCATGCCGTCACCCGTGAACCTCTCCAGCGTGCCCTCGTGCTCCAGGATGAGGCGCCCAACCTCGGCGTGGTAGGCCTCGAGGACCGCGGACACCTCTTCGGGCTCCGACGTCTCCGCGAACGCGGTGAAGCCCCGCAGGTCGAGGAAGACGACGCTGATCTCACGCCGGTGTGGACGAAGCGGATCCTCCGCGCCACCGGCGACGATGGCGTCCGCCAGTTGTGGCGAGAAGAACCGCTTGAGTCGACTCACGCGCTCCAGTTCGGCCACCTGCTCGGCCACCCGCTTCTCGAGCGTCGTGTTCCAGCGGGCGATCTCGTCGGCCTGGGCGGCGACCGTATCGTGCAATGCCTTGATGCGCAGCATCGACCGAACTCGCGCGGCGAGGGCGGCGTGGTCCACCGGTTTGGTGAGGTACTCGTCGGCCCCCGCCTCGAGCCCGGCCACGATGTCCTTCGCGTCGGCCATCGCCGTCACGAGGATGATCGGGACGAACATGGGATTCTGCCGTTCCTTGAGCCGCCGGCAGACTTCGATGCCGTCGACTTTCGGCATCATGATGTCGAGCAGGATCAGGTCGGGCGTCGCGTCCCGCGCTGCGGCGAGCGCCTCCTCGCCGTCGGCGGCGGTGACGACCTCGTATCCATCAGCCGTCAGACGCGTCCGCATGATGCGAAGATTGGCGGCGTTGTCATCGGCGATCAGGACGCGCGGCGGAGTCCTCACCGAAGTCCTAGCGCGTGACCGCGATCTTCTTCGAGCTTTCCCAGCCCGCGGAATGGGTTGGCTCGGCGACAGCTCGCAGATTGCCGCCCTCGTCGAGCGCAATCGTGAAGACGGCCTTGGGATACGAAAAGACCGGGTGAAGGTAGACACGCGCGATCTCGGCGCTGTCCTTGTAGAGCGCGATATAGCGGACGAAGTGTTCGGCGAGTGACGGATGGATGGACCCGGCGCCGACCGTCACGGTGACTTCGAACCATTGCCCGCGCTTCACCGTGTCGGGCGCCTCAATCTTCGGCGTGTGTTTCTCGTCGTAGGACCGCCGGAGCTCACGATATTCCGGCGTGAACTGCTCGGCTTGACCTTGCGCGCCCACTCGCGCCACGCCCGGCAGTATCACCACGCCGGATACGGTGACGACGGCCAACGCCCTTCGAAGTGTCATGAACTTTCTCCTCTCGACGCAGTGCCCGGGTCAGCCGCTCAGTTCTCTGGGAGAAACCGGTTGATCAGTGCCATGAGATCGCGAGGACTATACGGCTTGGCCAGGTACGCCGACGCGCCTGCGTCCATCGCCCGGCGATCGTCGCCGCTCAGCGCGAACGACGTCACCACGACGAGCGGGATCTTCGCCGTGCGTGGATCAGCCCGCAGCAGACGGGTCGCGTCGAGCCCCGATAGCCTGGGCAACTGGACGTCCATGAGGATGAGGTCCGGGAGCTCGCGTTGCGCCACCGCGAGCCCTTCCTCGCCGTCAACGGCCTCCAGCAACCGGAAGGACGTCCGGCTCAGTAGCTGCCGTACAATCTTTCGATTGTACTCGTTGTCCTCGATGTGGAGCACGGTTCGGTCCTTCATGCGACCCCTCCGTCGGCGTGCAGCGGTACCGTAAAGAAGAACGTCGATCCCTTACCCAGCTCGCTTTCCACTCCGATACGACCTCCGTGCATCTCGACGAGCCGCTTCGTGATGCTGAGACCAAGCCCGGTGCCGCCGTACTCCTTGGTGATCGTCGTGTCGACCTGACGGAACTCGGCGAAGATGTTCTCGACCTCTTCCTTCGGAATGCCGATTCCCGTATCGATGACGCGGTAGGTGAGCCACCCGTCGTCCAGGCGTACGTCGATTTCGACCCGACCCTGTCGCGTGAACTTGAGCGCGTTGCCCGCGAGGTTCAGGAGACATTGCGTGAGACGTCGGCCATCGCCCCAGGCGGGCGGGATCTCGGCCGGCACGCGAGTGCCGAAGGCGAGACCCTTTTCGAAAGCCAGCGATTTGAGGGAGGCGTGAACGACGTCGACGATCTCTTGGACCGAGTACTCGCCAGCCCCAAGCTCCAGGCGCCCGGCCTCGATCTTTGATAGGTCGAGGACATCATTGATCAGACCCAGCAAGTGACGCCCGTTGGTCTGGATGTCGACGAGCGGCTCGCGCAGGCTGGGCGGCACCTCGCCGTACAGCTCGTCGAGCATGATCTCGGTGAAGCCGAGGATCGCGTTGAGCGGCGTGCGGAGCTCGTGGCTCATGTTCGCGAGGAACTCTGACTTGGCGCGGCTGGCCAGCGCCAGACGCTCGTTGAGTCCGCGGAGGGTTTCCGCCGCCACGCGCTGCTCGTCGTCGAGCCGGTGGAGCTCGCGACTCATCCAGTTCATGCGCTCGGCCAGCGCTCCGAACTCGTCGCGGTTCGGCACGACGATTGTGCCACCGAACCGCCCCTCCGCCACGTCGCTGAGGAAGCCATGCGCCTCGCGCACGGGGAGGATGAACGACCACGAAATCACGAATCCGCCGCTGAGCGCGACGACGACGGAAGCGACCGCGAAGCCGGCCATCAGCCTGAGGGAACGGGCCCGAGCGGCCGAGATGCTCGTTCGGAGGCGCGTCATCCGGGTCTCCTCCGCGGCGACGAGGGAGCCGACCAGGCCTTCGATCTTCTGGTAGGTCGGCTCCTGCCGGGTTCGCAGCGCGGTCATCGCGTCGGCCAGCCGCCGATCGCGGAGCGCGTTGGCGATGTCGGCGACGGTCGCCATCGCGTCCTCCTGCGCCCCGCGAATGGCTTGAATGAGCGCGCGCTCCTCGGGCGGCGCGGCCGTCTCGAGCCGTGCGAGCGTGTCGTTGAAGCGATTGTTCTCTCTCAGGATGAAGCCCACGGAACCGTCGGCCTGGGCGAGCAACGCCATCGACGTGAAGTGCATCTGCATCGCGAGCGCGTGCTCGATCTGCCGGGACCACCCGACGCGTTCGTGGGCCTGGTCGAGGAGGTTCGTCTGCCGCGCAGTCTCGGCGACCATCAGCAGGCTCACGGCGGTCATCGCGATGAAGAGCAGGGTAATGAGGAGGAAGCCGGCAAGGAGCTTGATATGCACCGAGGTCCGGATGCGGGCCACGGCCCGCACGAGGGCGCCCACCGGTGAGGCTAACAGCGCCATCATGGGCGGTGCGATTCGGTCGGCGGACGATGCTCGGCGCATGGTCATCGACTCGCCGCTAGCGGGCGGGCATCTCCAGGGTGACGGTGGTTGGATCCTGATCGCCCACCACGACGTCCTTCGAAATCGTGCCGAGCCGCTCCTGCCAGACCTTCAGGGTGTAGCGCCCGGGCGGCAGGCCCCGCAGCTCGAATTCCCCGGCGCCGCCGGTGAGCGCGTAGAACGGGTGCTCGGCCACCACGACCCAGCCGCGCATCCAGGAGTGCAGATCGCACGTGACGCGGATGATCTCGGGGTGCGAGAACGAGATCGTGATCGTCCGCCCCTTCGGCTGCGTGCGGTTGAAGGGGGGATTGGCGCTCGGGGCGCTGTGGAGGTTGTGCAGGAGTCGGTCGCTGTTGAGGAAGTCGATCCGCCCGCCGGCCGGCACGATCACCACGCGCGGCGAGAACATGCATTCCTTCTGGTCCATGGAGCTCGTGGACGGCAGCGCCTCGAACGCCGCCGTCGCCGGCGGCTTGTCAAGCCAGACGACCGCGCTGCGAATCCCCCCCTGCGGCGACAGCACAAGGTCCTCGGGGTTTTTCTCCTTGCCGCAGACATACTGATCGATCGTCACGGCGAGCTTCCGCAGCTCCGGCGTCGTCCCCTTCAGAACGACTGTGCCCTTGATCGATCCTGCCGCGGCCTCGTGGGGCGCCGACAGGCCGACCACGAGCATGACGACCGTCAGTCCCAATACCGTCGCTCGAAAAGACGTCACATCGGCCCTCCCGGGCCTCAGTGTACGCTAGATGCTCGGATCCTAGATCCTCGACCTCTTCTACGAGAGTGAACCGGGAGTCGGTCGTTTCTGGGTCGAGTAATAGTCGTTGCCAACTGTGGTGCCGATGAGCTTCGAAGGACATTCGCGAGACGGGTATTGCGCCGCAGCTAGGGGCGAGACCGCCGATTCTCCACCAGCTTACCCGATTCGAGCTTGACGATTCGATCGCCGAGATGGTAGTAGCGGTCGTCGTGGCTGATCACCACGACGGTCTTTCCGCGGGCTATGAGGTCGGCCAGCAAGCGCGTGTAGAAGATCTCGCGGTAGTGGACGTCCTGATCCGCAGCCCACTCGTCGAAGACGTAGATCGGCCGGTCTTCGAGAAAAGCGGTCAGCAGCGCGAGGCGCTTACGCTGGCCCTGTGACAAGGCGGTCGTCGACAGGGTCCTGTTCCGGATCTGCAGCGTGCCGTCGAGCTCGAGCTCGACCAGGTGGCGCTGGGCCCGCGCATCGAGGTCGGGGCCGCTCAGCCCCAGCAAGCTGTCGAAGAGATAGAAGTCGGAGAAGACCGCCGAGAAAAGCTGGCTGTACCAGTCCCGGTTCTTGTCGGTGATTGCGAGCCCGTCGAGCCGGATCGTGCCGACTTGGGGGCTGTAGAGCCCGGTAAGCATCTTGACGAACGTCGATTTTCCGCTGCCGTTGCCGCCCGTGAGGAACACGAGCTCGCCTCGGCGCAGCGTCAGGTCGAGCGGGCCGAGCGCGAACGCATTTCCGTCGAGGTCGGGCTGGTAGGTGAACATCGCGCCCTCGAAGTCCAGACGCCGCCACTCATGCGGTACCTCCACCCGCCAGGGCGTCGGGGTCTGATCGCCAACCGCGGTGAGCGACACGCCGACCTCACGGATCTTCTCGAGCGCGATCCGCCCGCGGGCGAAGATCGGCCACGCCTCAAAGATTCCCCACACCGGGGCCATCATGTAGAGGATCGCCAGAACATAGCCGGTCACGGCCTCCGTGTCGTACCCGGAGCCGGCCGGGGCCGCGAAGAGCAGGCCGCCGAGAAGACCGTAGAAGAGGATCTGGTTCCACGTGTCGGCGACGAGATGGCGCCGGATTCCGGCGAGCGCGTGTTGCCGCAAGTCCTCCGTCGCGGTGGCGATCCGCTCCGAGAGAAAGGCCTCCCGCCGCGGGGCGTGCAGCTTCAGCTCCTTCATCCCCTCCGTCAACGCGCGGAAGTGGTGGAAGAGGACGTCACGGGTGTCGCGCGCCCGCTGCAGGGAGCGGTAGGCGCGCGCGGTCAAGAGCCGGTATCCGATCATGCCGATTACTACGACGAACGCCACGGCGACCAAGGTCGAGGGGGAGAGCCACCCGAGGTACATTGCGCAGCCGAGCACCACCGCCGCGTTCATCGCCACCGCCGGAACGTTCTGGGCGGCCCAGCCGAGCCAGGCGACATCGTCGGTGAGCGTCGCCAGGATCCGTGGGATCCCCACGTGCTCGAGGTCGCGGAGCGGCGTCGCCAGCACCTTACGACTGAGGTCACGGCAGAGCTCGGCCAAGGTCCGCTGCGTGAATCTGTTGAGCAACAGGCGCGCCAGGGCCTGGCTCACCACCTTGGTCGTGACCAACCCCACGAATCCCGCGATGAGCAGACTCCGCGAGGGACGGGCGTGATGGATCGCCGTGTTGACCAGAGCGATCAACCCTGCGCTGGCGGCGCCGCTCACGAGGCCCGCAACGACGGCCGCGCCGGCCACGAGCCACGAGCGGGCGGGAACGAGCGCGAAGAGGAGGCTCAAGCTCGCCCCGAGGGCGGCGCCATCTGCGCACGATCGAGGCAATGGCGGAGCTGTGTCGCGAGCGCGTGGACGTGAGGCTCCGTCAGCATCAGTCCGGAATCATCGCCCGGCGCCGTGCGGACGTCGACCCCACCGAGCACGAGCTCACGCCATGCGAGCCGCGGGTCGGCGCCTGGAGCCGCCGGGCGCCCCTCGGCGCAGAAGAGCACGACGGCTGCTGGGTACGGGCGCGGCGTGTACCGCTGGAGGGCGTGCATGTTTGCTTGAGCCACGGCGTAGTGAGTGAGCTCGCCGCGCGCGCCGCGGGGGAGGTCGCGCTTGACGGCGATTTCCGCGAGCACTTTCAAACGGCCCACCAGGTAGCGGAGTCGTTCACGGCCGCGGAGGCGCCGGACCGTCTCGACGTAGGGCCGGAGCCGCTCTGCCATGAATCGGAGCACTGCGGGCACGCGCGCGGCGCGCTGGGACCCAACGCTCGAGGCGGTCTCAGGAGGCCACGTCTCGATGAGGCCCAGAAGTGCGACCTCCTGGCCGGCCGCGTGCAGCTGCTGGGCCATTTCATAGGCGACGACTCCACCCATGCATAACCCGACGAGATGGTACGGCCCGTCGGGGCGGACGTCGCGGATTTCAGTGATGTACGAGGCCGCGATATCCTCGATCTGCGTCAGAGGCGCCACGGTCCCGTCGAGCCCGCGCGACTGCAGGCCGTAGATGGGCTGGTCCGGCCCCAGGAGTCGGGCAAGCGTGTGGTAGCCGAGGACACTTCCGCTGACTCCCGGGATCACGAAGAGCGGCGGCCGGCTCCCGGTGGGCTGGATCGCGACCAGCGAGCGTCCGGATGCCGGACGCGTGCCCCGCCGGATGAGGGCGCCGAGGCCCTCGATGGTGGAGACCTCGAACAAGGTGGCCAGCGGGAGGAAGACTCCGAGCCTGTCTTCCAGTTGGGCGAACAACCGCACCGCCAGAAGCGAGTGCCCGCCGAGGTCGAAGAAACTGTCGCGGATGCCCACCGAGCCGACCGAGAGAACGTCCCGCCAGATCTCCACCAGTTGCCGCTCGAGCTCGTCGCGCGGCGCGACCCTGACGGAGGCCTTGCTCACGTCTTCGGGCTCGGGCAGCGCCCGGCGGTCGACCTTGCCGTTCGGGCCCAGTGGAAGCCGATAGGGGACATCGACGAAGGCCGTCGGGATCATGTATTCGGGGAGCGTGCGCCCCAGGAACTCCCGGAGCTCGCGCGAGTTGAACGGGCCGTCGCCGACGACGTAGCCGATGAGTCGCGTGTCGCCGTCTGGGGCGCGGCGCATCGCGACCACGGAGGCGCGCACCTTCGGGTGCCGCGCCAGCGCGGCTTCGATCTCGCCGGGCTCGACGCGGAATCCGCGGACCTTGATCTGGTCGTCCACCCGACCGATGAACTCGAGCGTGCCGTCGGGGAGCCATCGGACGAGGTCGCCCGTCCGGTACAAGCGTTCCGTGAGCGTCGGGGACACCTGCTGCACGACGAAGCGCTCGGCCGTGAGCGCCGGGCGGCCGTGGTAGCCGCGTGCGACACCGTCGCCGGCGATCCACAGCTCACCGGGCGCCCCGATCGGTACTGGTCGGCGGCCCCGATCGAGCACGTAAACCCGCGTGTTGGCGATCGGCCGGCCAATCGGCACCGAGCGCCCCGGCGGCACGCTCGTGACGGCGTGACAACACGTAAAGGTCGTGCCCTCGGTGGGGCCGTAGCCGTTGACGAGGGAGAGCGTCGGCAGTGCCGCCCGTACGCGCCTGACGTGCCGCGGAGAGAGAACATCGCCGCCCGCGAGGAGCTGGCGCAGCGGACGGAGGATTCCGAGTCGGTGCTCCACGACGCGCTCGAAGAGCCCGGCGGCGAGCCAGAGCGTCGTCACGCCGTGGTTGGCCAGTAGCCCGCCCAGCTCGTCGACCGAGAGCGCCCAGGGTGGAGCGATAACGACGCGGGCGCCGTGCAGCAGCGCGCCCCAGATCTCGAACGTCGAGGCGTCGAACGAAAGCGGGGCGAGCTGGAGAAAGACCTCGTCCGCCCCGAAGCGCGCGTAGCGCGTCCCCTTGACGAGGCGGACGACATTTCGGTGAGTCACCGCGACGCCTTTCGGATGGCCCGTGGAGCCCGACGTGTATGTCACGTAGGCGAGATCCTCGGCGCTCGCCGCCCGTTCCACCCGCGCGTCCGGCCCGGCCGCGACCGCCTGCCACTCCGCGTCGAGATGGATGGCGAGCCCTCGGAAGGCTGGAAGCCGGTTTCGCATCTTCTCTTGCGTGAGGAGGACATCGATCTTCGTGTCGCTCAGCAGGAACGCCAGACGCTCCGGCGGCGCCAGCAAGTCGAGGCAGACGTAGGCGCCGCCCGCCTTCAAGATCGCGAGCAGGGCCACGATCATCTCCAACGAGCGGTCCATCAGCACGCCCACCGGGCTATCCGGGCCGACGCCGACCGCGCGGAGATGATACGCAAGGCGGTTCGCGCGGCGGTCCAGCTCGCGATACGTCAGAGTCGCGTCCTCGTAGACGAGCGCGACGGCGTCGGGCGTCGCGTCGACCTGATCCTCGAAGAGACCGTGCACCGATCGATCGCGCGGATAGGCAGTGGCGGTGGCGTTCCACTCGACCAGGAGCTGGTGGGTCTCGGTATCGCTCAGGAGGCGTAGCGCCGAGATCGGGCGATCGGGCTCGGCGACGACGCTCTCCAGCAGGGCGAGATAGTGGCCCGCCAGCCGCGAGATCGTCTCCGGCTCGAAGAGATTGCGTCTGTACTGGATTGTCGCGTTCACGGTTCCGTTCGCCCCTTCGCGGACGAACAGCGTGAGGTCGAACGGCGCCGCGACCGTGACGAACACGACGTCGTCGCCGGCGGGGGCGTCCAGCAGGACGAAGCTGACCTGGAATATCGGGTTCTGGCCGAGGGCCCGCTCGGGCTGTAGCTCCTCGACGAGCTTCTCGAACGGCATGTCCGGGTGGGCGTAGGCGCCCAGGCAAGTCTCGCGCACTCGTCCCAGAAGCATCCGGAAGGGCGGGTCGTCGGCCAAGTCGGTGCGAAGGACCAGCGTGTTGACGAACAGCCCGATGAGCGGCTCGAGCTCGACGTGGTTCCGGTTCGCCACCGGCGTGCCCACGGAGATGTCGTCCTGGCCGCAGGTGCGCGCGAGGAGCACCTTGAACACCGCGAGCAAGGTCATGAACAGGGTGGCGCCCTCACGGCGACTGAGCGCCCGGAGGCCCTCGGCCAGCGGGGGCGGCACGACGAAATCGTGGCTGGCTCCCGCTGACGTCGCCAGGCCCGCCCGGGGATGGTCGAACGGGAGCTGGAGCGGCCCGGGAAGTCCGGCCAGCTGCCCGCGCCAGTATCGACGCTGAGCCTCGAGGACGTCGTCGCTGAGCCACTGGCGCTGCCAGAGCGCGAAGTCCACGTACTGGATCGGCAGCTCCGCCAGCGGCGAGGGGCGTTGAGCGAGGCGCGCCTGGTAGAGCGCGGTGAGGTCCCGGGCGAGAATACCGACTGACCATCCATCCGCGACGATGTGATGGACCGCCAGGCAGAGCTCGTGGTCCTCGGGACCCAGCCTGATGAGGAGTGGCCGGAAGAGCGGGCCGCGCGCCAGATCGAACGGACGCGTGGCGTGGTCCAGGATGGTGCGCCACGTGACGGCCGGTCGCTCCCCGGCCGACACGGGCTCGAGGTCGACGATCTCGAGCGAGACGATGTCCGGGCCCGCGATCCGCACGACGGGCGCCCCATCCTTGCTCGGGAAAGTGGTACGCAGTGACTCTTGCCGCTGGACGAGATCCCCGAGGGCGCGGGCGAGGGCGGTCACGTCGAGCGGGCCAAGGAACCGCCGCCGAGCGGCTATCGTGTACGCCGTCGTGCCCGGCTGGAGCTGGTCGAGGAACCACAGCCGTTGCTGAGCGAACGAGAGCGGGAGCTCGCGCTCGGCGGCCCGATCGGCCGCCCGCACGGCCATGGCCGGCGCGTGGAGCAGCGGCAGCTCCTCATCGGCGGAGTCGGGGTCAGCCGCGACGCCGGACCCGCCGCCATTCGCGTGCAGCCACGCCACGATCTCGGACTTGCGAGCGGCGAGCTCCGCGCGCAACACGTCTGTCAGCGCGCCCCTGGGCGCGCTGCAGCGCAAACGGTCGCCGTCGGCCACGAGCTGGATGCCGAGCGTGCGGAGGTGGGTGACGAGCTCGGCCGCGGTCATGCCGTCACCTAGAACTCTTCGATCACCCGCTCGCCCTGCTCCCCGGTCGCGATGTTCTTCAGCAGGGTTTCCACCTCCGCGTCGGACAGCCCGGCCAGCCGGGCCAGTAGCTGGTCACGGCTGGTGACGCCGTGGCTGGGCGAGGCCACCGGTCCGTCGCCGGATCTCTCGGCTCTTGCGATCGTCGCGCAGAGCCCGGCGATCGTCGGCTCCTCGAAGAGGCGCCGGAGCGGGAGCTCGACGCGAAAGACTCTCCGCACCCGCGCGATGACCTGGATACCCAGGAGCGAGTGGCCGCCGAGCTCGAAGAAATTGTCGTTGACGCCCACTCGATCGACGTTGAGCACCTCGGCGATGATCTTGGCCAGCGCCTTCTCCTCGCGGGTGCGGGGAGCGACATGGTCGCGGTCCCTGCCGCGCTGATGATCCGGTGCCGGAAGCGCCCGCCGGTCGACCTTGCCGTTCGGTGTCAGGGGCAGGGCGTTCAAGACCACGAACGACGACGGGACCATGTAGTCAGGAAGTCGGTCCCGGACGAACGCCCGCAGATCTCCCGGGCCCGATGCGCCGGCGCGCGGAACGACGTAGCCAATGAGGCGCTCGTCACCGACGGCGCCGGCCACGCCGATCACGGCCTCCTGGACCGACGGATGCGCGCGCAGGACGGTCTCGATCTCGCTCGGCTCGATGCGCACTCCGCGGATCTTGAGCTGATTGTCGAAGCGCCCGAGGAACTCGATGTTTCCGTCGGGAAGGAAGCGGCCGCGATCGCCGGTCGCGTACAGACGCGCGCCGGGGTCGCGGCTGAAAGGATCCGGGATGAACTTCTGCCGCGTGAGCTCCGGATTGTGGAGATAGCCTCGAGCCAGCCCGTCGCCGCCGACATGGATCTGGCCCGGCACCCCGATCGGGACCGGATTCAAATTGCGGTCGAGAACGAAGATGCGAGTGTTGTCGATGGGGCGCCCGATCGGGATCCGCACGAGCGGCCGATCGCGCTCGATGACATACGAGGTGACGTCGGCGGCGACCTCGGAAGAGCCGTACAGGTTGACGAGCGTGGCGTCGGGCAGCGCGCCCGCGAATCGCCTGACCAGCTCGGACGTGATGGGCTCACCGCTGGTGACCCAGAATCGCAGACGGGAGAGCTTGGCTCCGACGTTCGGAACGCTGTCGAGCAGGAGCCGGAGGAGCGACGGCACAAGGACGATCCGGGTCACCCCGGTGGTCGAGAGGGTGTCAACGAGCCGACTCGGGTCCTCCATTTCCTCATCCGGGATGATCACGTTGCGGACGCCCTGGAGCAACGGGCCGAAGACCTCCCACATCGCGTCCACGAAGCTCAGCGCGGTCGTCTGGCAGCACACGTCGTCCGCTACGAATGGCCAGCGGCGCCACATCCACGAGAAGCGATTGACGGAAGCGCGATGGGGCGCCATCACGCCCTTCGGCATGCCCGTCGAGCCCGACGTGTAGATGACGTAGGCCAGATCGTCAGGACGTACGCCGCTGTCCGGATCGCCGTCGGCGAGCGAGGTGGCGGGCGGCCACTCGGTGTCGAGGCAGACGACGTCGCACCCGCCGGCAGGCACGCGTTCGCGGAGCCGCCGAGCCGTCAACAGGGCGGGCGCGCGGCTGTCCTCCAGCATGAAGGCCAGCCGCTGAGGCGGGTACGTCGGATCCATCGGAACGTAGGCGCCGCCGGCCTTGAGAATGCCGAGCAGCCCCAGGACGGCGTCGATCGATCGCTCGATGCAGATGCCTACGAGCACCCCGCGCCCGACCCCGCGCTCCCGGAGATGGCCCGCCAGCTGGTTGGCCCGCGTGTTCAGCTCGGCGTAGGTGATTTGCTGGTCTCGGCACACCAGCGCGACGGCGTTCGGTGTCCGACTGGCCTGAGTCTCGAACAGGTGATGGACGCACTGGTCGCGGGGGTAATCGGCCGCGGTCTCGTTCCATTCGATCAGGATCTGCGAGCGCTCCGACGCGTCCATGAGCGGCAGGGCCGAGAGGCGCCGGTCGGGGTCATCGGCGATGCCCTCGAGCAACATGTGAAAATGTCCGAGCATCCGGGTCACCGTCGCGTGCTCGAAGAGGTCGGTGCTGTACTCGACGGCGCAGAACAAACCCTCGTCGACCTCCGCCGTCTCCACAGTCAAGTCGAACTTCGCCGTGCCGGCGTCGATGTCGAGCTCCTCCATCGTCAGGCCGGGCAGCTCGAACGACTGCCGCGGGGCGTTCTGCAGGATGAACATCGTCTGGAAGATCGGGGTATGGCTCAGGCTCCGGGGAACGTTCAGCTCCCCCACGAGCTTCTCGAACGGGACGTCCTGATGGCTGTAGGCCTCCAGGGCGACCTTGAACACCCGCGCTAGCAGCTCGCGGAAGGTCGGATCGCCCGTCAGGTCGGTCCGGAACGCCAGCGTGTTCACGAAGAAGCCGATCAGCGATTCGACCGCGACGTCGCTTCGGCCGGCCGTGGGACAGCCGACCACGATATCCTCGGCGCCGCTGTAGCGTCCCAGCAGCGCCTGGAACCCGGCCAATAGCCCCATGAAGAGGGTCGTGTTGGTCGCCCGCCCCACGGCCTTCAGGCGATCGACCAGGGCCCGGGGGAATACCTGCCGCTGGACCGCGCCGCGCGCCGTTCTGACTGGGGGGCGGGCTCGATCCGTGGGCAGCTCGAGCACGGGATCGGCCCCGGCGAGCTTGGCTCGCCAGTACGCGAGCTGCGACGCTAGCCGGTCCGGGGTCAACGCGGCCCGTTGCCACCGGACGAAGCCCGCATATTGCATCGTCAAGGCGGGCAAGGGCGACGGTCGCCCGGCGATGGCCGCCTCGTACAGCTGCGAGATCTCCTTGAACAGCACGCTCATCGACCAGCCGTCGGTGACGATATGGTGAATGAGCAGGAGCAGGACGTGCTCGTCCGGCCGCAGGCGCAGCAGCGTGGCTCGCAAGAGAGGGCCGCTGGTCAGGTCGAACGGGCGCTGAGCTTCCTCGCGGATCACCCGCTGCGTCTCCGACTCGCCCGCCGTCTCGTCAAGGGCCGTCAGGTCGACGATCGGCAGCTCGAAGCCGGGAACGCTGCCGATGATCTGCATCGGCTGCCCGTCGACCTCTGCGAAGGTTGTGCGCAGCGATTCATGGCGCTCGACGATCGCGCGGAGACTGTCGCGGAGCGCTTGCGTCGAGAGTGCGCCGCGTATTCTGATCGCGCGCGCGATGTTGTACGCGGGGGTCCCGGGCTCCAGGCGATCGAGGAGCCAGAGCCGTTCCTGGGCGAAGGAGACCGGGCTGACCTTCCGAAGCGCGGGATCGGGCCCAGCCGTCGTCACGCGGCCCGCTCGGGGGGTGAATCCCAGGCGATCTGGGTTGTCAGACCTTCGACGGCGATCGCGGCGACGTGTCCGGGATCGGGGACGAGCGTCTCGAGCCTCCAGCGTTCCGGCGCGTCCGGGTCGTCGTCGACGTGCTCGAGGCGGGCCGGCGCACCCGGCGCGAGCGAGACCGTGAAGCGCGTCAGCGGGTGAGCCAGGCCCGAGCCGATCGCCTTGACGTACGCTTCCTTTCTCGTCCAGCAGTTGAAGAAGCCCTCGGGTCGCCGGGCCGGCGGCAGTCGGCGCAGCGCCAGCCGCTCCTCGGGCGAGAACACGCGCTCGGCGATCTCGTCGAGATCGGGCAGCGGCCGGATGCGCTCGATGTCGACGCCGACGCGTCGGTCGCGGGTCACCGCGTACAGTCCGAGGCTCTCCGAGTGCGAGACGTTGAAACGGAGACCGAAGCGATCGAAGGGCGGCGCGAGCTCGGGCTTGCCGTGTGGGCCGTAACGCAGTCCGATCAGCCCCGGCTCGACCCCGAGGCAGTCGGCGAGGCCGATGCGCAGCGCCGCCCGGCTCACGACGAAGCGGCTCGCGTCGCGCCGGAAGTGAAATCGCGCGGCTCGATCCCGCTCGTCGACACTGAGGTGTCGGACGAGGCGGTCAACCGCTTGCGCCTCGAGATCGAGGCTCGCGCACCACCACCTCACCTGGGTCGCGAGGAGGGGACCGCGGCTCCGGTCCGACGGCCGGGCAGTGGTCACAACTGGCTCCACGCCGGGGTCACACCCCCAGCATGAGCCGGACGGGATTCTCCTTGGTCCCGAGACCGAAGGAGAAGTTCGGCTCCACCCTGTCGGGGTCCACGTGCGTCCCGAACAGCCGATCCCAGACCGTGAACAGATTCCCCATGTTCGCCCCGTAGTGTCGGGGGTCCGCGCTGTGGTGAACATGGTGATATCGGGGCGTGACGAAGATCCTCTCCAGCCACACCGAGCGCCACGTCATGTTCATGTGCATCCAATCGTTCTGAATGGCGCTCAGCGCCGCGATCCCGAGGAACATCCACCAGGGAGAGATGTCCAGCAGGGGATAGGCCAGAATATACGGGATGTTCACCAGAAACTGCTGCGGCACCGTTGCCCGCACACCACCCATCCAGTACATGTACGTCGGCGAGTGGTGCCACTTGTGTACGCGCCAGAAAAATCGCGTGTGGGTGAGCCGGTGCACCCAATAGTGGCCGAAGTCGGCCAGGACGTAGTACAGCGCGACTCTCAGCGGCACCGGGAGCGCGGCCACGCTGGCTGGATACGAAGGCTGGCCCTGCACGAGGTGATTCAGATGCGCGGCGAGCGGAAAGACGATGTAGATGTAGGCCGCCAGGGCGACCAGATCGTTCCGGATCACCGCCCGATACGCGAGGGGCCGGGCCGGCCGAATGACCTCCAGCGTCGTGAAGAAGACCATCCGACTCACGAGGAGCAGGGTGAAGAACACCGGGGGCGAGACCAGGAGCTCGAACAGCGCCTTCCTATCCATCTGGAGCCCTTGCCGCAATCTCCAAATTATGCGTTCAGTGCCGCGGCCGGCGACTAGCCCCTCTGGGGTCACCCTCTCGAGGGGTTGGGACAGTATACGACTCGCAATTGCGGACCTGAAGATACATACATGGTTTCCCTCGGTTTTACTTGACCGACCGGACGTGCCGCGGTATCGGTCGAGGCGATGCAGGGGATCTCGAAATCTGCGAGCGGTCTATACCCTCGGGGAGGAGGAAACACGTCTATGGTCAGCCGGCGAGTCGTCCGATCCTACCAGGCCCGTTACAGCATGGGAGCCAACAAGGCGGCGATGTACGACCTCACGGACGCGATCGATGTCCATGCCCACGCGCGCGGCCACGACGAAGAGGAGCCGATGCATGCCGCGCAGGAGGCGACCCGCGCCGGGATGAAGGCGGTCCTCTTCAAGAGCATCTCGCCCGGCCGTCCCTGGGAAGTGGCGCGCCGGCTTCAGGACGATGTCGACCGCTGGGCCGAGTGCCTAAGCCTCCGCCCGGTGAAGTGCCTGTCGGCCTGGATCGTCGGGATTCCCCTGAAGCCCATCGACTTCGCCGAGATCAAGGCAGCAGTGGAGGGCGGAGTCCTCGGGATGTGGATGCCGCCGGTGACCTCGGCCTGGAGCATCTACCGTCTCGGCGGCCGCGGCGTGTGGTTCGACAAGGCGCGCCGCTACGACGACCCCGTTCCGCCCACCAGCTGGGACGATGCGCTCATGACCGGCATCTATGTGCTGGACGATCACGGCCGATTGCTCCCGGCGATCCGCGACACCGTGCGGCTCTGCGCCGATCACGGGGTGGCCTTATCGTTCGGGCATCTGTCGCCCCAGGAGATGGACGCGCTCGCCGAGGAGATCGGCGCCATCGGCTACCGCCGGGCGTTCATCGACCATCCATTCAGCGAGGTGTTCGAGCTCGACGTACCCAGGATGAAGCGCTGGGCGGATGCCGGTGTGCGCTTCGCGCTCACGTGGGACGAGCTCTCGCCGCTGCTCGGTGTCGATCCTCAGGACATGGTGGCGGCGATCCGCGCGATCGGACCCGAGCACTTCATGCTGTCGAGCGACGCGGGGATCCCGCTGCTGCCGCAGACCGTCGAAGCGTATCGCCTGCTGGCGGCGATGCTCCGCGCCTATGGCATGACCGAGGTCGAGATGCGGCAGCTCATGACCGGCAGCGCGAAGGAGATGCTGACCCTGTCCTGATCGTCAGGCCCGGCGTCGGCGGGTCGTTCGCGCGCCGTCGTGGCGGCCCCCCAGCGCCTTCGTCCCGGAGACTGCTTCGGCGACCGTGGCGCGCACGGCGCGACCCGCGGCCGAGCCGATGCGGTCGGCCGCCTCCACCGCGCCGCGTGCGGCGTCCTGGACCAGCGATCCGACGTCGGCGCCGAGCCGGCGCGCCGCCTCCGCCGTGCCCTGGATCGCCTCGCCGGCCACGCGGCTCACGTCCCCGCCGACGTCGCGCGTCGTCTTCACGGCGTCACGCGTGGCCGTCCGCGCCGCGCCGCCGAGCTCGCCCCCGATCTGCTCGGCGGCCTCGATCGTGCCCATGATCGAGTATCTGGCAACGGCGCCGAGGTCGGCGCCGATCTCGCTCGCCGCCCGGATCGAGCCGCGCACCGCCGCGACCGCCGCGGTGCCCATCTCGCCGCCGACGTCGCGAGCGCCCGAGATCGCGGTGACGAGCGTGTTCTTGACGAGGTTCACCAGGCCGACGGAGACGGTCCCGCCTCCGCTGACCGCCTTCTGAATCGCCTGCTCGAAGCTTCCGTTGTGGGAGCTGCGCGTCACCTTGGCGCCGACCCTGGCGGCTCCGGCAGTCTTCCGTTTCCTTCCGTTTGCTCCTGCTCGCCGCTTGGCTTCCATCCCATCACCTCGTGTGCCCGGTCGTTTCCGATCGATCTCGCCTCCGACGCCAGTACCCGTCTGAGTCCCCGAACGGCGAGCGGCACCGCGACGCCGCCGGCGACCAGCAGCCAGTCAGACCCGGAGAGCAACGTGGTTCCCAGGAGCCGACGCAGCGGTGACGCGGTCATCGCCGCGAGGTGCACCGCCAGGGTGCCGCCCACCGCCATCTCCAGAGCCGGGAAGCCCTGGTCTCGCGAAAACCCCGAGCGATAGCTGAGCGCGTGCACGAGCTGCGCCGCGGTCAGGGTGCAGAACGCGATCGTCGTCGCGTGAGCGCCGGCGCCGTAGCGGGCGACGGCCAGGCCGTGCACGCCCAGCGTGGCCGCCGAGAGGATCGCCGCGTCACCGCCGATCTCGACGAGCCGGGATCGGGTCAGGATGGGCTCGTGCGGGGCGAGCGGCGGCCGGTCCATGACGTCGCGCTCGGGCGGCTCCATCGCCAGGGCCAGAGCCGGAACGACGTCCGACAGCAGGTTGATCCAGAGGAACTGGATCGCCGACATCGGGCGCGCCGCGCCGAGGGCCAGCGCGCCGAGCGTCACGAGAATCTCGCTGAAGTTCGTCGACAGGAGGAACCGCAACGCCTTGCTGATGTTCGCGTGGATCGTGCGGCCCTGCTCGACGGCTTGCACGATCGAGCCGAAGTCGTCGTCCATCAGCACGACGTCGGCGACGTCGCGGGCGACGTCCGTGCCGCGCGCGCCCATCGCGACGCCGATATCGGCGGCGCGCAGCGCCGCGGCGTCGTTGATCCCGTCGCCGGTCATCGCGACGACGTGGCCGCCGGCCTGGAGCGCGCGCACGATCTGGTGCTTGTGGGCCGGGGACACGCGCGCGAAGACGTCGACCTCGGCCGCCACCGCCACTAGAGTCGCCGGATCCAGACCCGACAGCCGCGAGGCCTCGAAGACGCGCGGGCTGCGCCGCCCGGTGGGATCGAAATCGCGATAGATCGCGGAGGCCGTGCGCGCCTGGTCGCCCGTGAGAATGACCGGCCGGATCCCGGCGCGCTCACACGCCTGGATGGCCTCGCGGACGCCCGGCCGCACCGGATCGCTCAACGCGACCAGGCCCACCCAGGTGAAGTCGTCGTACGTTGCCTCGGCGCCCGACGAGAGCTGCTTGAACGCGAGCGCCAGCACCCGCATTCCGCTCGCGGCGATGCGTCCGTTCGCGGCGAGGATCTCGGCCCTCGAGGCGCGCGTGAGTGGCTGGACCGCTTCGCCGTCGAGCCACGAGGTCGAGAGCGCCAGGACTTCCTCGGGTGCGCCCTTGACCGCCACGAGCCGCTCTGTCGCGCTCTCCTTGTGAACGGTCGCCATCCAGTTCTCGCCGTTGCGACGCGGTCGCAGCTCCTGCTGCGGATACTGCCAGCGCAGCCCCCGACAATCGACGCCGAAGTCGAGCGCCGCGGTGAGGAGCGCGGCCTCCGTGGAGCTGCCCCTGATGTCCTCCGAGTCGTCGGCGATCTCGGCCTCGTTACAGAGGACACCGATGGCGAGCGCGCGCGCCAGAAGCTGATCGGGCTCGGGGTCGCCCCGCGTGCTTTTCGGCGCGGCGAGGTACTCGCGGCGACCGAGATGCCACGCGGTGGCGGTCATGCGGTTTTCGGTGAGCGTGCCCGTCTTGTCGAGACAGATCACGGTCGTCGAGCCGAGGCTCTCGACCGCCGCCAGACGACGTACCAGCATCCGCTGGCGCATCATGCGATGCATCCCGAGCGCCAGGGTGGTGGTGGCGACGGCCGGCAGGCCCTCGGGGACGGCGGCGACGGCGAGCGACAGCGACGCCCGAACCATCTCGATCGCCGGAACGCCGCGGAAGAGCCCGAGGCCGAGCGCGAGACCGCAGAAGCCCAGCGAAGCCGCGACGAGCTGGCCGCCCATGTGATCCAGCTGTCGCTCGAGCGGCGTCGTCGCCGTCGGTGTCTCGGCCACGAGCGCGCGCACCCGTCCGATCTCGGTCTCCCGGCCGGTGCCGACGACGACCGCGATCCCGGAACCTTCCGCCACGACGGTGGCGGCGAACACCATGTTGAGCCGGTCGGGCAGCGGCGCGTCGGCGCCGCAGACCAGCGCCGCGACCTTCGTGACCGGCATGCTCTCCCCGGTCAGGGTCGACTCGTCGACGGCGAGATGCTCGACGTCGACGAGTCGCGCGTCGGCCGCGATCGTGTGGCCGGCCTTGAGGAGCATGACGTCGCCCGGCACCAGCTCGTGGGCGGGCACCATGACTTCGCGGCCGTCTCGAAGGACGAACGCCGGCGGCAGGCCCCCGTTCTGGAGCGAGGCGAAGATACGCTCGACCCGGCGCTCGGTGATGTAGCCGACGATGCCGTTGGCGGCGATCACCGCGCCGATGACCACCGCGTCGACCACGGCACCCATGCCGAGCGAGAGCACGGCGGCGGCGCCGAGCAAGAGCACGGGCAGGGAGGTGACGTGGCCCGCGAGGATCTCGAGCGAGGTCTTGGGCGCCGGCGTGGGCAGCTGGTTCTCGCCGAGCGCCGCGAGTCGCCGTGCGACGTCGGTCGCGTCGAGCCCCGCGTCGGGATTCGCGCTGAGCTCTCGGGCGACGGCCGCCGCGGACAGCGTGTGCCAGACGCTGTCGACTCGCGTCAGCGCCCGACCATCACCGTTGCGAACCTGGCCCGCGTGGCGGGTGACCGCGGCGATCAGGGACCGGAGCTCGAGCTTCCCGGCGTCGAACAGGATGAGGACGTTGCCGGTGGTGGAGCTCGCCCGAGCCTGACGAATGCCGTGGGCGGCGGCGAGGCGCGCTTCGAGACGGGCCGCACAGACGGGCCGCCCACGGATGCCTTCGACCTGAAGTCGAGCACGGCCACGGACCGCGACGAACACGACCTTGACGCCGGGGGACCGCGGGGGTTGGGGCGCGGCCGGCGCCTGGGAAGGTCTAGCGGACGGCTGGCCTCGCTTTGCGGTCGAGGACGAAGCCTTGCGCCTCGAGGTAGCGGTCGACCTCCGCTTCATACGACCGGTTCCGGGATGCCGCCGTCTCGAACAGCATATCGGCGATCAAGCGCATCAGGAGCCGAGCGAGCATCAAATCTCCTCCCGTTCCATAGCCCGAGGGGTCTCCCTCGACACCCACAGTACGAGACGAGTATGTCAGGTCGATGTCGCTCGGCGTACATTCTAGTAACGTCACTCGGCCAGGGGAGAGGGGGGCCTGGCGGCACCGCGTGCCGCCGTGACCACGGCCGCCGCGACGGTCGTGCCGTGACTCAAGAGGATGCTGGTCAGCGGGCGCGCCCACCCGAACGACGCGAGCCCAACGACACCCAGGTTGGCACGTGCGGCGACCCCGAGAGTCTGACGCACCGCGATAATACTCTCCCGCGCCAGGTCGAGCGCCCGCACCACCCGGTCGAGGCCTCCCGAGAGCAGGACGATGTCAGCGGCCTCCGCCGCCACCGCGGCGCCGCCGGGCACCGCCATGCCGACGTCCGCCGCCTGAAGGCCCAGCGCGTCGTTGACTCCGTCGCCGACCATCGCGACCACGCGGCCCTCGGCCTTCAGCTCTCGGACGAGTCGTGCCTTGTCCTCGGGCAAGAGCTCCGCGTAGTGATGTCTGAGGCCGAGCGAGTCCGCGATCACGCGGCTCGGCTCGGGATGGTCGCCCGATAGCATGATGACGTTCCGCATCTTGCGGGCTCGGAGCGCGTGGACCGCGTCGGGCGCGTCGTCGCGAAGCTGGTCCTGGAGCTCGAGCATGCCGGCCAGGCGATCGTCGATCGCGACAAAGAGCGGCGAGGCGCCAACGGAGTGTGCGGCCGCTTCGTCGCTGCGCGCGCGCTCGAGGCCGACACGGTGCTGCTCCATGAATCGCCGGCTACCGATCAGAACGCGGCGGTCTTCGACCCGGACGTCGAGCCCGAGCCCGAGCGACGACTCCGTCCCGGTCACGGGCGGGACCACGATCCGGCGTTCCCGCGCGAGCCGGCCCACAGCACGGGCGACAGGGTGAGTGAATCCATGCTCCGCCGCTGCGCTCAACCGGACGAGCGCGCCCTCGTCGAGCGCCTTGTCGTAGGAGACGATCCGGGTCACGTGGAGCGTGCCCGACGTCAGGGTGCCGGTCTTGTCGAACACGATCGTGTCGACCCGGGCGAGGCGTTCGAGCGTGCGCGGCCCCTTGACGAGGATGCCTTCGCTCGCCGCGCGGCGCAGCGAGGTCAGAATGGCGGTCGGGATTCCGACGCGCGCCGCGGTGCCGTAGTCGGCGACCAGGATCGCCATTGCGGCGTCGAAGCTCCGCGAGAAGGCGCCGCCCAGGCCGGCCAAGGCCAGGGTCCGCCACACTTCACGATCGGCCAGCCGCTCGGCGAAGAGCTGGATGTCCGGCTTCTCCGTGGCGGCGTCCTCGATCGCGCGGACGATGCGCCCCACGGCCGTATGGGGCCCGAGCTGCTCGGCCCGGATCTCGATCTCGCCGTGCTCGAGCGTCGTGGCCGCGAAGACGCGATCGCCCGGGAGGCAGTCGACCGGCAGTGCTTCGCCGGTCATGGTCTGCTGATTCACCATCGCCTCGCCACGGACGATGGTGCCGTCGACGGGGATGCGCTGACCGGTGGTGACGACGACGACATCGCCCGCGTGAAGGGCGCCGAGCTCGACCGACTCGCGCTGGTCGCCGGACCGGCGTGTCACCGCCCGCCCGGGCACGCCGACGACATCGCTCAGCGACGTGCGGGCCCGCACGATGCTGCGTGCCACCACGAGCTCGCCCAGCGCGCGTACCCACGTCAGGAGCGCGGCCGCCGTGAAGTTTCGTCGTGCCACCAGGAGCCCGAGCGTCGACGCCTCGAGGACGTCTCCATTCAGCCGCCGTCGGGCGGCGAGCGTGACGCCGGCGCGGAAGAACGCCGGGGCGCTCGACGCCAGCAGGAGGCCCGCGGTGATCGCCGGCGGAACCGGCAGGCAGCACGCGGTGACGAGCACTGAGGTGGCGCCGATCATCTTCAGCACTGGAGCCGATGGGAGCGTCTGGAGCTGCCGGCCTTTCGGATGCGTCAGCTTCGAGGTCGGCGGCGCGGCCAGCTCCGCCGTCATACAGTCGAGCCTGTCGACGATCGCCTCCGCCGCCAGACGATACGGATCGTAGTCGATGCGAAGGCTGCCGGTCAGTGCCCGGCCGTGCACGGCCCGCACGCCCGGCAACGCCTTCAGCTCGGACTCGATCGCCGAGCAGCGTGGCTCGAGCCAGTGGGCAGGGTAGCGGACGCGGAGACGCCCACGGACCGAGTGGGCGATCGTGCGGCGCATGAGCTAGTGCTCGCGCGTTGCGTGATAGTCGCGGAAGAGCCCGTGGGCGTACCAGAGCGCCGACGTCCACGAGAGCGCCGTGATCGGACCGCGCAGGAGCTGCCGGCCGGCCCAGAGCGCCAGACCGACCGAGAGCACGATCGGCAGGTCGAGGTGACCGCGTGTCCCACGGGCGACGCGGTCGTTCAGGTCGCTGAACACGCCAACGACCGCCGCGGCCACCGGGGGGCGGTCGTCCGCAGCGTGCGGACCGTCGCTCGAGCTCGGCACTTCCAGGTCAGCGTGCTCGGCAACCGTCCGGGTGATCTCCTCGGGGGTGAGGATGCTCGCGTCGTAGCGGATCAGGAGGCTTCGCGTGCGAGGTGACCAGACGGAGCTCTGCGCGCCGTTCAACCGGTCGACGACGTCGTTGAGGCCCGCGATGCTCGCCCCCGGCGGTAGCCGCAGACGCAGGCGTCCAGGAATATCGTGGACGATGCCGACCGCGCGAGGGGCATCCGCCCACTCGTCGCGGCGCGTCACGGCCGACATCTCAGGACGCGCGCCGCCGGCCGCTGTTGCCGCGCCGCCGGGACCCGACCCGATCGGCCTCGTCCCCGGCGCTCTCGACCTCGACCGCGGCCTCGACATGATGCCCGTTGCCCTCGGCGATCAGCTGCTCCTCGCGGCGCGCGCGGGCTTCGGCGACGATGTCCTCGAACGTTTCCATCTGCTCGGCGACGAGGCGACGTCCCTCCTCGACCATTCCCATGCCCGCCACCGCGGCTTCGATGGCCAGCGGACGGAGGACCCGGGTGAAGAGCGGAACGACGAGCGCGGCGCCAAGCCCGAGCAGGAAGGACGTCGGATGGATCTGCATCAAGGACCTCCTGATCTGGCGTGGAGGCTACCAGTCGGGTTGCGGAGCATGTGCTACGTTTGTGTTACGACCAGTAGAAATTCGGCTCGTGAGATGAAAAAACTTCATCCCTTGCACCGAGCGAGTGTTTGACGGACCCTCGCCGTGCTTCCACAATGTCACTATCTCACGAGGTGCTAGAGGGGGGTTGTCAGCCATGCCAAGACAAGCCATGAGTCGCACGCGCACAACGGCCGCATCGGTTCCCGCCGCGAAGACGCTCAGCGATGGACGCATGCCCGCCGCCATTCGCACGACGCTCCAGGGCGCCGAAGCGCTGTCGGTCGGTCTCGTGCACGCCGTGACCGAGACGGTCGTCACCGCGGTGCGTGGCGTGCAGGAGGTCGGCGCCGAGATCGGCACGACCGCGCTCAGCGCCGTTCGCGGATCGATCCGAGCCGCCGAGGAAATCGGCGGCGATCTCGGCCGGCTCGCGATCAGCGCCACCAGCGGCGCCGTCGACGCCGGTCGTGAGGTCGGCGGTGAGGTCGGGCGAGTGGCCGTCGGCGCGGCCCAGGGCGCGGCCCATGCCGTGCAGCGCGCGGGGGTCGGCGCCGCGCGGATGGTCGGGTTCTCCGTCCGGCGACCGCTGCGGAGGATGGAGCGGCCGCGGCGTCGCCGCGCGCGCCGCGCCTCCGCGGCCTGAGCGCTATCCCATCGAGGCCAGGCGCGCTAGCAGCGCCTGGAGCGCCGGATCGTCGGCGCCCTTGGGCTTGATGCGCGCGAACTCGTCGCGCTCCTTCTTTCGCCAGAGCGGCGGCTTCGTCGCGTCGATCGCCATCTTGCCGCCCACGCGCATCACCGTCACCTCGGAGCGGTCGACGTTCGGCGCGGATATGTCCAGTGGATGAATGCGCTCGTGCGGGATCATGATGACGTCGCGCTCGGGGTTCACGCGGGTCGAGATCGCCCAGAAGAGCTCGCGCGGGTCGTAGATGTTCACGTCCTCGTCGACCGCGATCGCGATCTTCGGGTGCAGGTACGGGCTCGACAGCACACCCAGCAGCACGTCGCGCGCCTGACCGTCCCAGCGCGGCGTCATCTGGACGAACACCGTGAACATCGTGACCCACGGCGGGATGTAGACGTCGTGGATCTCGGTGCGGCCGTGGATCTCGCTGAGCCGCCGGTAGAGGCTGGCCTCCATCGGCACCGAGACGAGCGGCTGGTGATCGGTGAAGACCGTTGCCTGCATGTGGCGATAGATCGCGTCCCGTCGCCGCGTGATCCCCGTCACCTCGAAAACGGGCGCCGGCCCTTCGGCGCCTTTGCTGTAGCCGGTGAACTCGCCGAACGGGCCCTCGGGCTCGCGCACGCCCGGCGGTACGACGCCCTCGATCACGATCTCGGCCTGCGCGGGGACCTCGAGGTCGATCGTCTCGCATTTCACGAGCTCGAGCGTCTCACCGAGCACACCCGCGCCCATCTCGAGCTCGTCATAGCCCTCGTGTCGGCCGCTGAAGTTGGCGAGGATCTCGTAGCCGGGATGCAGGCCGATCGCGAATGCCATCGGCGCCGGCAGGCCGCGCTCCTGGTACTTCATGAGATGCGCCCAGTTGTGGCGCGCGGCCATCCAGAAGCCCATCTTCCGAGGTCCGCGGACGAGCGCCCGGATGATCGCCTCGTTGCGTACGCCGGTCTCGGGATCGCGGGTGATCGTGACGCCCGAGCCGAGGTAGCGGCCCGCGTCGCCTTCCGAATGGATCGGGATCGGGAGCTTGGTGATGTCGGCGTCGGCGCCGAGGAGCTTCACTTCCTTGCACGGGCCGTCGGGAACGAGCTTCGAGCCGCCGGGCACACGCGTGAACATGCGGTCGGACAGCTCGCGGACGACGTGCCGCGGCGTGGTGCCGAGCGCCTTGGCCTGGCGGGCGCGGTCCTTGACCAAAATATCGCAGAGCGACCAGCCCGGGAAGCCCTTGAGCCGGCTCAGCATGATCGGCCGGGGGGCCGCCGAGCAGAGCGCGCCGGCCTGGGTGATCGGATCGATCTCGTCGTCGACCCGGATCAAGTCGTCGCCGAGAGCCTGCAGGAAGTCTCGCAGATTGAGTGCCATCGTTGTCCCCTCGGATCCTACTTCGCCTTGTCTCGGGCGCCGGCTGCCTGCAACGTGACATCGTCCCCGACGATCAGGAAGATCACCTCGCCGTTCGAGGCCTTGTAGCGCCAGGTCTCGACGGGCCCGAGCTTGGTGATCTCGTCGGGCTGGCCGAGTACCCGCTCGAGCTCGGCGCGCTTGGAGATGTCCCGCGCCTTCGAGACGATGTCTTCCTTCGTCCCGCGGCCGCACGCCACCAGACCGAGCACGGCCACCGCGCACACAAAAGCTCGCGTCATCATCCGTTTGCCGCGCCGCCCCGGCCGGCCGGCCGGAGCCTCCGCGACGGTCTGCGGCGCGCTCCTCGCCATCATCGCATCCAGTCCTCCACTCGAGACCACAGACTACCGGATTTCGGCCTTGACCGAACCCTGATCCCGGGTATTAGTGGGGGCGGTTCGGGGTCGAATCCTCCCGGGGGGGTGTCGTCATGGCTGAAAGCGCGAAGCCGAAATCCGCAAAACGGACCGAGGCGGCGCCGCAAGCCGCAGCGAAGAAGGCGGCACTCCCGTACACCGGCAAGGAGTTCCTGGAGAGCCTCGACGACGGCCGCGAGGTCTGGATCTACGGCGAGCGCGTCAAGAACATCACCACCCACCCCGCGTTCCAGAACTGCGCCCGGATGCTCGCGCGGCTCTACGATGCGCTGCACGACGACCACGAGCGCGGCACGCACGTGCTCACCGAGCCCACCGAGTGGGGCGGGTTCACGCACCGATACTTCCGCGCCCCGACGACGGTCGAGGAGCAGGTGGCCGGGCGCGACGCGATCGCGGCGTGGGCGCGTCTCACCTACGGGTGGCTCGGCCGCTCGCCCGACTACAAGGCGGCCTTCCTGGGCACGCTCGGCGCGAACGCCGAGTTCTACGCCCCCTACCAGGACAACGCCCGCCGCTGGTATCGCTACTCGCAGGAGCGCGTGCCGTTCATCAACCACGCGATCATCCACCCGCCGGTCGACCGGAACATCGCCCCGGGCGCGACGGGCGGGCCGACCGACATCTACGCGCGGGTCACCAGGGAGACCGACGCCGGCATCTACGTCTCCGGCGCCAAGGTCGTCGCGACCGGCTCGGCGCTGACCCACTTCACGTTCGTCGCCCATCACGGGCTCATCCCGGTCCAGGGCAAGAACTTCGCGATCGTGTTCATGGTGCCGACGAACGCCAAGGGCGTGAAGCTCATCTGCCGCGTGTCGAACGAGATGCGCGCGGCCCTGCTCGGCAGCCCGTTCGACTATCCGCTGTCGAGCCGGCTCGACGAGAACGACGCGATCTTCGTGATGGACAACGTGTTCGTGCCCTGGGAGGACGTGTTCGTGCACGCCGACGTCGAGAAGGCGAACAACTTCTTCCCGCGCACCGGTTTCCTGCCGCGCGCGCTCATTCACGGCTGCACGCGCCTGGCGGTCAAGCTCGACTTCATCACCGGCCTCATGATCAAGGCGACCGAGATCACCGGGGCACGCTCGTTCCGCGGCGTCGAGGCGAACATCGGCGAGGTCATCGCCTGGCGCAACATGATCTGGGGCCTTTCGGATGCGATGGCCAAGAGCGCCGACCCGTGGACGGGCGGCTGCATCCTGCCGGCGATGGAGCCGGCGGCCGCCTATCAGGTCCTGGCCCCCGAGGCGTACGTGCAGATCAAGAACCTGATCGAGAAGACCGTCGCGAGCGGGCTCATCTATCTCAACTCGCACGCGCGCGACTTCAAGAACGCGGATCTGCGCCAGTACCTCGACCTCTACATGCGGGGCTCGGGCGGGGTCGACGCGGTCGAGCGCGTCAAGCTCATGAAGCTCCTGTGGGACGCGATCGGCACCGAGTTCGGCGGTCGCCACGAGCTCTACGAGATCAACTACTCCGGCAGCCACGAAGAGATCCGGCGCTACGCGCTGTTCGGCGCGCTTGCCTCCGGCCAGTACGATCGCTGGAAGCAGTTCGCCGAGGGCTGCATGGCCGAGTACGATCTGGACGGCTGGAAGGCGAAAGACCTGATCAACGTCAGCGGGCTCAGCACGCCGCGCTGAGAGAGAGGACATCGATGAATCGACCCTGGATGTGGAGGCTTCTGGGCTGGGCGCTGGTCGGCGCCGTCGCGGGCACGCTCGGGCTCACCGGCGCGGGCGTGTTCGTCGCGCGCGCGGCGGATCCGATCAAGATCGGCCTCGGCATGGCGCTGACGGGCGGCTTGTCGGCGAACGGCAAGCCCGCGTTGCTGGCGATCCAGATCTGGAAGGACGACGTGAACAAGAAGGGCGGGCTCCTCGGCCGTCCGGTCGAGCTGATCTCCTACGACGACCAGACCAACCCGGCGACCGTTCCCGGCATCTACACCAAGCTGCTCGAGGTCGACAAGGTCGATTTCGTCATCTCGGGCTACGGGACCAACCTGATCGCGCCGCTCATGCCCATCGCGATGGAGCGCAAGCTCACGATCATGGGCATCCTCGGCCTGGCCAACAACGAGAAGTACAAGTACCCGAACTACTTCCAGATCCAGCCCTCGGGACCGGATCCGGAGGCCAACTGGGCGACCGGATTCTTCGAGATCGCGGCCAAGCAGAATCCCAAGCCGCAGACGATCGCGCTGGTCGGCGCCGACGCCGAGTACCCGCGGCACGCCATCGCGGGCGCCCGCGAGCTCGTCAAGAAGTTCGGCTTCAAGACCGTCTACGACAAGTCGTATCCGCCGAGCACCGTCGACTACACGCCGATCGCCCGCGCGATCAAGGCCGTGAACCCCGACATCGTGTTCGTCGCCTCGTACCCGCCGGACTCGGTGGGCATGGTCCGCGCCTCGCACGAGGTTGGGCTGCAGCCCAAGATCTTCGGCGGCGGGATGGTCGGCCTGCAGTTCACCACGGTCATGACGAGCCTCGGGCCGATGCTGAACGGCATCGTCAACTACGACTTCTGGGCGCCCGAGCAGACCATGATGTTTCCGGGCATCAAGGAGTTCTTCGCCGAGTATCAGAAGCGCGCGAAGGAGGCCGGCGTGGATCCGCTCGGCTACTACCTCCCGCCCTACGCGTACTCCGCCGCGCAGATCCTCGGCCTGGCCATCGAGGGCAGCAAGAGCCTCGACCAGCAGAAGGTCGCCGACTACATCCGCTCGAACGAGTTCAGCACGATCGTGGGCAAGGTGCGCTTCGGGGCGAACGGTGAGTGGGCCAAGTCGCGCGTGCTCCAGGTCCAGTACCAGGGCGTCAAGGGGAGCGACGTCGAGCAGTTCAGAGTCCCCGGCAAGAAGGTCGTGCTCTATCCCGACGAGTTCAAGTCGGGCAACGTGATCTACCCCTACTCGGCGGCGCAGAAATAGCGCCGGGACTCCGCGTCGGGTGAGGGTCGCGCCCCGCCGGCGGGGCGCGCGCGCTCGCTCTGTGTGGACAGGCGCACGACATGTTCTCCTGGGATCTGCTCGCCAACGCGGTCGTCGCCGGGATGCTGCTCGGGGGCTTCTACGCCGCCGTCAGCCTCGGCGTGTCGCTCACCTTCGGTCTTCTCGACATCGTCAACATCGCCCATCCGGCGTTCGTGATCCTCGGGGCGTACGCGGCCTACGTGATGAACAGCTCGTACGGCCTCGACCCGATCCTGACTGGCGTGCTGCTCACGCCGTTGTTCTACGGGCTCGGGGCCGGCGTCTATCGGATCTACTACGCGAGCTTCGAGCGACGCGGCGAGGAATCGTTGCGCGGGCTCGTGTTCTTCTTCGGCCTGCTCTTCATCATCGAGGTGGGGCTGAGCCTGAAGTACGGTGTCGACTACCGGCTGGTCGAGGCCGCCTACATCGGCCGGTCGATCGATCTCGGGGGCGTCGGCATCGCCTTCCGGCTCCTGGTGCCGTGCGTCGTCGGACTGTTGATGACGCTCGCGCTCTATCTGTTCCTGTCGCGAACCTTCTACGGCCGGGCCGTCATGGGAGTCTCCCAGGATCAGGTCGCGCTCCGACTCATGGGCGCCAACCCCGTCCGCATCAAGACGATCGCGTTCGGGATCGGGATCGCGGCAGCCAGCCTCGCGGGCGCCTTGCTGATCACGATCTCGCCGGTCGTGCCGTCGACCGATCGCGACTACATCGGTCGCGTCTTCGCGATCACGGTCCTGGGCGGCCTCGGGAGCATCGGTGGGACACTGGTCGCCTCGATCATTCTCGGAATCGCCGAGAGCCTGATGGCGACCTTCTTCGGGCCGTCCTGGTCGCTCGCGGTCTCGTTCGGAATTCTCCTGCTGGCCCTGGCCGTACGGCCTGCCGGGCTCTTCGGGCGATAGCCGGTGAAGACGGCCAGGGCGCTCGTGGTCGGTGCAGCCGTCATCGGGCTCGGGATTCTCCTGGCCAAGCTTCGCATCAACCCGTACATCTACTTCGCCGGGTATATCGTCCTGCAATACGTCGTCATCGCCACCGCGTGGAACGTCCTCGGTGGCTACGCCGGCTACGTGAACTTCGGCACTCCGGCGTTTTTTGCCCTCGGGGCGTACACCGCGATCTTCCTCATCGAGGCGTTCGAGGCGCCGCTGCCGGTGCTGATCGTCGCCGGGGGGCTGGTCTCGGCGCTCCTGGGGCTCGGCATCGGGTACCTCACGCTCCGCTT